>JAZGGE010000348.1:0-22527 GCA_036480195.1 Methylococcales bacterium
AGACGCCCACCCTCCTATTCAAACGCAAGAACAAACCTTTTTTACTTCAGGTGATAGTTTTTACGAAATTAATTGTTTTTCTGACGTTATGAGACAATCAAATTAACGAATCAAACCCTCGAACCACATAAACTCAGTAACCTCGACTTCATAACATAAAATCTATAGGTTATAGATATTTAGAAGTTTTTTCTAAGCCAAAAACGTTCAACTCCTTTTGTTAGAGGGGCTTTAGCTGCGAAATCGCAGGCTAAAACCCCTCCTACGAAGATATCAAGCTAAATCCTCGTTTTCCGGGTTGAAGTTTTCGGTACAATCCCCATTTCTCTATCATAACTATCTAAATAGGAATCTGAAATGTTGCGAATATTACTTTTTCTAGGAACCAATGTTGCCATAATGGTAGTTATTGGCATCGTATTCAATGTACTAGGTCTCAGTGGCATTCTTGATCAGCAAGGCGTTAATCTAAATCTTAACGCGTTACTTGTTATGTCAGCTGTCATAGGGATGTCAGGTTCTTTTATTTCCCTGGCCATTTCCAAATGGATGGCAAAAAGATCAATGGGGGTTCACCTTATCGAACAACCAAGTAACTCATCTGAGAAATGGTTGGTCGAGACAGTACAACGGCTTGCCCGAAAAGCGGAAATTGGTATGCCGGAAGTTGGAATTTTCGATAGCCCCACTCCCAATGCGTTTGCCACCGGCATGAGTAAGAACAATGCCCTTGTCGCAGTCAGCACCGGCCTATTGCAGGCTATGGATGCAGAAGAGGTAGAGGCTGTTCTTGGCCATGAAATAAGTCACGTCTCCAACGGCGACATGGTCACTTTAACCTTAATTCAAGGTGTGGTTAATACGTTTGTCTATTTTTTCGCAACGATTATCGGTCATGTCGTTGACCGCGTTGTATTCAAAACTGAGCAGGGACATGGTCCCGCCTACTTTATTGTCCAGATAGTGGCTCAGATCTGTTTGTCTATCCTGGCGAGTATGATTGTAATGTGGTTCTCCCGCTGGCGCGAGTTTCATGCTGACGCGGGTGGTGCATCCCTGGCTGGTCGCCAAAAAATGATCAACGCACTGAAGGCATTGCAGCGTTCTCACGAACCTGTAAATATGCCCTCGGAATTTGCTGCATTCGGCATAAATGGCGGTGGTATGCAAAAGCTGTTTATGAGCCACCCTCCTCTCGAAGAGCGGATATCTGCTTTACTAAGGAATGGGAAATAAATAACTTATACATTCTAGTTTGCCTTTTTGTCCGTCTTCACAATTAATTTATTTCTCGTTCCTAAACAAATCGTAACAGAGAGTTGGAAAGCTAGACATACTCTTTTGCCGGTAAGCGGCCAGAATTAAATACAACCCGAAACTGAGTCGTCTTTTTCGGGTTGTATTTAATGGCGGTTCTTTAACTAGGTGGTTCTCCAAGTTTATCTCTCAATGCAGATGAAATTTTCTTTTGCATAAGCTGAGCCCACCACGGCTGAGGAAAATTCCAACCGATAAAAGCGCCAATAAGAATCCAGAATAGAACATTTGTCATTATTTTTTCTCCAAACTGTCAGGCAATTCAAACTATACTTCGCTCGGTTACGGACGCAGAATTTATAGCGAGTTTATTTTTGTCGAGAGCAAGGTGCTGAAACAGGCGCATAGCACGCTATGTAACTGTTTCAGCACCGCAACTATCGGCAT
The DNA here is from genome assembly GCA_036480195.1 of Methylococcales bacterium. Lineage (GTDB taxonomy): Bacteria > Pseudomonadota > Gammaproteobacteria > Methylococcales > JAZGGE01 > JAZGGE01. The sequence continues at coordinate 1,705 of JAZGGE010000348.1, forward strand.
AAAATCAGCCGCTAGAAATCCGCAACCGTGGCCGCGCGAAGTATACGTACGGACTTCGGCAACTTCAATTCAATACCATTCACATTCTTGACTGCGAAAGGCATGTTACACCAACAGCCCCCCCTTCACAGATAATACTAACACTAACAGCAAGTCATCCCAGACCGACTGGCGAACATCATTTCGCCTGTAATGTATTGCTCCTCCTTCTTTATTTAGTTTAATTCTCGCCTCGTCACCACTCCCCAATACCAGGTACGACGAGATTTCCCATATCGAGAACCCAACTATACTAAGTACATTAAAACAATTCGTTAGGAAAAAAACAACTCACCGAAAGACTAACCCTACCAGCACTACGTAACGCAAATTTAAAAAAAAGCAAAGAAAAATAGAAAATTTGCTAAAGAGTTTGCAAATCTTGCCGATAAAGAAATTGTTAGCAATATAGTTTCCGGGAAAATATTTTAGTGTGTGAGAGTATATCGCCACGAACCGGGGATGTTCTGGAGTAGCAATAGCTAAGGGAAAATCGTTTAAATTACGATTATTACAAGAGAGCTTTGGAGTAATGGAGAGTTGAAATGACGGCAAATAGTAATAAGATAGAAGTGTCTGAAAGTGTAGTCGAAGATATGGGTTTTTTCTCGGAAACTGAAAACAAAGTGACAGCCTCCACAGATTCAGATGAAACATCGGCAAATGAATCATCAAGCCTGGATGCTACACGGATCTATCTCAATGAATTGGCAAGCTCTCAGCTACTTAGTGCTGATGAAGAAAAACATTATGGCCGCCTGGCACTAAAAGGTGACGCAGCGGCCCGAAAAAAGATGATTGAAAGCAATCTTCGGCTGGTTGTAAAAATCTCCAGACGATACTTGAATCGGGGCCTCCCATTACTCGACCTCATTGAGGAAGGTAACTTGGGACTAATTCGGGCTGTCGAGAAATTTGATCCAGAACGGGGTTTCAGGTTCTCCACCTATGCCACGTGGTGGATTAGACAAACGATTGAACGAGCAATAATGAACCAAACCCGCACTATTCGCTTACCTATTCACATTGTAAAAGAGATGAACGTCTACCTTAAGGCGGTTCGTAGTCTTTCCCAGACGATGGATCAAGACCCCACTGTCGAAGACATCGCTGAGGTCGTAGACAAACCTGTTAAGCAAGTGGAAAAAATGCTGAAGCTTAACGAACGGGTAACTTCCGTCGATGTACCCTACGGACACGATTCAGACAAGCCCTTGGTCGAGTCGATTTCCGATGAAGTCTCTCCAGGTCCCAGTGAAGCCGTTCAAACGGAAACTTTGCGAAACAATCTTGGCGATTGGTTAGACAAATTAAACGAAAAGCAGCGCGACGTGATTGTCCGCCGCTACGGCCTGCGAGGTTACGAAAACTCAACGCTAGAGCAAGTTGCAAAAGAACTTGGCGTTACTCGGGAACGCGTTCGTCAAATCCAAATGGATGCCCAAAAGCGACTAAAAGAAATCCTCGAAAAGGAAGGTTTCACTATGGATGCAATTTTTCACTAAGTTCATTTTTTTTCTCCTCCCATGATGGTATTTGCGCCCTTTTCAGGGCGCTTTTTTTTGCCCGGCAGTTTATTCAAAATGTCATAATAGAAATACTCTTTTCTATTCAAATTCTATTCAGGCACTAGATTACAAAATACAATGGCGAGACCAATCGCTATAAATTTGACTATCACCATCATTTTTCAAAACCTCAGTACCCCCAATAATGCACTGGCTTAAGTTAGGTTTCTATTTTCTAACTGCTTTCGTAGCTGTCGGGATTTTGATGCTGTCGATCATAGTATTCACTTTCGATGATGAAGACTACAAAGTATGGTTAACGCAAGGAATTTATCGCCTATCCGGCTATCATCTAATTATCGGCGGATCATTTTCGACAACAGTCTCACTGACACCAAAACTTTCCGCAGAGCATGTCAGAATCGTTTCCGCAAAAGGTGATATTCGGCTACAAGCGAAGAACGTAGCCTTTCAACTAGCGATAAAACCCCTCTTTCGAAAGTCCCTGATCATTAAAGATCTGGTTATCGATGATGCAATAGCTAAACTGGATCTGCGGCACTTCCTGAAAAAGAAGCGGGATAGCTTGCCTCTCGTTGTGCTCGTTGAACATGCAGTAATCCATAATACGACCCTAACGCTTCAAACAGACAAGAATACAGAAAACACGCTTAAACTGGATGAATTCACTATTACCGAAACAAAGCCCGACGATCTTTTGACTGTATTGGCATCAGGCTCTATCAACGAAAGGGAATTTTCAATAGACGGTAAACTTGGCTCTTTATTGCAACTCTATCATCCCAAAGAACCGTACCCTGTCCACATTGAAGCTCAATCCACCAACACTCGAATAACCATCCAGGGCAGTATTGCCGAACCTTTAGCCGGGCAAGGACTTAATCTTATTTTCAATAGTGAAACTTCTGATATAAGGCCATTAATTGATGCACTGGGAATCGATTGGCCTTTGTCTGGAAAACTATCAATAGTTTCCACTCTATCGGGCGACTATATTGCGCCGACCTTAAGTAACATTGAATTGGATTTATTCCATCACAAAAAATACGCTCTCTATGCAAAAGGTTCCATCGATAACATTCTTTCCGGAAGAAATACCAATATCCAGTTTCATGGCACGCTAGATGATGCCCGTTTAATCCAACCGTTCCTACCCGATGATGCACCTTTATTTAGAAAAACAACCTTTCACGGGAATCTATTAAAAAACGAAAACCAATATTGGATTGATAATATCGCTGCACACCTCCTTTTCCCCGGTGGTTTAGAAATCCTTGCCGCAGGTAACACAGGAATTGATAATCCAACTCATTCTTTCCCTTTTTCCAATTTAGCTCTCAATCTCACCTTTTCATCCCCAACGACTGAGGCGGCGAAGCCATTCCTAATCGATCTCATTCCAGAAATGGGTTCAGTCACAGGATCGGCTCAGCTGATTTCAAAACAGGATGGTTTCGCACTAAACAAAGTTGATCTTACTCTCGGTATGTCTGATGGTGATTTATTAACAATAAAAGGATCCATTGGTGATATGCCCTTTGATTCTGATAGCCCTTTTTCGAAGATGAATTTCGATTTATTCCTGCACTCAAGTAGTTCCAGACATCTAAGCACTATCATAGATTTACCGTTACCAGAACTTGGCCCAGTAACCGTTTCCGGTCAATTCCATGGCTCCGAAAATAAATCTGCAATCAATAATATTTCCCTTGAAGCCGGAGCACCAGATCAACTTCATATCGAATCCGACGGGTTTGTTTTCTTAGAGGATGCCGTTGATAAAGTCACAACTCAAATGTATCTTAACTTCCGGGTTTCCGGGAATACTAAAAATGCACTTGAAGCACTGGTTTACCTTGATAGTTCCACCCACTCAAACAATCCGGAGGATGGCGAGAAACGTCCCAAATACAGCTTTAAAAGGGAATTGGGTCGAATAAAGATGACCGGTATACTATCCAGCATAGACAGCACCTTAGGCATTGAGAAACTCGATCTGTTAATTGAAAAAAGCAATAGTTTTGTTTTAACTTCAACAGGTACGATTGGAGATATCCTCAATTGGGAAGAAGTTAACGTCGACTATAACCTGGATGCAGAAAACCTGGCAGACGTTGGTACACTTGCCAATATCGAAATCCCGAATCTCGGTTTCTTCAAACAAACCGGTCGAATTATTTCCAAAGAAAGCGCACTCAATCTAGTCGGCGCCGCGACATTCAACGATACTCATTTTTCGCAGGAACTCACGCTAAGGACAGAGGGTGAACGTCCACATCTCACTGGAACCTTACTAATTCCTGTACTTCACAGATCAACAATCAGCACACTATCATCCGCGTTTCAAACCGATGATGACGAAGAAAAACAACTGGCTGAAACCCTGCAAACCGACACATTTAGCCGAACCCCAATATCGTTTGATTTTTTGGACAAAATAAATCTTAACCTTGGCATCTATTGCAACAAGCTCGAAGGAACGGAGTTCACTATTGACAAGGTGCAAACAAAGCTTACCCTGCTTCAAGGCGACCTGAAAGCCAAAACAGAAATATCCGGGTTTGAAGGCGGTGAGGCGACTATTGACCTACACATATCCCCCTATACTCTCCCACAGTTCAAGCTTGGCGCAACCGGCAACAATGTTGATATCAAAAAGACGCTGCTGCTTTTTAACGAAGATGCAAATGCTGAAGGAAAAGCAGGGTTCGCAATAAAAATTGATGGTACAGGTGCTTCCTTTTACGACATTGCCTCTACACTGAATGGCCAAATTGGGGTTGTCGTCGAGTCAGGAAAAATCTTCAACAAAAACCTTAGTTTATTAGTGTTTGATTTTATCGGATGGTTATTCAACTACGCCGAAAATAAAAAAAGCACGGAAATTGATTGCGCGGTCATGCAATTTGGGTTCAACAGCGGCAAGGGCGAAAGCCAGACCTTGTTTGTACGTACGCCCAATCTCAATGCTGTTGGACATAGCGAGCTTGATCTACGAAACGAATCCGTTGACATGTTGGTTAATGTACATCCCATTGGTCGATTACTCGCCACTACCGTCCCCATTCAGATCCGTGGCAGCCTGAATGCCCCCAAGGTTAATATAATCCCGATGAGTAAAGCCATCACAACCTACGGTAAGCTTCTGTTTTCCCCCCTGGGCTACTTGCGCTCTCAGGTATCTAAAACCTTTAAAGCCATCACCGGAAAAAGTAGCAAAAAAGTAGGTGCCTGTAACCTGCAAGAATTTAGTGCACCAGGAGCTGCTGAACAGAATAAAGTGCAGTAAGCCACCCCGATTCCAGATTAAAAATAAAATTGCCAAGAAAATTGCGCAGAAAAAAAAGAATCTCCAAATTCTTGAGTTTTTGCGACATCAACAACAATTGCATTATCTCGGCCCAGGCTGAACCTTTGTCTGCTCCCGTATCTGTATGAGGTTTGAGTAATACCCTGAAAATACTGCATGGCCTGTGCATATAGGCCTGCTCGCCAAAAATCTGTGAGAGTCGATAGGACGAGTATTTTACTGCCACCGGCCAATGCGGTGAACTGGTTAAAATCATCACCAATCATCATCGCCACATTAGCAAACAGTGAAACCTGACTGTTTTTCGTCAAAGCATAAGTGACACCCAACCCCGCTTGAAAATCGCCCATTAAGGGCCGATTGTTTTCATCTAAACGGTGGCGCCTGACCGCTGCGGATACCTCCCACGAAAAGGGCCTGATGAAATAGTCCCGTGTCGGTATGGAGATAATGTTTACAAAATCTATTGATTCCAATTGCAAACGGTTTTTTTGTGGATAATAACGCAGAGCAGGTTTGAAAAACTCCAGTTGCATTCCGTTGGTAAATCCGCTGGATGGATCATATAAATCATGGTACGCCCAGCGAAAATCCATTTGCAGGAATTGTCGCGACGCTTCATACCCATACCGGATGGCGATACGATGCCCATGATGACCCTGATCAGGTCTGTACTTTGGCTTGGTAATCTTAGGTTGTTGGGATTCAATTGCCAGCTCACTTCGGGCTGTTAACAATTTATGTAGTAATTGTTGTTGGCCACGCTGATTCTGAATACCGCCCGCATCAAAATAGAGCTGTTTTCTCTTACTTATAGCGTCCTGATAAGTGGCATAGTCATAGGCCAATTCAAGTACTTGGGCCCAAGTGCTATTGTCCACATCTTTCAACCACTCAGTTTCAAGTTCAATTTCCTCTAAAGCCACTTCCCGTGCCAGACGCCTACTCGCTGGCATCAGTCTTTCAGCACGGCTCAGTATAAAATGACGATTTGATGGGCGGTGATCAACATTTTTCAACAACCCTGGCACCTGAACAATGGCCCGGACAGTTTCTGTTGGTGCAGCATCCCAGTCAAACTGTTCAGTCAACTTAAGCTCTGGCCGGGCAGCTTCCAAAAGCGTTAGCAGCTGGTAAGAACAGTTTTCGTCTACAAAATAATAATCAGAATAAACCGGTAACAATTCCCAAAGATGTAGAAGTAATGTATGAATTTCAGCCTGACTGAAATCCAACTGGTATTCCCACATATCACGGTTTTCTATGTCGCTGTATTCTTTGACCTGAATGTAGTAGGGAGCAAGATTGAATTTACCGGGATAGCCGCCAAATAACCCTTTTAACGCGAAACTGAATCCTGTTTCCGTTTCTGAACGTGCTGCATAACTGACGGTCCAGGCCAGTAAATCCGGTTTTTTCTCCGTCTTTCGATCAAACCTGAGAAAGGTATGCCCAAACATTGATGCCGGACTATTTAAAACGGATACTGGAAAAATCAGGGTAAGTCTATCCGCCGCTAACTTTTTTAGCCAATTGTTTAAATGAACGCACTGATTCTGAGGCAAATATTGGGTGTTTATATTCAACGCTCTTTTTAACCAAGCCGATCTGGCGGGAAAGCGACAGATAACGGCTTTGTTGTCATCATCATTCGAAGGCGTAAAAAGGAGTCTTAAGGTGGTTTCCAGCTCTGCCTGTGGTAACGTCTGACCCTGCTTGTCCAGAAAAAACTCTGAATCATCCACTAAGCTGGTCGAATTTGTGCCGAAAAATTCCGTTGAATAGTGCATCAACACCCGCCACTCCCGTTGCGACCAAATTTGTTGGACTCTGGCTTTGGTAATGAGTTGTTCGATATAGGCTTCTTTCTTATTAGCGAATGCATTGTGAGCCGCTAAAAAAAATAAAACAATAAACAGCAGAAGTTTATCGCCGATATAGCAAAGGAAAAACCGGAATATCAGGTCTCCTATTTTCATCAGGCCAAATCAATAGGTTATTGACGATAGGGTTTGTCTAGAGCTAAAACGTTTTACTCCCCTCTGTAGGAGCGGCTTTAGCCACGATATCAAGTGTCCCGATCATTAACTTGAAACAGAGAACCGGAGCGGTTAAAGCTGTGCGTGTGCCATTTCCCTGTATAAATGAGCGACTAATTCTTCCGCAGTTGTTTCTGATGAAACAAATAAATGGCCAAAATTTTCCTTGGTGAATACATAAAAATGCTCTTTTTTAGCATTATCAATAGATAGGAGAACCGCAAGAGTTGTCAAATACTCTCCGGCACCCACCGCCATATCGGAACGGACTCGATTGAAGTTTGATTTAACAAATATCATAACCTTGGCTGCCCGGGCATCCTTGTCATCATCTCCACTAGTACTCGAAGTAAAATCCGAAAATGACTCTGAACTATTTTCAATAGACCCTGAACTAGCCCCAGTACCTTCAGTTGTCGTTGTTGCGCAGGATGATAGAAGCAAAACAACAAAAGATGTCGTAATGATCGAATAGAATGGTTTGGTAAGCATAGTATCTCCTAGTAAATGAGTATATTAGCAGTTACCCTGCCAATCACGGTTATAATTTCTCAGCCATTTCGTCTTCAGCATAGGCAATAAAGGGAATACCTGGTTTAGCCTTTGCCAATTCAGTATGATCGAAGCAATGGAATGTCTTAGTGCCACCTGCCAGTACAGTGACTGTTTTAAAGCCTTTTTGTTTTAAAATGCAATAGGCAAGATAGCTGCGAAAACCCACTCGGCAATAAACATAAACGGGCTGATGTTTTGGAATCTCGATCAACCGCGAACGTACCTCACGCAGGGGAATATTCACGGATCCGGGGATATTCCATTGGTTAAACTCCTTCGGACTGCGTACATCCAGCAGCGTACCTTTGGAAATTTTATCGGGAAAATCTTCCGCATACCAGAATGCCAAGTCACCTCTTAGCAAGTTAGAGGCGATAAAACCAGCCATATTCACTGGATCCTTTGCTGATCCATACGGTGGAGCATAAGCCAACTCCAAATGCTCTAAATCAAATACCGTCATACCGGCACGTAGCGCAGTTGCAAACACATCTATCCTTTTATCTACACCATCGTAACCAACGACTTGAGCACCCAGCAACGCACCAGACTTAGCGGCAAAAAGAAGTTTGATATGCATAGGAGCAGTACCAGGATAATACCCCGCATGGCCGGAAGGATGAAGATAAACTTTGTTAAAATCCCGATTAAGACGACGCAAAGTTTTTTCTGAAGCTCCAGTAGACCCGGCTGTCATTTCAAAAACCTTAACCACAGCAGTTCCCTGAGTCGATTGGTATTCGCTGGCGCGACCAAATATATTATCGGCTACTATTCGCCCCTGTCGATTGGCCGGGCCTGCCAATGGTATTTGTACGGGCTCACCGGTAACCGTATCAGTAACTTCCGCCATATCTCCGGCTGCATAAATATCCGGGTCTGAAGTTTTCATGTGCTTATCGACCTGAATGCCGCCCTTCGAACCTATCGCCAGGTCCGCGTCTATCGCCAGGCTTGAAGCAGGTCGCACTCCAATGGCCAAAACCACCAAGTCTGCAACAAGATCGCTGTCGTTATCCAGAATCACTTTAACTTTCCCTGCTGAATAGCTGAATTCCTTTGCTCCGACACCTAAATGAAGCCGAACACCATGATTTTCGATTTGATTTCTCAAATCATGGGCCATTTCAAAATCAAGCGGCGGCATTAATTGCTCCTGTAATTCGACCAAATTCACTTCCATGTCCCTTTGCCGGAATGCTTCGGCAACTTCAATACCGATAAACCCACCGCCGATAATGACGGCTTTTCTGGCACCGGCATCAATTTCTTTAATTATTGCATCCATATCCGGAATATTACGGAGCACGAATATCTGCTGGTGATCAATCCCCGGTATCGGAGGTCTCAACGGGTCAGCACCCTGAGCCATAACCAACTTGTCGTAACTTTCCGTATACTGTCGACTTTGATTCAGATCGACAACAGTAAGTTTTTTCTGATGGCGATCAATCTGAATCACTTCATGGCTCGTCCGAACGTCAATATTGAGCATTGCCTTCAGACTCTCCGGGGTTTGCAGAAGCAAGGCGCCACGATCCTTAATTTCACCGCCGATATGGTATGGCAAACCACAATTCGCGAAGGAAATAAACGAATCCTTTTCCAACACGATAATTTCAGCCTCTTCGTTCAACCTTCTGGCTCGTGCTGCCGCTGATGCACCGGCCGCCACACCTCCAATGATTAGTAATTTCAAAATTTGTGCCTCAATGTGTTCATAAACCCCAGTATAATGTGAGCATTATGGAAAAAGAATAACCTGGATATTTACCAAAGTGCCTTCCCTAGCAGAAACAGATAAAAATCATTACTTCACCTGGAGCTCCATTCGCGATATCGCTCTGGAACATCGACCGCAACTCATTCTTGCAAACGGTGTTGCTATTTTAGCAACGTTGGCCACCGTCCCCGTGCCTTTGCTTATGCCCTTGCTTGTTGATGAAGTATTGTTGGAAAAGCCAGGCGTTACCGTTAACACAATTAATCAGCTCTTTCCGGCTTCATGGCAAAGCCCGGTATTCTATATCTTGGTCATCTTGCTATTATCGGTTGTTCTGCGACTGATTGCGATTGGTTTTAATGTCTATCAAACCCGGCTCTTTACGATCATTGCAAAGGATATTACTTTTCGGTTGAGATCCACCCTGATTCACCGCCTGCAATCAATTTCCATGGCGGAATATGAAACCCTAGGCAGTGGTCGAGTTGTCGCCCATATGGTCACGGATATTAATACGATTGATGGCTTCGTCGGTAGTGCCGTCAGTCGTTTCTTGATCGCTGTACTCACGCTGACGGGAACTGCAGTAATACTGTTATGGATGCATTGGCAGCTCGCGCTGTTCATTATTTTTCTCAATCCTTTAGTCATTTTTTTTACGATGCTCATGGGAAAACGGGTAAAGGATCTCAAGAAAAAAGAGAATAGTGCCGTAGAACTATTTCAACAAACCTTGGCTGAAACACTAGACGCAATTCATCAAATTCGATCCAGCAACCGAGAAAAGCACTATATTAGCCAACTCATCGATAGTGCAGCCCAGGTAAAAACCTCAGCAAGCTCTTTTGCCTGGCGTAGTGACGCCGCAAATCGCCTAAGCTTTCTAATTTTTCTTTTTGGCTTCGATGGATTCAGGGCATTAGCCATGATTATGGTACTGTTTTCAGATCTCAGTATCGGCCAGATGCTGGCGGTATTTGGATACCTTTGGTTTATGATGTCACCCGTACAAGAAATACTAGGCATGCAATTCTCTTTATTTGGAGCTAAAGCCGCACTCGGACGGATTAACCAATTAATGGATCTCAAACTAGAACCCCGCTATCCTCACCTTGTCAATCCATTTACCGACAAAAAAACAGTTGCAATCCATATCGAAAATCTCCAATTTGCCTACGGTAGCGGACAAAATGTCTTAAACGGCATTACGATGGATATAAAAGCGGGAGAGAAAATCGCTTTAGTGGGCGCCAGCGGAGGTGGAAAATCTACTTTTATCCAGGTTCTTATCGGCCTTTATCCGCCAACAGCAGGTTCCATTTATTTCGATGGTGTCCCAGTAACTGACATCGGGTTAGACATTGTCCGAGAGAATGTTGCCACGGTCTTACAACATCCCGCCATGTTCAACGACACCATTCGAGCCAATCTGACCCTGGGGCGTCACCATTCCGATCAGGAGTTATGGAAAGCTTTGGAAATTGCTCAATTGCGCGAAATGGTAGAAGGTCTGGAACATCAACTCGAGTCAATCGTCGGTCGCTCGGGAACCCGCTTGTCGGGCGGACAACGTCAACGCTTAGCGGCAGCTCGGATGGTTCTCTCTAACCCTAAAGTTGTCATTCTCGACGAAGCCACATCGGCATTGGATACTGAAACGGAGGACAAGCTCCATAGCGCTTTGAGTGATTTTCTTCTTCACCGCACCACCATCATCATCGCCCATCGTCTAAGCGCTGTGAAACAAGCCGACCGGGTCTATGTGTTTGAAGATGGATGGATAAGCGAACAGGGAGGCCATGATGAGCTTATTGATCAGAAAGGTCTTTATGCGAAACTATATGGTGATAAACAGCGATAGTAGGAAACAGTCAGACAAGATCCCATCGTCGGATAATTATACTGTGTTATATGCCATACCCGTGATTTTTGATCACTTCTAGCACTCCTTCAATGTTGTATTGACGGGTAGAGGAAGTTGAGACTGAAAGTCCATAGGTTGCTCTAAACAATGACTGAAAGTCGTTTAGCTTAAAGTGGCTACTGTATTACAAAATATTAGATGAATATCATCATGAAGAACATGAAGTGCCTTACTTCTTCGTATTCTTCACGCTCTTCATCGTAAAGTCAAAAACTGGAATCTGTTGAAATACGAAAAACCCGAATAACAGAGTGTAGCAGCTAAAGCCTTGCACTAAAGTGCATAGTTTTGACTAGCGATCTGTGACCAATAAATGCAGGGACAGAAACACCCCAAGCCCTACCAGATATTAAACTGTGTTATATAGTGCCGCCTTAAGCTATTTGCCCCACCTTAAACACCCGCACTAAATAAACTATTTCCATTTTGTTAACAAATTCAATGCCGAGTTTCTTGGCACTCTATATGCATTTATTCCCTTTGTTGACAGTCTCCCAAAGAATTCGGATTTTGATGATCGAGAGAGACGGAACACACAAATAATAAAGACAAATAAACACATCTCAATTTGGCATAGTTAAAGAAAAAATCCTTCTTTGCTATGACGTAAAAATAGGGTTTGAACACAGATCCATAAAACTTGACTAACATAGAGGCCAAATATGAGCGAAAAAGTACTCGTTAAGAGCGAACAAAATGAAAAAACTGGTTCCCTGCTTTTAGGAACAGGACTCGCATTCGCAGCATTGATCGTATTTCCCGCTGTCGCAACCCGGATGGGCTTGGGATCGAGTCTAACAGGTGCTATGCGTATCGCATTGATGAAAGCTTCCAGCCGGGCTACTGGGAATTCAGATGGCGGTGTAGACGCCGCAAGCAACTTTAGTTGCCACTAAAATCTAAATGTAGCGGCAAAAGAGGTTTTCAAGAATAGGTTGTACTTTTTGCTTTCTACGAGAAAGCCGGGAGACTTTCCAAGAATAGAGAACCTTAGCGAGGAGAACCCATTTTGGGTCAGATTTTTCGATCATTTCTGGCGAATAGTGAGCTATTTATACCTTTCGCGTTCAAGAATGCCCGTTTTGAGTGGGTAGATCTTTGTGAAGGGCTAGGCGTAGAAGCGCAGGAAGAGTCATCTCTTTCAAGGTTTTACAACGACGCTCTTCGCGAAAAGATGCACATTGAAAACGGGTATTCTTGGACACGAGAGGTATAACGCAAATGATCGGATATTCTGGACAAAATGGGCTTTTCCGTAATAGATTCACTATTCTCGGACAGCCTCGTAGATAAATATCACCATGAAGACCATGAAGTTCTTTACTTCTTCAACTCTTCATCCCCTTCATGGTAAATTCAAACGGAATCCGTTGAAATGCAAAAGTCCGCAAAATAATGTGTAGCAGCTAAATCCTGACTAAAACTCCTTTTCCTTGACCAGACGCGTAGTGAAGCAGCTCAATGGGTAGGATTTTCCATTCCCGAAAGACGCAAAGACTATTGTGCTCACCTGCAGACTCATTTTTTCATCTCGGGCGGCCGCTTCGCGCACTTATGGTTTATGCGTATAATGGGGGTTACAACCACTTTATGTTCGACCGATCCTTGCACGTAGAATATTGGTCTAAAAAAAATCAATGCTTACAGAAACTAAAAAATGTCCAAAGAAAAACCCAGTTGCAATCTTTGCGGTCTACCGGTCGAGATTCCGGGATTCGAGCTAAAAACAAACGAGGAAGAGAAACATTTTTGTTGCGAAGGATGCCAAGGTATCTATCAGATGCTACACGAAGATGAAATACTCAAGGACGATAAAAATTCATGACGATAGTTCGACAGCGGCGTTTTCCACTGTTTATATGTAGGAATGAAAAAACATAAATTTGGATTCCTCACAATGCAGTAGATCGCTGCTAAAGAACTAACTTACTTTAAATCACGAGAATATCAATATGAAACATTCACATGGCGGACACGGGAGTATGATGGAAATGATGAACCACGGCAGGGAAGGCGCCAAAATGTCACATGGAATGGAAATGCATAAAATGTCACACGGCATTGCGAAAGGAGCAGCAATCGCCGCAGGCAGTCATAGCGGGAGAAACCTTATGAGTAGAATAGCTAAACATCCTATCGTCCTGATTGGCATCGGCGCTGTTGCGGGGTATATGATCCACAAATACCGTAAAGAAATAGTAAAAACCACAACCAAGGTTGTGGATCAAGGTAAAGACTTTGTTCAGCAACAAAAAGAAAGCCTGGAAGATTTGGTCGCCGAATCAAAAGAGACAGATGAATCGACGGAAACAGGAAAATAAGTTTCGTGTCATCATCTCTTAATTCTTGGTATTTTTAGCAGGAACAACAGGATATACAGCCATAGCCGCTACCCAGGCGTAGGGTGCCTCCATCCACAGCTATCTGCAAAATACCATGCGTTTAGGAGACTTTCGAGAATAGAACTTGCTCCCGGAAAACTTTTTCGGGCGATGTTCCGATCATTTCCGTAAATTTAATTGTCAGCGCATGTCAATTCTAAAAAACACCCGCTTACGCCACAAATCTAAAGGCTATATTCGGCTGGAAATTCCAGAAGAACTCTGCCGCCCTTCAGTCGCGCCTATTTTTACAGCTGAACTCAATAAAATCCAAGGCGTTTATCGGGTTATTTTGTATAACCGCCAAGGAAAGTTATCAATTCGTTACCTGGATACATTATGTGACTTTCAATCTCTGATAAAGCAGGTCGCCGAGATTGCGGGTTCCCTCGAAAAAAAGGGGATTTTTACACTCCCATCAACATCAAAACCGGAATCTCGGCGACCTGAAAAACTAAGAGTCAGTCACTCCGTTCGCTGGCTAAATGAAAAAATAAACGCCGGAAAAGAAACAGTAACGGCAGCAATGGCACTCTTGAAGTCTAATTCCGACAAGCCAGGCAGGTTTTTTAAAGATCCGGAAAAAGCGGCAATCGATTTTCTCAATGACATCCTGGTATTGTATTTAATCAAACGCCACTGGCATCTAATCATACAGCACTGGATAAAACAGCCATTTCTATACCGATATGAATGGCTAACGGTATTTTATCTAATTTTTCTTCTAGTCCGCTCCCGGCAGTCAAATACCAAACCTCCAGTGGCTGAGCAAGAAAACTGACCAGTCATGAACGACAAAGCAAAAACCCAGCAAACGATCGCTTCCACCCACTATTCGATAATACACCAGCTCAGGCAACGCATTCGCATCATTGTACCCAGCCTGAAAAAAGATCCCGAACGCAGTTATATTTTACAAATACTGCTGCTTAAAAGGCCGGAAATCAAACAGGTTGGTTGCGTACCGGGCATTGGCTCAATCACTATCCATTTTGATCCTATTGGCCTGCCGACCGCTAATTTACTCATCCTACTGGATGCAATCATTGGGAATATTGCTAATAAGCCTTCACTCCAACGACCAGAGAAGCCAGGTACAGCGGAATCGGATCTATCAATGCCGATTCAGGAAACTACCGTTGGAATTGAAGGTATGACCTGCGCCTCCTGTGCGCTGTTAATTGAAATGGTTTTAAAGCGGGATCCACGCATTACCAAGGCAAGTGTTAACTTTGGTACGGAAACCGCGACAGTCAAAGGCCATCTTTCCAGCTCCGATCTGTCGATGGCCGTAGAAAAACTCGGATACCACACTTTGGCAATGGATACCCCATCCCAACGCAGATTGATGATTCAAAAAGAACAGCACCGTGTTAAACAGGCAAAAAGGCGCTTCATTTGGTCAACCCTACTTAGCATACCCGCAGTCATCATCGCGATGCGGATGTCGAAAACCCGAACGCTGATCTGGCTGGAGTTTTTATTGACGACCCCAGTCGTATTTTGGGCGGGATGGCCCTTTTTCGAAAAAGCTTTTAAATTAGCAAAACAGAAAGCCGCTAATATGGATACCCTAATCGCTTTGGGTGTGGGAGCGGCCTATGGTTATAGCTTACCTGCACTGTTTAGACGTAAAAAGCACTATGTCTATTTCGAAGCAGCGGCGGCGATTATCTCTTTTGTTTTATTGGGCCGCTACCTTGAAGAACGTGCAAAAGGCAAAGCAGGTGAAGCAATCCGTAAATTAGTTGATCTTCAACCTGCGACGGCAATTTTGCTTCGAAATGGCGAAGAGATCACCGTCAGTAATGACGAAATCTCAATTAATGACCTGCTACTGGTGCGCCCTGGTGATAAAATTCCTACCGATGGCGAAGTGATGGAAGGACTATCTTCCGTTGATGAATCCATGGTGACAGGCGAAAGTATCCCGGTTATCAAGGAACCAGGTGATACTGTGGTGGGAGGTTGTATTAACAATAACGGCGCGTTGCACATCCGGGTCACTGCAGTAGGGAAAGATACAGTATTGTCCGGAATCATCCACATGGTAGATCAGGCTCAATCGGCAAAGCTTCCGATCCAGAAACTGGTCGACCGGATCTCAGCAGTTTTTGTTCCTTCGGTTATCGCATTCTCCGGATTAACTTTTGTCGGCTGGCTAGCGGTCGGTGGAGGGTTTGCCACGGCGTTTGGAAATGCAATCACCGTTCTTCTTATCGCCTGCCCTTGCGCCTTGGGTCTTGCTACTCCTGCGGCCATTATGGTGGGTACAGGTCAAGCAGCACGGCGGGGGGTCTATATTCGCAACGGTGAAAGCCTGGAAACAGCCGCTAAAATCACTGCAATCGTATTTGATAAAACAGGCACAATCACCGAAGGTAAACCTGTTGTTACCGATATCATAAATATTTCAAAACGGACTGATAAACAAATCCTCACTCTGGCAGCGTCCGCAGAGATTAATTCGGAGCATTTCCTTGGTAAGGCGATCGTCGATCATGCGCAGGAAGCAAAGTGCTCCCTTAAGCAAACTTCCCATTTTCAAAGCACTCCCGGTCGTGGCATTGTTGCCACTATCGGTAAACATCATCTCATATTGGGAAATGAAACCTGGCTTGCTAAACAGGGAATTGTATTGAACGAATTACCCGATCATGGCGTCTCCCTTGGAAAGCAAGGTAAGACACCTGTTTTCCTTGCTTTAGACGGAAAAGAAGCAGCTATTTTCGCAATCGCAGATAGTCCACGATTCAATGCCGCGCACGCCATTGACCAACTTCATAAACGCAAAGTCAAGACGTTAATGGCCACAGGTGACCGTAAAGAAACTGCTGATTATATCGCTAAGTTAGTTCATATTGATGACGTTCTCGCCCATGCCAGTCCCAGGAAAAAACTAAACGTGATCCGCAAACTTCAAGAACAGGGTAATGTTGTAGGCATGATTGGAGATGGCATCAATGATGCCCCAGCTCTTGCTGCGGCCGATGTCGGTTTCGCCATCGGAACAGGCACCGATATCGCTATTGAGTCCGCGGATCTGGCTCTGGTTAATGGTGACATATCCAAGGTCGCCGAAACTGTCGAACTCAGTAACAACACCATTACCGTGATTAAGCAAAACCTGTTCTGGGCTTTCGCCTACAATACCGTGTCTATCCCCGTCGCGGCGTTGGGCAAGTTAAACCCGATGGTAGCATCCGCAGCTATGGCATTAAGCTCAGTATCCGTTATTTTGAATTCACTTCGATTAAGTAAGAAATAGTGGAAGACCACACACACCATATGCCCGCGATGACGCATGGGATCGACTACGGCCTGGCGTTTATCACCGGATTTTTGGGTAGTGGACACTGCTTCGGCATGTGTGGCGCCCTGGTTTCAGGATTTTTCATGCGCGCCGGGCAAACCAAAAGTTATCTTCCCTATTTCTCCTACCATTTGGCCAGGATTAGTATCTACGCCCTTGTGGGCACGGCTGCTGCAATGCTTGGCTACGTCTTGGTTTCAACTGGAATGACGGGCAAAATACAGGGTATATTACAGATCACCATTGGCTCTTTCGTAATTATCCTGGCGCTTGGAATCCTTGGTATTATCCCCTGGCAGGGTTCATTCAGACTGCTCCCAATGGGAATGTTGCGCAAAGGCTTCGCCACCGCCGCGACCAAAGGGTCAGCCATGGGAGCGGCGTTGGGTGGTGTTCTCAATGGATTGATGCCCTGCCCCTTAACATTCGCCATGGCCGTTCAGGCAACAAGTGCCGCAACCCCTTGGCAAGGCGGATTGCTCATGCTGGCCTTCGGCGCCGGTACTTTCCCTACCATGCTGTTGGTCAGCCTTGCATTTGGAAAAATTGGCGTTCGTTTACGTGGAATCATGCTGAAATCCGCAGCTGTCGTCATGATTCTTATGGGGCTAAACACCTTCTATAAAGGGATTTCATTCTTTACCGAAGAAAACTTTAACCACCGCCATTTTTTCAACTTTTTGCAGGGCATGATGCAGAATACGGTAATATTTCTTTCCGAATTTGTTGACTATCTCACCGAGTTAATAACAATTCTCCAGAAGTAAAATAATTGACGCCAGTCACTATGCGGCTTGGACAGGGATAGAGTCAGTTAGGCGAATAACCTTGTTGTTTTCATTCAAGTAAACCAGTTTCGGTTTAAAATTCGCCATTTCCTGTTGGCTGAGGCCAACGTAAGAACAGATAATCAAAATATCTCCAGGACAAGCGAGACGGGCAGCGGCACCATTAACTGAGATAATTCGTGAGCCACTTTCGGCTCTAATAGCATAAGTGGTAAATCGCTCCCCATTGGTTACATTGTAAATTTGTATTTGCTCATATTCATGGATACCTGCGTAATCCAACAAATCACTATCAATGGCGCAAGACCCCTCATATTCAAGCTCAGAATTTGTCACCCGCGCCCGATGGAGTTTTGCTTTGAGAAAAGTCGTTTGCATACTTATCTGTTCTATTTTTATTCATTTAAAAAGGTCAGAAATTATGCACTATTCTATAGCTGCTATCAACCAGCCACAAGGTAAGGCAACTCGCAATAAATAACCCACCGATATTGCGCCGTATTTTTGTTTGTCTTCAAGGCGCAACACAGGGCGCATAGCAAGCTATGTAACCGAAGTTGCAACGCTGAAGACAGACAAAAAGACAAGCAAGATGGGGGTTATTTATTGCGGGTTGCCTAAGCTTACGCTCATACAGCTCACTATCTCATCCAAACCCTCATCGTTTTTTGACGTTGCCCGGAAGCTGACAGTTTCGACATGGAGAGTATAATATTTACATTAGACATAAGACTATACTTTGATGACTGACTACGACCTTGTAATTATCGGCTGCGGCATTCATGGCGCGGGCGTCGCCCAGGCAGCGGCCGCATCCGGCTATACGGTTTTGGTACTCGAGAAAAATAGTGCCCCCGGACTCGAAACATCGGCACGCTCCAGTAAACTCATTCATGGTGGCCTACGCTATCTCGAAGGCTTGCATTTTCGTCTGGTACGCGAATGTCTGGAAGAGCGTCAAATATTGCTGCAAAATGCCCCGGAATTGGTAAAACTAGTCCCCTTCCATATCCCAATTTATCAACAAACAACACGTAAATCCTGGCAGATATTTCTTGGCTTATCACTCTATTCATTCTTCAGCCGTGTTGGATTTCGGATCGTGCCAAAGAATGAATGGAGTTCACTCGATGGCTTGCGCACTGCTGACTTAAAGTCAGTATTTATGTATTACGATGCACAAACCAATGACACCTTACTGACAAACGCAGTCTTAAAGTCAGCACAATCCATTGGCGCCGAGTGTATTGTGGATGCAGAGCTTATGAAGGCCACGCGCCAGGAGAACCAATACAACATTATTTACAAACGCCAAGGGCAGAACATCACTTGTACGGCCCAGGCTATCGTGAATGCGACGGGACCATGGCTCAATCAAGTCAGTAAGAAAATCTCTCCGGCTCCGGACATGCCAGACATTGAGTTAATCCAAGGCACTCATATCGTCATTCCGGGAACACCTGAACGTGGTATGTACTATCTCGAAGCGCCACAGGATAAACGAGCGGTATTTGTGATGCCCTGGCAGGGTAATACCTTGGTCGGTACAACAGAATCACCATTCACCGGCGATCCGTCCAAAGTACATCCATTGGACACCGAATTGGACTATTTGCTTGAGGTGTACAACCATTATTTTCAGACAGACTACAAGCGAGATAGTATTATCGAAGCATTCGCAGGCTTGCGAGTGTTGGAAAAAAGCACTATGCGCGCGTTTAAACGATCTCGCGATGTCACTTTCGCAATGGATGACACCGAACATCCTCGGGTAATAGCCATTTATGGCGGAAAACTAACGTCATACAGGGCGACGGGTGAACGGACAATAAAGCTGTTGAAGGATACGCTTCCGCTTCGGGAACGCCGCGAAGATACTCGACTGTTAAAATTATAAGACGATTTCTGTCAAATTCAATGATGGATAGGATTTCTAACGCCTGCTCCAGTTATAAGACCATTTGTATACCTTTCGCGTTTGAGAATTCCCATTTTCAGCGCGCATCTTTTCGCGATGAGCGTCGTTGTAGAACCTTGAAATAGATGACTATTACTGCGGTTCTACGCCTAGCCCTCCACAAAAATCTACCCACTCAAAACGGGCATTCTTGAATGCGAAAGGTATATCTGCTTCGCAAACCTCTTGCAATTTAGAACGAAAAGCAACAACCAAATATCCCAAAACAATACCAATATCACTTTTTATAGATATAAGATATACTATATCTATTGACAGCTGTTCCGGTAGAATGATGCAAAAAATATTGATTTCTCTTCCCGATGACTTGGCCATCCGTCTGAGGACTTACATTCCCAGCAAGCAACGCAGCAAGGTCGTCGCCCAACTGCTTGAATCGGAGCTTGAGCGTCGCGAACAAGCACTCTACGAATGTGCTTTAGAAGTAGAAGCCGATGAATCTCTAAATGATGAGATGGAAGACTGGGAGATCACTCAAAGTGATGGGTTGGATAATGAAACGTGGTGATGTTTATTGGGTTAACCTCGACCCGACTCAGGGCTCGGAAATCCGTAAAAAACGGCCATGTGTCCTGGTCAGCGCAACGCCCATTAATAAAGCCCGTCGAACGGTTGTCATTGTGCCGTTATCCACTGCCGCGCGTCCCAATCCACCGTTGGTGATTCCGGTTCAATGCGCGGACAAGACAGCTGTAGCTGTTTGCGACCAGATTCGTGCCGTCGACAAGAAACGGCTTCTGAACTCAGAGGGAAACCTCAGCCAGGCTGATATGAAGGCCTTGGAAGAGGGATTAAAACAGGTTTTAGTTTTATAATTCAACGTCGTAAAACTATACCTTTCGCGTTCAAGAATGCCCGTTTTGAGTGGGTATATTTTCGTGGAGAGCTTGGCGTAGAACCGCAGTAATAGTCATCTCTTTCAAGGTTCCACAACGACGCTCTTCGCAAAAAGATGCGCGCTGAAAATGGGTATTCTTGAGCGCGGAAGGTATACAACCCCGCCGTTGCACCCGCACAGCATCCAATGCGTCCAGTGCCACTTGTAGGATGAGCAAGGCGTATCCGTCATACTCCCCAGTTGTGGCTCGTACCGCCCCAAACTTTGGTTAAGACCTAGGAGCCTGTCCGAGAATAGAGAACCTACTGCGGAAAAGTCCATTTTGGCCAGATTTCCCGATCATTTTCGTTAAATAGACCCACTATTCGCCTCAAATGATCGGAAAATCTGACTCAAAATGGATTTC
>JAZGGE010000349.1:0-19548 GCA_036480195.1 Methylococcales bacterium
AATAGCCCACTATTCGCCTCAAATGATCGAAAAATCTGACTCAAAATGGGTTTCCCTCTCTACGGTTTCTATTCTCGGACAGCCTCCTAGACAGCCTTCTAGGTATTAGCACATCGAAGAGATCCTACCCATGTATGAATTATTCTACCATCTTGAAAAAAGACCCTTTTTTCTGACGCCTGATCCAGATTATTTCTATCGGTCGAAATCCTGTCAAAAGGCATTAAATTTGTTGGAACTAGGGCTAACGAATCAACTGGCCCTAAATGTTCTTCTTGGTGACGTAGGGATAGGCAAAACCTCAATAATTCAACATTTTGTCGGCCAACTCCCTCATAACCATATCGTAGGCGTGGTTGCGATGCATGAAACGCAATCAACTGAAAAATTGCTACGTGAGGCACTTATTACCTTAGGGGTTGTAGACTACAGCAACGAAAAACGAGATATTCGGGAACAATGGAGAAAATTTGTCAATGGTAAGTCCGGTGATAGCCGAAAACGCATCCTCATTATAGATGATGCCGAGCACTTGTCGTTCGACGCATTAAACGCGCTATTGGCTTTTATCAAACACCGGAGTCAGGGACGGAAAAGCCTCCATATCATTCTGGTTGGTCACTGGAAGCTCGTAGAACAATATAAAAACTCGTATTTACAAGAATTTATCAATTCTGCCGGATTATCCTACCGGGTTCAGCCGCTGAATCATCAAGAAACCGATGAGTATATTCAATATCGACTAAAAACCGCAGGTGCTGAGAGAACGCGAATGTTGGATTATTTGGCGCTCGATGCGGTATATCAATACAGTGAAGGAGTTCCGAGAATTATCAATTTTCTATGTGATACCGCATTTGGATATGGTTATGCGGAAAGGAAAAAGAGGGTTGACAAATTTTTGATCGATAAGGCTGCATTTAAACTAAAGCGTAGCTTGGAACTTGATGTTTCAAATTGCAATCAGGTAGAGCGTCAAAAGGCGCTGGATGGACAGTTTTCGGGGGATGATACGGGTTTAAAGGCATCCCCTAAGTACGATGGTTTTGACAGCCAATCTGAGGAGTTGAAGGCAAGTGGCTCAAGTGGCTCAATAGTGCCAAAATTGCCTATAGTAAAAAAGGTGGTTAAACAAGCATCAGTAGATCTGGAAACCGTCGATTCTATCGACAATCACCCGGAATTTAGCAGGCTGTCGTTAGATGAAATTTATCAATCTATAAATTTCCCCTTAATGGATTCATACCGCAAGGCGGTAGTAATTACATGTACATTTATATTGGTCTCCGGTGTTTTATTTTATTTGTCAACAGATGATCATGACGCTTCTATGGTGGTTATGTCCAATGTGCCTGAAGATGCCCATACTCCCCAAGTTGATACAAAGTTGTTGGCTGCAAACGGTTATCAAACGGATTACCCTATTGTTCCTGATAAAGGTAGTAGCAGCCCACTTGAGGCCGGAAGTTCGACGAACGAGGAGAGTCATTTTAGTGCGATAATACCCAGTACGAATAGCTTGATAGATGACTCCGAACTTACCGTGGTTAAGCCACTCACTGTGGTTTCGTTGGAAGGATCGACAGATAACGTTCTTGGGATTGGCAATGGATTGGATGGAGGTTCAGAAATTAAAGAGGTACTTCAGATACCGGCTTTACTACGACAAGTTGAGTCTGAGCGCGAAAAGCGGCGGCGACGCAAAGATAGTTTAAATCTAAGAATACAAAATTTGATAAGTTTGGCAGATAGACAACTGGAGGTGCAAAAGTTAACTTCTCCTCCAAATGATAATGCCTTTGCCACGTATACTCAGCTATTGAAGATTTCTTCAGATAATGAACAAGCATTGGCCGGAATGCGGCGGGTAGGTGAAAGTTATTTGGCTCTCGCGCAGAGTCAATTAACGGGTAGGAATTATCAGAAAAGTCTTACTTTTGCAGATAAGGGGCTTAAGGTTATCCCCGATGACGCACGGCTTTTAGACTTGAAAAATACAATTGCTCTTAAGCAACGGCGGGCAAAATCTATTGACTCGCTGTTAGTCCGTGCTGAAATTCAGTTGGGTGATTTAAAGCTTACCTGGCCAAAAAAGGATAATGCCTATGAGACCTATCAACAAGTGCTTTCCTTGGAAAAAAACAACCAAAAGGCAGATCAAGGGCTAGAGAGGATTCTCCAACACTATATGGATTTGACTCTTAAGGCTGAAGATCGTGATGATCTGACATCTGCATTGGATTATTCGGAGCAGGCCTTGTCAGTTGATCCTGACCATGTGCGTTTTAACGAGAAACATCAAGAAATATTTGCCACCATTAATGCTAAAAAAGAAGAAAAGACGAAGATTAATGGACTGTTGGTTCAAGCTAGGCGACAAATCCAGAACCGGCAGGTAATTTCTCCTGAAGGAGACAATGCAGTCGAATCGTACACGAATATTCTAAACGTCGACCCAGACAATCAGCAGGCCAGTATGGGTATGGAAGTCCTTGCGCAGCAATATGAACTGTTGATCAGGAGAAAAATATCGGAAGATGACCGAAAACAAGCCACGATTATGGTGGATCAGGGGATCAAAAAGTTTCTGGATCCTGTCAGATTTAAAAGGCTTAAAAAACTACTCCAGCAACCCCCTCGAAAACCTGTGACGTCTGATACAGTAAAACATGCTCAATCTTCAGCCCCGGAAATAGAAAAGCCGGAGTCACACCGCCGGTTTCGTTCATTCGGAACATTTTAGAACGATTAGGAGACTTTCCGAGAATAGAATCCGTAGCGAGGGAAATCAATTTGGAATCAAGCTCTTCGATCATGTGAGGCGAATTGCGAGCTATTGAGCGAAAATGATCGGAGAATCTGGCCAATATGGGCTTTCCCGCAGTCGGTTCTCTATTTTCGGACAGCCTCCTCGTAGACTGCCCGAAAGTAGAACAGTTGGATGACCTTCTATGTGTAATCCTGCATTAGACTGTATCATAACAATGAACTCATCCGGATATTCAGAGGATAAAAACAAACGTTTTTGTGACTCCTGAAATCATCTGTAAACATTTTGCTTGATCATTTGCCATTATCTGGTGATACTATCGTTAATGAACTGTACTCTTCCACTGACGGCAGAGCAAGCCAATGGAATTCTCTACTTCAATAACTATGGAACGATAAAAGTGAAAAATATGCATGTATGTGTTTGGGTAGCATTTTTGCTGCTACCCCAGATAGCCAACGCACTGGATTTTAATATTCAACCGAGGATCGACGCAGGTGCTGTGTATTTCGAATTCGACCAAAGTGACTTTAATTTTCGTGCAAACTCAACGGATCAGTTTCCAGCGGCAGTTGATGGCTTCAAGCTAAGGGATACTATGCCATTTGTGCGGGGCGGGATTACCTTTTTTGTGGATCGTTTCTTCCTGGACGTTGATATTCAATACGCGTTTGATGGTGATGATACGACTCAATTCTCAACATCGAGTGTACTTCCGGGACGTACATTTCGAAATCTACCGCTCCCCGCAGCAGCTGCAGTGGATAATCGCATAGATAGCGAATTTGACCGAACGGAATTTGCAGTTTCAGCAGGCTTCGCAATAACTGAACATTTTGTCATTTTTGCGGGTTATAAAAGGGCCGAGACTAATTTCAATAACGAAATGCAGGGTGAGTTGGAGATCGTCCTGCCCAATAATTCCATGGTGAGGGGACCCGTTTCAGGGAGCTACGATGTCGATTTCATTTATGACGGACCGTTTGTAGGATCGGCCTATACCTGGGATATTCAAACAGATTTCATCGAAGGTGGGCTAGCAGCAAATATCGGTGTTGCTTTTTTGGATGGAAAAACCCGCCTGGAATTTGGTAATTTTTTATTTGATGACGGCTCAGGTCAGGAGACTCTGGAACCGTCCAGCATTGCGAATCTTGTTGCCGCATCGGATCTAAAGGGAGATACCATTGGTATTTCCCTGGGCATCCAATGGCTTGGTTTTACCCCTGTTAAACAGCTAACCTATACACTAGGCGTCAATGGTTATCGATATGATTTTGATGGTAGCAATACAGCCGATTTTACTGACACATTGGTGCGGTTTTCTGTTGGGGTGCAATATTTATTTTAAGTGTATGACAATCTCTGAACTCCGGTACTAAACCGGAACACGTAATGACTAACAGCATTAAAACTTCTGTATCAGGGTTTTCACAATCGGACGAGGAGAAATTTAAAAAGGTTTTTCGATTCAGTCGATTTCGCCGTCGGCTATACACCTATTGTCCGAATGTTTTAAATGGGAGGATTGATATCCTCATTGTTAATGGCGATACAGAAAAGGACGAAAATGTAATTTTAACAAAGTATCCGAATGTAGTGATCGTTGTCGCTAAAAAAAAACGATCTTTGAAAAAGCTGGATTATCGAATAAGTGGAAACTTATCCAGCTCAAAAATATTGAGAACCCTTGATCGAATCGGTATCGAGGACAGGAAGCCTAAATGTCGGCGAAAAGCAAAATCCTTTTTTGCCCCACCATTATTGAAAGGCGGCAAAAAAGTCGATGAAGCATTGTTTTCGGCCAAAGAAAAGTCGAAAAACAAGCTATCAACCGTGGTTAGAGATCCGGTTTTTGATGTTTTAGTGGTTGACGACAGTCCATCCATGCAAAAGATGCTTGAATTGGAATTTGCCCAAACCACCATGGTAACGCAAGTGAGCCTCGCGGGAACAGGAGAACGAGCATTGGAGTGTATTGCGGAACGTTCTTATGATTTCATTTTTCTTGATGTCATGATGCCAGGTATTGACGGTTATGAAACGTGTTCGAGAATCCGAAAATATCCGGAAATGAAAAAAACACCAATTATTATGTTATCTGCAAAAACTTCACCTTTGGATGAAGTAAAAGGCATTATGGCAGGATGTACAACCTATTTAACCAAACCGATCAAGCATGAAGAGTTTCAGAGAGTCGTGGGAAGAATTCTACGTTGGCTGACGGACTATAAAACCGCAGAGCTATCTTGTGACGTGACACCAAAATAGCGTAGAGATAGTCTTGGCGATAAAGCATAGATACTCTATTTTCAGACAGCCTCCAAGTGTCCTGAGCGTCCACCCACCAAAAATGGGTGTTCATAAATGCGATAGGTAAATCTTGTAATATAGTGGATATGATGGGAAAACAGACCGAAAAACTAACGGTTCCTTTTGCGGGTATGACGGCATTTGTCGAAGAAGAACTAACCGACTCGCTATTAACTGTCGAAAATAGCGGTGAGCGGCACTACGGATTTCGAATAGGTAAGCTAGGTTTATTGGTATTGCGTGACAGCCATAGTGAATGCTTGAAGAATCAGCGGATATATCCAGTGCCAAAAACTCACCCTTGGTTTCAAGGTATGATCAATCTCCGAGGTGACTTGATACCGGTTTTTGATATTGACCGCTTGGTAGTATCTGGAAATGAAGATGCAAGCACACCCATTATCCTCGTCCTTGATACCGGAAAGAATGCGGGAGGAATCCTGGTGAGGGATTATCCCTGTGCCGTCGATAATCTTCAGCCACTTTCCCCAAAACCTTCATTGCCGGAATTATTTGAGACGCATTGTTTAAATGCGTATACCGAGGAGGGAAGGGTGTGGCTTGAGTTGAATCATCGCAGCTTTTTTGATTCTCTGGCAAAGAAAATACCGATAGCAGGCAGTGCTATCAATGAATAACACCAAACTTAAGTATAAGATCCTGGGTTTCGGCGTTTTACTGGCTGTCGGAATCAGTTTGATTGGGTTATCTCACTACTGGGACTATTTTATTCAGACTTTAATTGCGACGACTACACTATTTTTTTTGGGGCTTATCTATTTAGCAAGAAGTATTCTACGTCCTATTGAACGGATTAAAACCGTTGTCAGAGCTATTGACGATGGGGACTACGGAGAACGGATCAAACTTCAAAACGTTGATGAATTCAGCGAATTAGGCCATGCTTTTAATCGATTACTTGATGAGAAGGTTAATGATGTCACCGAAGCTGAAAAAGAAACCGAACAACTTAATCACTCCATTATCGGTTTACTTCAAGCCGTGGATAAATTAAGCCAGAAGGATTTAACTGTTGATATTCCGGTGGCCAAAGATATTACTGGAGCTATTTCTGATGCCCTTAATCAATTGACGTACGAGACTTGCGAAGTGTTAAAGCGGGCAGCTGAAATTAGCCATCGAGTAAATAGAGCAACAATAAAAGTTAAATCTCAGTCACAAGAAGTATTGGAATATACTGAAACCCAAAATCGACAGACCAATCAATCTATTGTGGAACTAACTGGAACTATAGATGCAATGAACGAAATCGCAATGCTGGCGAATCAGGCGAATAGGGAATCGGAAAAAGCGGTCGATATGACAGAGTCGGCCTTGACGGCTGTAAACAAAACTGTTGAGAATGCCAAGAATCTCCGAAATATAATGCGAGAAACGGAAAAACGCATCAAATGCCTGAGGGAACGATCCCAGGAAATAACCAGTGCCGTCAATATTATCAATGAGATTGCCGAAAAAACTCATATTTTGGCGCTCAATGCCAGCATGCATGCTGCTTCTGCTGGAGATGCCGGGAAAGGTTTTATGGTGGTCGCAGATGAAGTACAGCGGTTGGCGGAAAGTTCCAGAGAGGCAACATCCCAGGTCGCGGCATTTGTCTATAACATACAAACGGAAACCTCCGATACAGTCGAAATAATGAGTACGGCGATCGATGAAGCAATTGAGGGAACCCACCTGGCCGGTCAAGCCGGCATTCGTATGCAGGAAAATAGGGAAACCACGCTGGCTCTGGTTGATTCCGTACACACCATCAACCAAAAATCTAAGTCTCAAGCTAAAGCAAGTGAGAGTCTGCGACAGAGAACGCATGGTCTACAGGAGAGCGCGGAAGCTGTCTATAGCCAGTTGTGTAAACAAACTGCATATACGGATACATTAGTAGAAGACGCCAAAGATCTGGTTTCGACTGTACAAGTATTTAAACTTCCAGCATAGAGATTAAGAACTGACATTAAGTAAACCCAGAACTTGACTTAATTACTTTATCAATTTTCAGTGTTGTACAAGAAATCGCATAGCTAACAATGCGCATATTTATAGGCTTTAGATATGATCAAAATCTTACACAGGTTGTGGGTATTATTTCATTTCCGTACCGTTGTCTATGGGGGTAAACAATGCTTGAAAACGACAATAGCCTGAACAAAAAAGAACTAGCGGTTCAACCAAGCGATGAGAAAATAGCCGTTCAGGGGAATTCGTCAAGAGATATAATCTCGGTTGATCCTTTACTCATTCCATTGATCAGCGACGAACTCAGAGGGTTGTCCAATGAGTTGAACGAAGTCATAGTAAGACGCCAGATGCTATGTGCCGATGGCGCAATACTTATTGATGTGGAAATGGAAGATATATTTGATAGGCTTGGGAAAATTTCCAAGGCATCAGAGGTCGTGGGTTTGTCAGGATTAAATCGAATATTAAACGTACTCCAATTTAACTTGACCCTGTTGACAAGGGATCATTTGGTTATTGCCGATGACGAAGCCAATTTTCTTAAAGCAACGCCATTGCTTATTATCCACTATCTAGAAAATATAAACGATAAAGGCGGCTGCACAGCTCTCGTTCAGCACTTTCAGTATCCTTTTTGGCGTCAACCTCTACCCGTAGATGAAGTGGAGCGACTTATCAAACTTCTGGCGTCACCGAGGTTTGTGGCCTCGGGGAATGAGAATAAAAAACCTGTTGTCCGGGAAGATGTTTCCCTCAATTTCTCGGACAACGTAGACCAAGAGCTGAGGGATTCCTTATTTCTTGAACTGCCGGTACTTACTACTAATCTTAGTGCAGCCTTACACCGTTTAACCAACGATGGGAATCTTCAAGATATTAGGGAGGCTCGGCGGATTTCCCATACTCTGAAAGGTTCAGCAAATATTGTTGGGATAGCCGGAATAGCTAATTTTTCCCATTATTTGGAAGAGATTTTTGAAATACTAGCGAACGGGAATAGATTGCCGGGTGAGAATTTGGGGAAGTTGCTTATTCACGCGGGTGATTGTCTTGAATCCATGAGTGAAGCTCTTATAGCCTCAGAGTCGCCTCCGGCTGATGCCCAGGCAGTATTGCAGAAAATACTTGATTGGACTTATAGTCTTTCAGAGGAGAATGATTTTAAGGCCAGTACTTGGCAACCACAAGAAACAACAGATGGTGGGGAAGAATTCGAAAAGGATAGAAAAGAGAATCATATTTTAGGGGAGGGGATTCACCGGGAGGAAAGTTGTTCTTCCACACTTCGAGTTTCGGCGAGCAAAATAGATCAGCTACTCCGTCTTGCGGGAGAAAATAGGCTCTTGACAAACCAAATGCAGGAACAAGTCAGGTCTTTGATAGAAGATTCCTTTGATGTGCGAGAAAAAGTAAAAAAGCTAAATCATCTCATTTCAAAAATAGAAGATCTGATTGTTCACAAGAGTTTAGGTGTACGTTGTGAACTCGGGGCAGTGAAATCGGAAATTGATCCTTTCGAATTTGACCAATATAACGAGCTAAACGAATTGGCTGCCCATCTCATTGAGGTTGCTGATGAGAACCGAAACCTCAGTAGTGGAATTGAGCGGAAAATAAAATCTCTAAACGAAATCTTATTCGCTCAGGATCGTATTCATAAGGAAAATCAAGAGGCGATATTGCAATCTCGCTTAGTACCCGTTCAGACGATTGTTGCTCGTTGTCAGCGTGTTGTTCGACAGGCTATCAGGTCAACTGGAAAGCAGGCCAATCTGAATGTAACAGGTTCTGGTGTTTTGGTGGATAGTGAAATACTCAATCAAATGGCTAACATTTTGATGCATTTATTGAGAAATGCTGTCGATCATGGGATTGAATCTGCTGGACACCGGAAAACTATAGGCAAGAGTCCGGTGGGCCGGATCACTCTCGAATTTAGCAGACAGAATCGTGATGTGAAGATGGTTTGTGAAGATGATGGCGGTGGCTTGGATTATAATAAAATCAGACAGACAGCCGAAAAAATGGGAATGAGAACCGCAACTGATCAATTATCAGAAGAAGTTCTAAACGATTTACTTATGACGTCCGGTTTCACAACCCGTTCCAATACAACACAACTTTCCGGGCGGGGAATAGGAATGGACGCAGTTCGTAGTCAGGTTCTGGCAATGAACGGTACGATAAATGTCACATCAAAGTTTGGTCAAGGATGCCGTTTCGAACTGATATTTCCTTCAACATTGGTCTCTGTTTCATCTTTACTGGTTCTTTGTGGTGATCAGGTTATAGCGATTTCCAGCCGCGGAATAAAGCAGATTTTATATCTCGGTGAAGGGATTGCTGAGCAAGCGGAAAAAGATACCGTTTTCCATTTCGATGGAACGGAATACCATGCGGTGGATCTATGTCAATTATTAAATATGACTGTTAAAGAAAAACCAAGTGACCATAGACGTTCTGCATTAGTAACCTGGGATGAAGATGGGGAAAGTACAATTATACTCGTTGATAAAGTTCTCGAAAACAAAGAGTTGCTGGTAAAAAGTATGGGGCGGTATGTGCCCACAATGGGCGGGATTGTGGGTGCGGCAATTCTTGGAGATGGTGGTGTTGCACCCGTTGTGGATGTTGTGGATTTGTTGAAAACCGAGTGTCAACGCCCCTTTAAAAGTACTGAAAACCCAGTTAGAGTTGAGGTGGATGTTCGATTGCCGCTAGCGCTCATCGTAGATGATTCTCTTAGTACGCGTCGTTCACTTGCCCAGTTGTTAAGAGATACCGGATTTGAGGTTAGAACGGCTATCAATGGAGTAGATGCATTAGCGAAGATTTCGGAAGAAAAACCTGACATTCTTTTGGTCGATATGGAGATGCCGCAGATGGACGGATTGGAACTTACTGCTCATTTACGGCAAACCGAGGAAATGAATACGTTACCCATAGTGATGATTACGTCCCGATCTGGCCAAAAGTATAGAGATATGGCTCATAAAGCAGGAATTGACCGCTATCTAACAAAACCCTATCTGGAAGATGACTTGCTGGATCAGCTAAACGACGTGATGGCAGCAGTGAGTTGTGAGTTACCGGCGTAACCCGTTCATACGGTCCCCCTTCTGACTATACCTTTCGCGTTCAAGGATACCTGTTTTGAGTGGGTAGATTTTCGTGGAGGGCGAGGCGTAGAATAGGAGCGCAGAAAGAATTATCTCTTTCAAGCTTTTACAACGACGCCCTTCGCGGAAAGATACGTGCTGAAAATGGGTATTACTTGAACGCGAACTTTATATTGTATCTTGAAATTACTGTCAAGCCTGATTTTACTCGGTATGTCCGTTATTGCACATGCCAACGACCGTGTTGTTCCGGTAACTATTGCTGTTGCCGAGATAGGGTCAGTCTACCAAATACTTCGTCTCTCCAGTTCAGTTGCAGCTTGGAGGGTTTCCAGGGTTTCGCCAAGAACAGATGGGCTGATATCTGAGATATTAATCGATGATGGTGATTCAGTTAAGGCAGGAGATGTCTTATTCAAACTGGATAGAGTCCTCGCTACCCTGGATTTGGCAAGTGCACAAGCAGCGGTTGATGAGGCACGTGCTCGCCTGAATGAAGCAATTCGGCAACGTAATGAAGCCGCAGGATTGGTAAAAAAAAATCACGTCGCCAGGACAACCTATAATACGTTGGTTGCAGACGTTAAGATGAAAATAGCAGCGTCAAATCGACTTGATGCAGCGTATAAACGTCAGTTGGAAATTATTGGGCAGCATACCGTCTTTGCACCCTTCAGCGGGATTGTAACCAAGAAACAGGTCGAGATAGGCGAATGGGTGGAAACTGGGAACAGTTTGCTTGAATTGGTTGATATCGAGGTGTTGCGATTGGATGTACCGGTACCACAGAGTTATTTTGGTCGAATTACCATAGAGACGCCTGTTATCCTTGAATTTGATGCTTTCCCTGAACAGCAACTTCCTGCTAATATTACAAAAATCATTCCAGTCGGTAATTCAGCGGCAAGAACTTTTCCGGTTCTAATTGACATTGACAATAAATCTCGGTTTGTGGCTCCAGGAATGTCTGCTCACGTCGCTTTTCAGCTCGGACAGAGCGATTCGACAGGTGTACTTCGATTACCAAAGGACGCAATTGTTATGGCTCCCGATGGTTCAAAAGTGGTGTGGCTGATAAAAAATGAAGCCAAGAAACTTCATGCCATGCCAGTATCAGTTACTACAGGCCGCAATTCAAGCACTTATGTTGAGTTGCTTGCCGGCCAAATCAAGCCCGGAGATCAAGTTGTTGTTCGTGGAAATGAGATTCTACGGTCGGGACAAAAAGTTAGAATCACCGATGAACAATAAGGAACCTACACTAAATAAA
The DNA here is from genome assembly GCA_036480195.1 of Methylococcales bacterium. Lineage (GTDB taxonomy): Bacteria > Pseudomonadota > Gammaproteobacteria > Methylococcales > JAZGGE01 > JAZGGE01. Next base: position 11,453 of record JAZGGE010000349.1, read on the forward strand.
TTGCGGAACTGGCTTGTCTTTTTATCCCATTTTGGCGTTAGGAAAAGTGTTACATAGCTAGCTATGTGCCTTTTTTACTGCCTTGAACCGGAACAAAAATTCTGCGCCGCTTCCGCAATTTATTTAATCCCGACTTCTAACTACCTTTCTTCAATATGCGGTCTGTGATCTTGCATGTTTGAACTGGCAATAAAACACAGTGTCGTCCTGACAGTGGTGATTCTCATCATTTGCCTGTTCGGAATCCTCGCAGTATTTCGGGTGCCAGTGCAAATGATCCCCGATCTTGATGCACGTACGGTTACGGTTCGTACAACCTGGCCAGGGGCAACCCCACAAGACATCGAAAAGGAGATAATAGTAGAGCAGGAAGAGCATTTGCGCGCCTTACCCAATTTACAGCGGATGACGTCTACCGCAACATCGAATAGCGCCAATATCGAACTCGAATTTATTCACGGTGTCAATATTCAGGAAATTCTGATTCGGGTGAATAATGCGCTAACTCAGGTTCCCTCCTATCCGGAAAATGTTAACCCACCACGCATTATTACGAGTTCCTTTTCGGATAATCCATTTATGTTTTTTCGGGTACAGCCGAATGAGGGAAACCCGAAAAAAATCAATATGGATGCGATGCACGATTTTGTTGGTGACTACGTTCGAACTCAGATTGAACGGGTGCCGGGTGTGTCGAAAGTCGAAATGTGGGGTGGGGCAGAGCGCCAGGTTCGAATTTACATTGATCCCGCCAAACTTGCTGAACGCCAAATTTCGATTACCGAACTACGTGATGTGATTCGTGCCCGCAACCAGGATATACCCGGCGGTGACATTGATAGTGGCAAACGACGTTATTTGCTCCGTACCCTCGGTCGGTTCGAAAGTGTAGAAGAGATAGAAGATTTAGTGATTGCGCGCCGGGGAGATGCGCTGATAAGGCTAAGGGATGTTGGCCATGCCGAATTTGATCATTTCGAGATTAGAACCAAATCATTTGCAAACGGCCGATCAAATATCACTCTGGGTGTACGCCGTCAAATAGGCGCGAATGTCATTGATGTTATGGATGATGTCATGGCCAAGGTTGAGGAGCTGCAAATGGGTCTGTTGAAGCAAAATGGCCTGCAGATTAAATTGACCAGCGAGGATGTTCAATATGTAAAGGATGCGGTTTCCCAAGTTCGGCAAAATCTTCTCATCGGCGCAGTCCTGGCAACGATTGTTCTTTTTCTTTTTCTCCGATCATTTTCTGCGACTTTGATTGGAGCAATCGGTATTCCTGTCTGTGCTGTAGCCGCCTTTCTAGGTTTGCTCGTTATGGGGCGTACTATTAATGTTATATCATTGGCTGGGGTAGCGTTTGCCATCGGCATGACGTTGGACAATAGCATTGTGGTGCTGGAAAACATAGATCAGCATCTAGCAATGGGTAAACAGAAAGCTCAGGCCGCTCTGGATGGCGTCAAAGAAGTGTGGCCAGCCGTATTGGCATCGACGCTTACTACCGTGTGTGTTTTTATTCCGGTGATTTACATTCAGGATGAAGCTGGCCAGTTGTATTCTGATATAGCAATCGCTATTTCAGCCTCTATTCTTATGTCAATGCTCATTGCGATAACAGTGGTGCCCACCGCCAGTAGCCGTTTTCTGCAAGTCGCCGTGAAGCCCAAAACACACTTCCAGGAATCAAGACTGTTTAACAGTGGGCAGACACTCGGACGGCTCATTATGAGATTCGTGGAATGGTTGATGAGAGGGATTTACCGCCGTATTGTATTGCTGGTGGTTGTTATCGCCGTGACTTTCAGCATAGTTTTCGGATTGACGCCTAAAACGGAATATTTGCCCGAGGGTGAAGAGTCTAAAACCTTCTCCTTCATGTTTGCACCGCCAGGTTACAATCTACAAGAAATGTCGAAATATCTTGATGAATTACACCGTTATTTTTTGCCCTACCTGGATGATGAACCCGCTGACTTTGCAGCAGGCAAGACCCCCGTACCTGCTCTTAATTTTATTGTAACCTACGTCCGGCCTCAGTCTATTTTGATGATTGCAGAAACCAAATCTCGAGATCAAATCGATGATTTGATTGCTGTTATCTCAGCCAAATTTAGCGAATTTCCAGGCATGATCTCATTTTCTTCACGAGGTTCGATATTTGCCAGCAATATGGGTGGTACGCGTAGCATTAACCTTGATATTAGTGGTTCATCGTTGATCCCATTATTCGAGGCAAGCGCAAAGGCCTATAGAAAAGCAAACCAAGTTTTTGACGGTGGGCAAGTGCGTCCACAGCCATCAGGACTTACTTTAGGACAGCCTCTACTGGAAATTCATCCTGACTGGGAACGTATTGCCGAATTGGGTTTCAGCACACAAGATCTAGGTTATACCCTCTGGGCATTGACCGATGGTGCTTTTGTTGATGAGTTTTTTCTTGATGATGACAAGATTGATATGTTTCTTTTTAGCACCGCTGGAACAATCCGCCGTCCGCAGGATATCAACCACCTTCTGCTTTACTCAACGGAAGGGGGCATCGTACCTCTAAGCGCGATAGCGAAAGTAACCGAAACCGTCAATACGGAAACGATTCGCCGGGTCGATGGCGACCGTACCGTTACGCTTTCGATTATCCCACCTCGTGATATTCCGTTGGAATCTGCTGTAGAGACTGTAGAACGTGAAATTGTCAAAGGCTTATCTGATGCAGGCGAAATCCCTGATGGCATTAAGTTGCAAATCACCGGGGCCAACGATAAGCTGAAAGCGACTCGGGAGGCGCTAGGCGGAAATTCTCTGGTTGCTATTTTGATCGCTTATTTGCTCATGGTCGCGATTTTTTCTCACTGGGGCTATCCACTTATAATTATGACCAGCGTCCCCTTGGGTCTCAGTGGGGGCATCGTTGGTTTATGGTTACTTAATGCGGTAGGAGCACAATTACCAACCATTGGTATGATGGAGATCCATCAATCTTTCGATATCATCACAATGCTGGGTTTTTTGGTTTTGATCGGTACTGTCGTCAATAATCCGATATTGATCGTAGAGCAAACCTTGAAAAATATTCGGCGTCAGGGGATGAATGCTATTGATGCGGTAGTCGAAGCGACTCGATCTAGACTTCGACCGGTGATTATGTCCAGCATAACCACGATATTGGGACTGTCTCCCATGGTATTTCTGCCGGGTGCCGGCACCGAATTGTATCGGGGTTTGGGAACCATAGTCCTATTTGGAATATTGTTTTCTACAGTGATTACATTAACCTTTATTCCGGCACTGTTGTCGCTTATTTTGCAGTTTCGTCAAAGAGCCACCTACAATCAAGTGTAAATCCTTGGATGGTAAAGATTGGCTATCTACTATTGCTTTCCATCGTTCTGGCATTCATCGTAAATACTCTTTGGCCAGGTGGTTCTTACCAGGAACAGTTAATCAGACTACAGGCCAAAAAGGAACTAGGTCGCATAATCGAGACTATTGACGACGAACCGATCGAGATCCAGTCAGTGCTTCTGGATTACTCAGCGAATAAGGTGCTTGTTCTCAAAGCACAGCTGGCTTTGATGAAATATCCGCAACAAACTCGAAGAATATTAAAAGTTTACGGGTCGGAACCCACGTTCAGAGAGGTTCTGCTAGAATACGGTGAAGCGGTTATTCCAATCATTGACTATTTTCTGGGTAGCGAGATCAAGCCCTCTATCCAGCTTATTCACAACGCAGGGCAGGTTGCCAATATTTTACAAGATTGGTGGGATAGTGTTGATAGGGATAGAGGAGGGCAGGTAACGCTGGAGCCGGAACAACAAGGTAGGTATGCCATTCATTTCCTGAAAAATGAAGGTTATGACTTCCTGGGGCAGTTTGTTACCGACGAAGTAGGCACGGTTACATGGATTAGGACAGAACGCGTTACCGAAGGGCTTACCTCCTTTTTCTCCAGCGGCATTCGTGAACTCGAAACTCGCTACGTCACCAATCAGGAGATCAGCACCAATAATTTGTTGTGGGCAGGGGTCGATGTCCTGGCAGTAGCGGGAACCTTGAAAATGTTAAGGGCCGGGCGGCAAGCCGCCCGTTCCGGCAATTCCATAGGTGTGATTCGTCAAACCACATTGTTTGGTTCCAATCTGCTGAAAAGCGGGACAGCCGCAAGACTGCTCAAATACAGCTCTATTGCAGCTACGGCATGGATTGTCATCTCGCATCCTAGTCTGATAACAAGTCTTTTCGCTGAAGCAGGTCGACTAATCGGTATTTCTCCAACTCTTTTTCAAATGGTTGGGGTTTCCTTATCTGCGTTCGTCTTTTTATGGGTAATTGGGTGGATTTTTAAAGGTTTGGGGCGGCCTGTGATTCGATTTCTAAACACGGTTATGGAATGAATAGCTAGAGAATCGCTACTGTAATTACTGTAATTACTGTGATCCTTGATAATGACTGAACCGAGATGTTTTACCCTGTCGATCAAAAGCTACCACATCAAATGTATCCTTGCGATCCCCATGTTCCATGCCAGGTGAACCAATTGGCATTCCGGGAGTAGCCACACCCTTGATGTCGGGCTTTTCGGTTAGGAGGCGTTTGATGTCGGCAGCGGGAACGTGACCTTCGACCACATAACCGTCCACCAGCGCGGTATGACAGGAAGCCAATTGCGGAGGTAATCCATTTTGTGTTTTGATCAAATTCACATCCTGGACATCATGGGCTACTACAGAAAAGCCATTTGCCTCTAGGTGATTAATCCACTTGCTACAACAACCGCAGGTAGGGCTCTTGTATACCGTTACCTTGGGAAAATCTTGCTGTTGCTCCGCAATAACTGTCACTGAATATATCAGTAAAAAAAATGTAAACTTTTTCATAGAACACCTCGTAACGGCTAAAAAATTGAGAAGAGGTGATTTTACCTTTTTCTAACGCTTTTGGGCATATGTTATCAATCTAGCGAGAAATGCTGTATGTCATAAATGTTCGAAACCAGGTCATACAAGTGCGTATAATGTATATTATGTTAAATAGTTGTGTTGCATCGTAAAGACACTTTAAAGTTCTTCATCTTCACTAATCGATTGCAGCTGTAATAACAATGATTTCAATTCAATGTGAAATTCTGGAAGCATTCTGTAAATTTCTAATGCCTTTTTAGCGTCATAGGTATGTGACATGCGGTTACGTGCATCCAACATTTTCAGCCATGTTGTTTCAACTGTAATCCATCCTTGTGTATACGCTTGACGCAAACAGGTTTTAGGAGAAAGGCATTCAGGCAATCCTGTTTGATTTATTACTACTTTGATTGATTTCCATGCAAGTTCAAAACAGAATTCAAAATATTGAATGCAACCTGCTTTAACCACATCATGTTGAGCAGGTTCTGCAAGCGCTACTTCCAGTTGTTCCAGTGCGGCAGCATAATCCTCCAATATCCACGTAGAATCATTCATATAATACTTCAATCTGTTGCATAGCCCGTTTTCGAAAGCGATCAGAAACTTTGTTGAAGTCCATCCAATCTATTTTATACAGAGTGGGTAGCGCTTCCAATTGATCTTCGATAGTGAAGAAAACTGATAAAGGTAGAGGATCTTCACCTAACACCCCTATATCAAAATCAGATCGTTGCTTCGCTTTCCCAGTAGCCCTTGATCCAAATAGAAATACTTTATGGTCTTTCAGCTTAGAGGTATTTCTATGCATGACATCTGCAATCATGGATTTGATTTCTGCTTCACGGTTCATTTTTGATGTCTTAGCCATTTCATTCTCAATTATACACATACAACAGTTTGGTCTGAATGAGAAGAGAAAGCCGTTCGAGCACGCAGTTTTAGATCATTTAGAACAATCCGTATTGACAGAATCATAACTAGTAGATGAAAAATACCGTGATACTAAGAAAGTGTGTTATAAATCGCATTTATTAAGTTATAGATGGAGATCTTATTCCTGAAGGATCGTTACATTGGACATACTATTTTATGCAATGAGATAAAATGAAGAAAGACACATACCGAACGACTCTTTTTGAAGCACTTCTGACAGCCAAAGATAGCTATGGAAAGCGAATGCCGGTTATCGAAGATGTCGAACATAAACCACTGGATTATAGTCGTCTGATTTTGGCCGCTCTCATATTGGGCAATAAATTCACAGCTTCTACCAAGTCTGGTGAACCTGTCGGAGTATTGCTGCCCAATATTAATGCAGTTGCGGTTACGATATTTGGATTATCCGCCTACGGACGGATACCTGCGCTATTGAATTTTTCTGCGGGTCTGTGGAATATCAAGTCCGCATGTCAGGCCGCACAGATTAATACCATCGTTTCATCCAGACGTTTCGTTAAAAAAGCAGAATTGGACGATCTAATTGAAGGGCTTAACAAACACAAAATACAGATTCTTTGGCTGGAAGATCTACGAAAACAAATTAGTTTTCTAGACAAGCTAACCGGGCTATATCGATCGAAACGGGCCAGGCACTTTTACCAGAAGTTTCGCCTTACCCCAGATGATACCGGCGCGATTCTGTTCACTTCCGGCTCAGAAGGGACACCAAAGGGAGTTGTCCTATCCCATGCCAATCTCATGTCCAACGTTCATCAAATTTATAGTGCTACGGAATTTACTCCAGACGATCGTTTTTTTAATCCGCTACCCGTTTTTCATTGTTTTGGTCTGACAGCAGGTATGTTAACGCCAATTCTTATGGGGATGCATTGCTTCCTCTACCCTTCCCCGCTGCATTACAAAATTATTCCAAACCTGATTAAGAAAGTTAGATCAACTGTGCTATTTGGTACGGATACATTTCTCGGAGGGTATGCGAGAACAGCCAAGAGTGGAGATTTCGAGACTTTGCGTCTCGTCATTGGGGGGGCGGAACGGATGAAAGAAAGAACACGAAAAGCCTGGCAGGAAGGTTTTGATCTGGATATATTGGAGGGCTATGGTGCAACGGAAGCTTCGCCTGTTATCGCAGTCAATACACCTAAGAATCACAAAAATGGTACTGTCGGTCCTTTTGTAAAAGATATTGAATATCGTCTTGAACCTGTGCCCGGTTTAGATGTTGGAAGCTGTTTGCATGTTAAGGGACCGAACATTATGGCTGGATATTTACGGGCAGAAAAACCTGGCGTTCTAGAGCCACCCGAAGACGGTTGGCACGATCTGGGTGATATTGTTACGGTAGATGATGACGGTTTTATTACTATTCTTGGCCGCGCAAAACGATTCGCAAATATAAGCGGTGAATTGGTATCGTTAGCGGCTGTCGAAGCCTTTGCTGCGACAATCTGGCCGGATCATGCCCATGCAGTTACCAGTGTTGAAGATACGCGTAAAGGTGAACAGCTTGTTCTGGTGACAGATTGTGCCGACGCTGACCGTACTCAGCTGGTCAAAAATGCAAAGGAACATGGTATTGCAGAGTTGATGATCCCAAAAAAAGTAGTGTTGACGGAAGTCTTACCCATGCTTGGAACGGGAAAAATCGATTACGAAGCCATTACTGAGTTGGCGCAATCATAAGGTAAGCAAGTAAGTAGCCTGATGATATGGACTCCTCCCAATACTCAACCAAATGGACTGAAAGTTGTTTTGCTTTAAGTAACTACTGAATTTCAAAATGCTAGATAAATATCACCATGAAAAACATGAAGTTTTTTACTTCTTCGTGTTCTTTATGCTTTTCATGGTAAAGTCAAAAAATAGCAAGCCAATAAGTGGCCATCTGCGTTGTTGCACTCGCTTGAATTAGTCCTGCGCCTAGCAGCTGACCACTTCTCAACTTCCTCTACCCGTCAATACAACATTGAAGGAGTACTAGTGATCTGCGACATTAAAGTAGCTAAAACACCCATCGTGCCTGAGCACTAACGATATCTGCGTCGGTGGAAAAGGTTCCTTTTAGCGTATGCCCAAGAGAATCAGTATTGTTGATTTCTGAATTATGCATAAAAATGTGGCTATATGCGAAATCAATATTAAGATGCTCAAAAGGGCTATAACTCGCCCCTATTGACAACCAGTAACGGTTGTTATCGGGAATTCTTGGAGTTCGATGATCCGCAC
>JAZGGE010000350.1:0-20639 GCA_036480195.1 Methylococcales bacterium
AGCTGTTTTGAGTCAGATTTTTCGATTTTTTGAGGCGAATAGCAGGCTCTTTAACAAAATAAATCGGGAAATCTGGCCAAAATCAGCTTTTCCGCAGTAGGCTTTCTATTCTCGGACAGGCTCCTAGCTCTTCACGAAAATCTACACACTCAATACGAGCATTCTCGAACACGAAAGGTATATAATGAAGATGATCGAGAAATCTGGAAAAATGAGCTTTTCCACAGTAGGTTCTTTATTCTAACGACAGCCCCTATCCCAGACAGCCTCCTGGCTTTTCTCCAGGAGTTCTTTATTCTCAGACAGCTTCTTACGTAAATCCCGAATAGGTATTTTTGATGGGTTCCCATTATCAGATTTTGAGATTTCCCGGTCCACCGGCGCTATCTTTGTTCAAGGTTCAATCACTACTGTTGGATCTTCAGAGGATCACTGTGGATATCTGCCAGGTAACAGCTGAATATATCCATTTCGTCGAAGTTGATGGTGGTTTTTCACCGCAGGATACCGAGATCATTCAACGACTGCTTCATTATGGGCCACGATACCCGGATAGTGAAACGGTAGGAGAACAATTCTTTACCTTGCCGCGCCCAGGCACTATTTCGCCATGGTCTAGCAGGGCGACAGAAATTGTGGGCCGTTGTGGTCTTGATAGTGTCGAGCGCATAGAGCGTGGAACCCTATACAGACTAGATACACACTCTAAACGGCCACTTGAAAATTCCGAAATAGATAACCTACTGCCTTTGATTCATGATCGAATGACGGAAATTGTCGTCCGGGATAGTGTCGAAGATCTGTTATTTCAACACCATGAAGCCAGACCACTGGAAAGTGTAGCCCTTATCGAGCAGGGGGTCGATGCGCTGGTAAGAGCCAATGGTCAGTTCGGTCTCGCGCTTTCAGATGAAGAAATTGCCTATTTGGCGAAAAGCTTTGAATCCGTGGGCAGAAACCCTACCGATGTAGAGTTGATGATGTTTGCCCAGGCCAATTCGGAGCACTGTCGGCATAAAATTTTTAATGCCGGGTGGATTATTGATGGAGAAAAACAACCCACAACACTGTTTTCGATGATCCGAAATACAACAGACAAGTCTCCAGAAGGGGTTTTATCTGCCTATCATGACAATGCCGCAGTGATGCGAGGATCTTTGGCCTCGGTTTTTATTCGTAACCCATATACCGGGGAATATAGTTTTCACGAAGAAGAAGCCCATATCCTGATGAAAGTGGAGACCCACAATCATCCCACAGCTATTTCCCCTTTCCCTGGTGCAGCGACTGGTGCAGGGGGTGAGATTCGTGACGAAGGCGCTACCGGGCGAGGGTCTCATACCAAGGCAGGACTGGTTGGCTATTCGGTTTCTAATCTTCGCATTCCAAATTATCAACAACCCTGGGAAGAGGATAGCGGCAAACCAAGAAGGATTGCATCCGCATTGGAAATAATGCTGGAGGCGCCGATCGGTGCGGCGGCGTTCAACAATGAGTTTGGTCGTCCAAATTTATGTGGCTATTTTCGCACTTTCGAACAATCGGATTGTGATTCGCCGAATCATTACGTCGGGTATCATAAGCCCATCATGCTTGCCGGGGGTATGGGGAACATTCGCCCCACACAGATCGAAAAAGAACCCCTTTCCCCTGACGCGCCTATTGTCGTTCTCGGAGGCGCTGCGATGTTGATCGGTTTGGGAGGCGGTGCGGCTTCATCACAAAGTTCCGGAGCTGGGTGTGAAGAACTGGATTTTGCTTCTGTCCAACGTGGCAATCCGGAGATGCAGCGACGCTGCCAGGAAGTCATCAATCATTGTACTGCCATGGGTGAGGACAGTCCGGTTCTACGAATTCATGATGTGGGTGCTGGCGGTCTATCCAATGCTATCCCGGAAATTGTTCATGAAAGCGACCGTGGCGGTTGTTTTGACATTCGTGCGATTCTTAGTGATGATGCCAGTTTATCACCTATGCAGATTTGGTGTAATGAAGCCCAAGAGCGTTTTGTCCTGGCGGTAAAGCCGGAACTCTTGGAGACACTGATCGGGTTTTGCAAAAAAGAACGCTGTCCTTACGCTGTCGTAGGTAAAGCGACTGAAGAAGAGCATCTTATACTCGACGATAATGTGTTCGCCAACCGACCCATCGATATACCCATGTCATTGTTGTTTGGCAATACGCCAGAGATGATTCGGGAGATCAGTATAAGGGAAAAATCGCTTCAAACATTCTCAATCCAAGATATATCCATAGCAGAGGCCGTTGAGCGTGTATTACGTCTTCCGGTCGTCGCAAGCAAGAGTTTTTTAATCCATATCGGTGATCGTTCGGTCACTGGTCTGGTTGCTCGTGACCAGCTGGTTGGTCCCTGGCAAGTTCCGGTAGCCGATGTCGCTGTAACGGCATCCGGTTTTCAAAGCATTAAGGGTGAGGCAATGGCAATAGGGGAACGTACTCCGTTAGCGATTATTGATGCACCTGCTTCCGGTCGTATGGCAATTGGCGAAGCAATAACCAACCTGGCTGCTGCGTCTATTAAATCGATATCATCAATAAAACTGTCAGCAAACTGGATGGCAGCCGCAGGTTCCCCGGGAGAAGATGCCAGTCTCTACGAGACAGTGAAGAGCGTGGGTATTGATATTTGTCCAACGCTGGGAATCGCCATACCGGTAGGTAAAGATTCCCTCTCTATGAAGACAGTCTGGAGCGACAAGGACAGCGAAAAAACCATGAAAGCCCCATTATCACTGATTATATCCGCTTTTTCACCGGTAGAAGATATTACCAGGACATTAACTCCCCAACTGGTTAAAACATCACGCGAAAGTGTTTTGGTGCTGATTGATCTTGGTCAGGGAAGCAATCGCATGGGTGGTTCAGCATTGGCCACAGTATATGGGGCAATGGGGAATGTTTGTCCCGATTTGGATGATCCTAAGTTGTTGAAGGGTTTCTTCGGCACGATTCAGGCATTGAATCAGCAGGGTAAATTGCTGGCATATCATGATCGCTCGGATGGTGGGTTATTTACAACTGTTTGCGAGATGGCTTTCGCAGGACGAACCGGTGTGTCTATCCAGCTTGATGGTCTGGGGAAAGATACTCTGGAAATACTGTTTAATGAAGAATTAGGTGCAGTCATTCAGGTTGCAGATGAAATTTCCGTCCGGACAGAATTCGAAAAAGCGGGATTGGCCCATTGCTTTCACCCCATAGGTTCGTTCCGGGCTGATCAAATGATCTCCTTTGTCCAGGATGGTCAGACCGTATATTCGGCAAGTCGTGGTGAATTGGAACAGATGTGGTCTGAGACCAGCTACAGGCTGCAGACATTGCGAGACAATCCAGAATGTGCGCGGGAGGAATTCGACGCGATCCTTGATGAAGGGAATCCGGGACTTCATGCAACGCTTTCCTTTAGTCTGGATGATCAGATTGCCGCACCCTTTACCCTTTTAGCCCCTCCGGTTGTTGCTATTTTACGCGAGCAGGGCGTTAACGGGCATGTTGAAATGGCGGCTGCTTTTGATGCCGCTGGATTTTCGAGTATAGATGTTCATATGAGTGAACTGGCTGAAGGTCGCAAATCGTTGGAGAATTTTGCCGGATTCGTTGCCTGCGGGGGGTTTTCATATGGTGATGTGCTAGGTGCTGGTGAGGGATGGGCGAAAGCTATTCTTTTCAATGACAAACTACGAGAGCAATTTACAACATTTTTTCAGCGCCAAGACAGTTTTGCTCTGGGTGTCTGTAATGGTTGCCAGATGTTGTCCAATCTAAAAGAATTAGTACCGGGCACAGAATATTGGCCCCATTTTGTACGCAACAGATCAGAGCAATTTGAAGCCCGTGTTGCCATGGTTGAGATTAAAGAATCTCCATCAATTTTTTTCAAAGACATGACTGGAACCTGTATCCCTGTTTCCGTTGCCCATGGCGAGGGGAGGGCTGAGTTTGTCCGGGGTTTGGGTAAGAATCCATATAATCAGGGTATTGCCCTTTGTTACGTTGATAATAATGGAAAACCCACAGATCTTTTTCCAGCCAATCCCAATGGTTCCCCCGATGGAATTACCGGACTTACCAACACGGATGGTCGGTTTACCATTATGATGCCACATCCGGAGCGATGTTTCAGGACGGTACAAAATTCGTGGCACCCTGAAGAATGGCCTGAATATGGGCCATGGATGCGGATGTTTAGAAATGCGCGGGTATGGGTGGGATAGAAGGGCTGAATGTACCTTTTGCGCTCAAGAATGTCCTTTTTGAATGGGTATATTTTCGTGAATAGCTAGGCGTAGAATCGCAAGAAGAGTCGTCTCTTTCAAGGTTTTACAATGACACGTTTCGCGAAAAGATGCGTACTGAAAATGGGTATTCTTAGGCGATAGAGATATATAAATACCTTTATTAAGACCTGGACTCACGAATCCAGGTAAGATTCGAATAACTTAAATCAAAAAGTGGAGTAGAGATGACTGAGCAAACAACTGCATCCGGGTTAAAATACGAAGAGTTGGTTATTGGTGAAGGGGCGACCGCTGAAACGGGTCAAACCGTTGTTGTGCATTACACTGGCTGGCTGGAAAATGGTACTAAATTTGATTCTAGCAAGGATCGTAATACGCCGTTTGATTTCTCCCTTGGTGCCGGACAGGTTATCAAAGGTTGGGACGAAGGTGTTGTCGGTATGAAAATCGGTGGGACGCGCAAGCTTACAATTCCATCTGATCTGGGTTATGGCGCACAGGGTGCCGGCGGCGTTATCCCATCGAACGCAACCTTGATTTTCGAAGTGGAGCTATTAGAACTGCGTTAACTTACGTGGATACGATAAGGCGATTTCTATCAAATATACCTTTCGCGTTCAAGAATGCCCGTTTTGAGTGGGTATATTTTCGTGAAGGGCTAGGCGTAGAACCGCAGGAAGAGTCATCTCTTTCAAGGTTCTATAACGATGCGCTTCACAAAAAGATGTGCGCTGAAAAAGGGTGTTCTTGAGAGCGAGAGGTATTGTCCACACCCTTGCTTATTTTTTTATCCGCCTTCTAGCGAACCTGCAATAAATAACAGAGAAAATCATTAATGCTCTGGGAAGCACTAACCGCTGTCCGGGATTTGGGTAGGCTTCATAGTCTTGCCTCGATTCTGATTCGATATGGTTTTTCTGACATGGTTCAGCGCCTGGGGATGGGGCACGTTCTGGAACGCGCTGGGCGGGCGTTGAACTGGAAAGGTGTTGCGAATTTATCTCATCTTGAAACGCCCGAACGGGTTCGGAAAGCACTTGAGGAGATGGGGCCCACCTTTATCAAGTTGGGGCAAATCCTGGCCACGCGTGTTGATCTTTTTTCTCCGGATTGGATAAAAGAGTTCGAAAAACTACAGGATCAGATCCCGGCGCTGCCGTTTGACATAATAAAAAAGCGGTTGGAAGAAGATTTAGGCTCCGATCTCGATACTGTATTCGCATTTATAGACGAGCAGCCTTTAGCCGGTGCTTCGATTGCTCAGGTTCACCGGGCAAGATTGATCACTGGCAAAGAAGTTGTCATTAAGATTCGCCGCCCAGGGATTCGGCGTACGGTAGAAGCTGATTTGCGCTTGCTGGAGCGCCTGGCTCGCATTGCTGAAACAGAAATATCCGAAATTCGGCGGTATCAACCGCAGGAAGTGGTTCGACAGTTTACCCTTTCTTTGCATCGGGAACTGAATCTGGCTATTGAATCCCGCAATGCCGATCGCATGCGTAACAACTTCGCTAATGATCCGAACATTGTAATCCCCTTCCATCATTGGCATTTGGTTGATGAGCGGATAAATGTTCAGGATTATGTCCAAGGGTTTAATAGCCGTGATCTGGACGGGATCAAGCAGGCCGGTTTGGATCGTAAAACTCTGGCTGTTCGTGGTGCCAACGCCGTATTAAAAATGATACTCATTGACGGCTTTTTTCATGCTGATCCTCATCCGGGTAATATCGTCTATTTATCTGGAAACCGCATAGCGTTTTTTGATTTCGGAATGGTTGGTCGTCTCACCGAATACAGACGCGAACAGGTTGTTGATCTGATGCACTCAATGGCCATCCGGGATCCGAATCGGATCGTCGAAGTATTGCTTGATTGGTCCGATGACACCCTCGTTGAGACGGATATATTGGTTGTCGAAGTGGATGACTTTATTGATACTTATCATAGCGTTCCGCTAAAGCAACTGAAACTCTCTAATTTGATAATAGATCTGGCTGATTTGATGCGAGCCCATCAATTGGTATTACCTCCCGATTTAACCTTGCTATTTAAGGCACTAATTACCCTTGAAGGATTGGGTCGGCAACTTGATCCCAATTTTGATATAGTCTCCGAAGCGGCACCCTTTCTGGAGCAGGCAATGGTTGACCGCTATCGGCCAGATATTCTGATGAAGCGCAGTTGGCGTAGTTTTACCGGCATGATGGATATTCTGACCGGCATGCCGGAAGACCTCCGTAGGCTATTGCGAGCAGTTCGCGGTGGAAACGTAAGATTGAATATCAATCTTAGTCAGTTAGAACATTTCGGTTTACAGTTGGATCGCGCCGCCAGCCGTCTTACCGTTGGATTAATTACGGCGGCTTTGATCATCGGGTCATCCATCGTCATGACGGTCAGTGGTGGTCCGACCCTGTTTGGCTTGCCGGCACTAGGATTAATAGGTTTTTTGGGTGCTGGCTTTGGAGGTGTGTGGCTATTGGTATCGATTTGGCGAGGGACAAGAAACCTAGGTTAGGGTTCTAAATCGGAGTATGTCGGAGTGGGATCATGGAGGGTCCAAATCAACAGTAAGCATCTAATTTTACACAGAATAACGCACCAATAAGGTGCGTAAGCACTAGAATAGGGCGGGATGTTGCGCCTGATATCGGCATTCTTCAGCATTCATTAGAAAAATAAGCAGGTTAGTTATGGTATTAAACTTGCGTTCTATTTTTTTGTGTATATAATGCAACAACCCGTCGGCCGGTCTATCTGGGCTTTGTTTTGTGGGTTTACAGTTATTATAGTCATAAGTTTTATAGACTTATATTTTTATGGGATTGAATGGAGGATGGTCAATGAATACGAAAATTAACCTTTCAATTGTTGCTTTTGGCTTATTAGCAACAACAAACAGTACGTTCGCAACAGATTGGGAAGATCTTGAAATCAGCGCAAGTGTTGCGGCGACGTCAAACTACGTATGGCGAGGCAACACCCAAAGTGAAAGTCGGCCTGCGATTCAGGGCGCTTTTGATTTTGATTACACACTTTTCGAGACCGATGGCTTTTTGAAAGATGCCGGCGTATTTCTAGGTGTTTGGGCATCGAGTATCGATAAAACGGTAGCCGGGGGGAAGAACTCCCTGGAAGTTGATATCTATGGCGGATTATCCGGTACCCTTGATGTTGGAATGGATATCGGCTGGAATGCGGGTTGGTTAAGGTATCAGTACCCCGGAGCGGCGACATCGACAGGGAGTAATTTTGACGAAGTTTTTGCTGGAATTGATATTGCACCCTGGGATGTTCTCTCACTCGACTTTACCGCCTATTTTGGCGTCGAGGTAGACAATACAATTAATTGGGGTAATTACTATGATGCCAATATTGGTTTTTCGCCATTGGCTGGTCTTGCTGACGACGATCCCGCTTCATTTCTGAAGTCTTTCACTATCAGTGGTCATTTTGGCCACTATGACCGGACGAAGGATGGTACTGGCGACAACTACGTAGACTGGAAAATTGGCGTTGCGCAAGATATTCTTGGTGTAACCACTGAGATCGCCTATTGGGACACAGATCTTCACAACGACGAAGGTGAGAATCAACGGCCAATCTATATGGTTACGTTTTCCAAGAGCTTCTGATAGATCAATTTGGCACTAAAAAAACGGGGCTAAAAAGCCCCGTTTTTTTTGTTCTGTCTGGGTTCATTCGTAACTATCGAACAGAAATACTTGTTCTTTGCTACTTCGTAAGAGTATGGATGATTTCGTGGAGGAGCCCCTCTTGTACGGATAAGAAAGGCACCCCCCGCCTGCGCCGGAGTATCTTTCGCCCTTGAACCAATTGGTTCAGGTGGGAGCACCGGTTGTAAATCAGGCTTCCCACTTACGTGGGCGTGCACAACATTACAAGCTCATAGCCCCCGGGGTTATGAATTAGGCTCAAGAAGTAACCCAGATTGCTTCGAACGCTGCAGGAGGTACCATGAATATTCTACTACGATTATTCTTGCGGTAGTAGAATATTCCTAAATCTAAATACATTCCTGTACGATCGGATGCGAGTGCGTTCATAATGAATTCATACGAAGCACCGCAAGCGTTCATTAACCGGCATCTTCCCATTGCATTTGTTCATCTAACTTGGCCTGTAAGGTTTTTATTCGCTGATTTAATCCGGTGGAAAGATAATCATTTTCATCACGAAGCTGCATGTACTCGTGGGTAATATTTAGGGCGGCCATCACGGCTATTCGCTCCAGGCCAATAACACGGCCAGTATCTCGAATTTCTCGCATTTTTTTGTCAAGATGGCGAGCCGAAGACATCAAAAGATCTTTTTCATCTTCGGTGCAGGAAATTCGAAAGTCTTTTCCCATTATTTGTAGATTTGTAGACAGGGTATCCTCGCTCATGTTCCATGCCCCATAGACTTTAACTTTGTAATCATTTCTTCAACTTTCTTCTTGGTCATTTCATTTTTGGTTAAGAGCTGCGATCTTTCGTCCAATAACTCCTCCTGTCCTTGTTTTAAAGTGCTGTTCTCTTCTTGCAGTCGTTCAACCAATGAAAGTAGCGCGTTAACTTTTTTTTCGAGATTGTCGAACTCAAATTCTGGATTGCTTGGGGGGATGTCGGTATTCATGGTTGTGCCATTGTCTTGGGATCTAATGAAGGTTCCGGAAGTAAAGAATAATTTTTTTCTTAGTCATTGAGGATGTTAGCATAGAGTGAACTAATACGCATTGTTCCAGGATAATGATGAATGAAATTACTTATAATGCAGTTGAGATAGCGCTTTCAGACTGTAATGCTCTCATGAGTGCAGCGGAAGCTCATGGCACGCTGACTGGCATGATTTGTTCCGATGCAACTATCTCCAGTCAGCGATGGTTGGGAGAGCTCTTCGATGATGAAGAAGACAATACGGAGCTGATGATACTTAGCAGTGAAATGTTGACGAGTTTGTTTGAGCAAACAAGAGATATTATGGTAGGGGACAGTTTTGAGTTCGGTTTACTGCTTCCCGACGATCAATTTCTTCTCGAAGATCGCGCTACCGCGTTTGGCGAATGGTGCCGGGGTTTTCTTTATGGTCTCGGTGCTTATTATTCAGAGAGCAATAATCTGTCAGACGAGTGCAGTGAGGTGTTGCGGGATATATCAGAAATATCTCGACTTGATTCCGCCGTAGATGGAGATGAAGACGAAACCGCATTCATGGAAGTGACGGAATATGTTCGTGCCGGTGTCCAATTGGTATTCTATGGTATTAATGCGACGAACCCTGTAACGGAGACTTTTCATTAACAATTTGGCGGCTGCTTCGAGATGTAAAAACCCAATGCAATGACTATTTCAAAAGCTGAATTTAAAAGACGTCGCAAGCAGTTGATGCGTAGCGTAGGAGAAGGGAATATCGCTCTGGTTCCCAGTGCGCCCCCTCAGATTCGTAATCGTGATGTAGACCACCCTTACCGCCAGGATAGTGATTTTTTTTACGTTACCGGATTTAATGAGGCTGATTCGCTCGTTGCCCTTATACCTGGGCGAAAACAGGGTGAATTCATCATATTCTGTCGTGAATTCGATGAAAAAAAAGCGCTGTGGGAAGGCGCTCATGCAGGACTTGAGGGCGCCAAGGATTATTATTATGCTGACGATGCGTTTCCGATAACTGATATCGATGAAATTTTACCGGGTATGCTGGAAAATTGTGAACGGGTGTATTACCCCATTGGCGGCAATCATGCTCTTGATCATCAGATTCTGGAATGGCTTAATCAGTTGAAAAGCCAGGCGCGCATGGGAGTTCGAGCCCCGATGGAGCTGGTTTCACTGGAGCATTTGTTGCATGAAATGCGGCTTATCAAAAGTCCCGAGGAAATCCGATTAATAGAGAAAGCCATTTCGATCAGCGAGGCAGCTCATCGACGGGCGATGGGAATTTGTAAATCAGGCCTGTATGAATATCAGATAGAGGCGGAAATTCTTCATGAGTTCACTCAGCAGGGAGCGCGTTCAGCTGCGTACCCATCGATCGTTGCGGGAGGTACAAATGCATGTGTTTTACACTATACCGAAAATAAGGATAAATTAAAGAAAAATAGCCTGTTACTGATTGATGCTGGCGCTGAGTACCAATGTTACGCAAGCGATATTACCCGCACATTCCCGGTATCAGGTCGTTTCAACAAAGAACAGACTGCTCTTTATAACTTGGTATTGGACTCCCAGTTGGCGGCAATCGATAAAGTTCGTCCCGGGAATCAGTGGAATGAGCCTCATGATGCAGCTGTCCGCATTTTAACCAAAGGGTTGACCCGATTGGGCTTATTGGAAGGGAGGCTTAAAAAATTGATTAAGGACGAAGCTTACAAAGCATTCTATATGCATCGTACCGGTCATTGGTTAGGCATGGATGTTCATGATGTTGGTGAATATAAAATTGGCGATGATTGGCGAATTTTCGAACCCGGAATGGTATTAACTGTGGAGCCGGGACTTTATATTTCACCGGCGTGTACGGAAGTTGAACCCAAATGGCGGGGTATAGGAATCCGAATTGAAGACGATGTATTGGTGACGAAGAAGGGATGTGATGTCCTTTCGGCGAGTATTCCCAAAACAATAGTTGAAATCGAACAGGCTATGGGCTTCTCATGAGAGAGGACTATGACATCATCATCATCGGTGGTGGCCTAGCGGGTGGTTGCCTGGCGCTAGCTATAGAAGGGGGCGGGTTTAGTGTGGTTGTCGTTGAAGGCCAAACTGATGAACAACAGCGTCGTTCGCCTGCTGGTGACCGTGGTTTGGCGCTGGCTTATGGTAGTGTTCAATTGTTGAAGCGTCTGGGTGTTTGGCAAGGGTCGAAACAGTTTGCTACGCCGATACGGGATATCCATATTTCGGATCGTGGCCATTTCGGTAAAACCCGGCTATCGGCAGAAAAGGAAGGTGTAGAAGCGCTGGGCTACGTTATCACTGCGCGTCCTTTGGAAAGTCAGGTTTCAGACGGGCTAAAAAGGGCATCTGTCGATATGATTCAGCCTGCGCGATTGATTGGCATAAAAGCGGGCAGTGAAAGTGTGTGTGTCACGCTCGCGCAGGGTGATAGTAGTAATCTACATCTTAATGGTAGGTTAGTCGTTGGCGCTGATGGCGACGATTCGTCAGTCAGAAAGTTACTGGATATAGGCCAGACTGTTCGTGATTACGGTCAAAGCGCAATAGTTACAACCGTTAAACCCGAGCGAAACCCATCGTTCACGGCGTTTGAAAGATTTACGCCGCAAGGGCCGTTAGCGTTATTACCAAATGAGAATGGCTGCTGTTCGGTGATTTGGACAAGATCCAATGATGATCTACGAATCGTCATGGATATGTCAGAACAAGAGTTTGTCGATGAATTGCAAACCTGTTTCGGATATTGGTTAGGCCACCTGAGTTTGTGTGCACCCCGGCAGGCTTTTCCGCTCAAACTTGTTCAGGCCCAACAGATGGTCACAGATCGTGCGGCCCTGGTTGGAAATGCGGCCCATCGGTTGCATCCTGTTGCCGGCCAGGGATTTAATTTGGGGCTTCGGGATGTCGCCCGTCTTGCCGAAATGTTGATCGGGCTTGACCCATCGGCGAAAGATCCCGGAAGCCCTAAGCTGCTTCAGGATTTTCAAGCAGAGCGTATGAAAGACCAACTACGTGTTGTCACTTTTACCAATAGCATTATCAGTATTTTCACTAATGAGTGGATGCCTCTGGCGTTGTCCCGAAATCTGGGTTTACTTTCCCTCGATCATCTCAGCGGGGCCAAGCATGTTCTTTCACGATATGCCATGGGTTTAGGGGGGCGTTTGCCACGAGTAGGAAAGGCAGGCTCCAACGAAAAAAATTCGGTAACTTCTTAATGAACAATAACAGGAAAACAACTGTTGATGTTGCGATTGTCGGCGGCGGCATGGTCGGCACCGCGTTGGCCTGTCTCCTGGCTAAAAACAACATCAGCGTCGCCCTTGTTGAATATACGGAACCGGAAAGAAGCTGGGATTCGGGTGCCACTGATATCCGTGTATCCGCGTTAACCAGGGCATCAATGAATATTTTCGATAACATCGGTGCCTGGCAAAAAATGCAGGAAGATGCCGTCAGTCCTTACCGGTTTATGCGGGTTTGGGACGTGGCTTACAACGGTGAGCTCTCGTTTGATGGTGCCGATGTAGGTGGCGATATTCTAGGATATATTGTCGAAAATCGGATAACGGTTGACGCTCTATGGGGTATCTTTGAAACTCTGTCACAAGGAAGAATCATCTGCCCGGCTAAAGTCACTGGATTGTTGTTAGAGAAAAATGGGGCTTTGCTGCAATTGGAGGATGGGCATAGAATTCAGGCGGAATTGGTTGTTGCGGCTGATGGCAGATCCTCTACAGTCAGAGAGTTGGCTGGCATTGGAGTCACTGGCTGGCCTTATGGGCAAGATGCATTGGTCGCAACAGTGATGACTGAGAGGCAGCACAGTGAAACCGCTTATCAACGCTTCTTAGATGAGGGTCCACTGGCTTTTTTACCACTGCTGAACGGTGCATTGTCCATCGTCTGGAGCTCTAGTAGGGAGACTACAAAAAAGTATATGGAAATGGATGATTCACAGTTTCTTTGTGTCCTGGAAGAGGCTTCAGGTGGTATTCTTGGCGCGATGGAATCAGTGGGTCGGCGTGCTGCTTTCCCACTGATTTTCCAGCATACTCAACGTTACACAGGGGAACGATTGGCCTTGATTGGTGATGCCGCGCACGCAATGCATCCGTTGGCTGGGCAGGGCGTTAACGTGGGTCTGTTGGATGCTGCAGCGCTTGCGGAAGCGATTCTAAGAGCACAGGAACAGGGGCGCCCTATTGCTAGCCGTCATGCATTACGTAATTTTGAAAGAAAAAGAAAGGGAGATAACGTCCTAATGTTGGGAGCCATGGATGCGCTGAAGCGCATCTATGGTATTTCTCATTTACCCATCGGGAAAATGCGGTCAACCGGTATGAACTGGATTAACAGCAGCGGGGTATTAAAGAATTTTTTTACCCGCTACGCTATGGGGAATCGGGGAGATCTTCCTCGAATTGCATATGGTAGAATAGAATCACAGGGTAAATCAGTTGCCAATTAGTGCATTTAGGAACGGCTGTTGATATACCTTTCGCGTTAAAGAATGCCCACTTAAAACGGGCGTTCTTTAACGCGAAAGGTATAGGAACCGAAAGTCGGTTGGTTTTCGAGGTTGTAAACTCAGTGTTTCCTGGTGTAGTTGGAGGATTCCCCTTCTTTTGTTTTATTCCCATCGCGGCGACGCGGCATAACCACATTACGGTACTTCCTATGGTTACGACAACAGTCGAATATGATGAATCTATATTCCATCTTTCAAATCCCGGCCAAGCCTATCTGAGCCCATCAAATCAGAAAAATTATCAAGAACTGGTTAGTGGGGTTCAAGGTGGGAAACAACTTTTTTTGATAACCGGTGAGGCGGGATGTGGAAAATCCACTCTGGTGAGGCGGGTTGCGTATGAGATGGGTGATGCAGTTCGACTAATTGGCGTTCATAGGGGGGATCTCGATTTCGAAGCGTTTATTGACTACATCGGACGAGAGCTTGGGGCAGGATTTTCAGACGAAACACCTTTGGCCGAAAAAATAACGGCTTTCTCCCAACTACTGCACTCCCAACCCACACCGCATGTCATTATTCTGATAGATCAAGCCGATAAAATGGAACCTGATGTGCTTAAGGAGATTTATAAGCTGGCTGGCTCTGAGCCTGGTAATGCATTGTTTATTCAAATTGTGATGGTTGGGTTGCCCGGGTTAGACAAGCAGCTGGAAGAATCGGGTTTGGGAGAAATCGATCCCGATAAAATTGTCCATTGTCAGCTTGAACGGCTTAGCTCAGATGAAGTTGTAGCTTATATTCGTTTTTATTTGGGGCGTTTGAAAGATCAAGGAGAAAACCTGTTTTCAGATGAGGCGCTTAAACGAATTGATTTTTACTCCAGAGGTATACCCCGCCAGATCAACCGGCTTTGTGGATTAGGATTGTTAGCGGCTTCTTTGGCGGATGAAAAGACCGTTACCGGGGAGTTGGTCGACGAAGTCTCTGGAGACTGCCTATCGTTGCGGAGTGGAAGTGATATTACAACATCTCCAGAAACCCGGATATTGGATAGTGCTCCCACTGAGCTGTTACCGAAAATAGATATCGAGGAGCCGACTGAGATACTGAAACCATCAGATGATGAGCGCACCATACTCAGGGATGATGTGGAAAGGGCGCCCCGGGCCATTCCACCTGCAGTACTAATGGATGAAGATGATTCGACTCAATTAATTCAGACAAAAGTTGTTGAAGCACCAGAAGAATCCAATAATACGTCTATTAGTACAGCCTTCGCTCTTGGTGTGTTGGTGTCAGCGTTAGCAGGAACGGGCTTGTATTTTTTATCGGATTCAGATAATGAAAATATTAGTAGCCAGGTTGAATCTGAAGAAACTACTCGGCTGCAAGAAACCACATCAGGCCAAAGGTCGAATGCGGAAACATCAGCATCAAAGACTCTTCGCGAGAATTCGTCACAGTATGAAGACCAGCCCTCTCAAGCTACTTCCGTAGAACCGGCTGTCCGGTTCGAAAATCCCATTAAGGTAGAAGAAAAACCGTGGGTGAAAGAGCGAAAAATTACCGAATTTCTCGCGCTTGCCGAAAAGCAACTCGCAAGTAACTTAAGGCCAGAAAATGACAAGGCGTTGGGGAGCTATCGCAAAATTCTTGAGTTGGATCCTAATCATGCGCAGGCGTTGGCTGGCATTGTTAAGATCAAGAAAATTTATGCTGGTTGGGCCAGGCGTGAGGCGAGCCGTGGCAACTTTAAGCAGGCGGAGGTATTTTATGGCAAGGCACTGAAGGTTTCTCCAGGTGCCCCTGATATTTTAGCTGCTTTGAGTCGGGTAAAAAAGAAGCTACGGGCAGGACAGAGTAAGACTTCTTATAAGTCAGTGGCGAAAATTTCAAAAAAGGATGAGGGTTCTCGAAAAGTAGTGACGGAGATTCCAAAACAGAATGGAGAAAAAAAGAGCATTGGAGCTTTGCTCGAACGAGCAAACAGGCAATTGTCAGAGAAAAAACTGATGACGCCTATTGAAGATAGTGCCTGGTCCACATACCAGGAAGTTTTGGCCGTGGCTCCAAATCATAAGGATGCACGGGCGGGTATTGTCAAGATTAAGGAAACGTATACTCTTTGGGCTAGGCATGAGGTTGAGAAAGGAGATTATAAACACGCAGAATTTCTCTACCGCAAAGCCCTGGAAATTTTTCCGAATGACACCGGGATTTTGGCTGCTCTGAAACAGCTTAAGGAAACATCCACATCCGACGGACTTGAAGAAGTGAGAAATTCTTACGTTCTTTGGGCTAGAAACGAGATTGTAAAGGGTAACTACAAACGAGCAGAGTATCATTATCAAAAGGCACTGGAGGTTTTCCCTGAAGATATTAAGATCTTGGCTGCGTTGGCCCGAGTCAAAGAAATGCGGCTGGCGAAAACACAAAAACCAACGGACTTTTTGGCAGCAGAATTCTCTGAGCCTATTTTCACAAAGAAAGGGCTAGAGGACTTGCTAAAATTTGCGGAAGAACAAATTGCAAGGAAAAGACTTACCAAACCAGATGGAAATAGCGCGTTATCCGTTTATCAAAGAATTCTTAACCGGGTTCCGGGGCATCCGAAAGCGCTGACCGGGATAAAAAAAATTACCGATACCTACGCAATGTGGGCCAGACACGAGGTACGGAAAGGGAATTACCAGCATGCAGAGTATCTCTACAGAAAGGCTTTGGAGGTTACTCCATCCGATCATAATGTCCTGTCTGCTTTGAAGCAGCTTAAAGGGGATGAAAAATCCAGAGTGAAGGTAAAGGTTTTGGCTGATTAGTGCTATTTTCTCTTATGGCAGAAGAAGAGATAGTTTTGGAATAATGGTGCGTACGGTTGATTCCTGTTATGTAGAAAGTATTTTCTTACAATGTCGGGTTTATGGTGCTTCTGCTGATGATTTTGCATTTTGTCGTCATCTAGTGACACTGAGACTTAAGTAAAATCAAGGTGTTATTGTATTTAATTGTATATATGTCGGGTTGGGGGAACAGTTTCCTTCGTTATTCGTATAGAATTTTAGTTGGATATCTGCTAACTAAAAGTTTTAACTAGATTATATATAATATGGCATAAATTATGCATAATATGTTTGTGATGTGAAGCTGGAACGCTTCTGAGAATAGAAAACTACTATGGGGTGAAGCACTTTCGGCCAGATTTTCCGATCATCTTTTAAAAAGGTTCACTATTTGCCTAATATGATCGATGAAATTGACTCAAATTCGTTTTTCCCTCAGGACGAGTTCCTGGATTTACACTTGCTAAAATAGTGAAAAAGTTTCGGATTCTCCTACGGGGTTGGCACCATTGATCTATAGGAAAATTGACTAACTTTGAAGTACTATGGGTGGCATTTTCGCCAATTTAATTCCTTAGGCTTCGCTTTTCAATAGTATTAGATTGAAGAGAGGTTGGTTACTTTCCTGGCGATATCAATTGTAGGGTAGGTCAGGCTAGCGGGTTTATAAGGCAGTGATCTTGTAAGCTAGGGATGAAAACGCTATGCTTGTTCCGCCCTATATTTTCTAATATACCTTCCGCACTCAAGAATATCCCATTTATAGTACGTCTTTTTTTGCAAAGAGCGTCGTTGTAGAGCCTTGAAAGAGATGACTCTTCCAGCGATTCTACGCTTGGCTCTTCACGAAAAGCTACCCACTCAAAACGGGCATTCTTGAGTGCGAAAAGTATATTAACATGAGATTAGGAAGCGGATCGGTGGCTAGTGTTTTTGTATACCCATTACGAATGAGGATAAAATATACAGTAATCCACCAAATCAAACCTTATCAACTCCAAATGAAAGAGAAACTCCGGCATTTTATTTTCCAGGAATTGATCTATACGGCTAATCCTGAAACCTTCTCAGATGATGAAGACCTGCTGGAAGCAGGTCTGGACAGTATGGGAATTATGCGGTTGACTATGTTCATCGAAGAAACTTTTGGCGTTACCCTTCCCGATGAAGAAATTGAACCGGATAACGTTCGTTCATTTAACAGGTTAAAAACCTGGATTCAACGACATCAGGTCTGAATAATGGCAAGTTGTAAGACTGATATGCGTGCGGTACCACTGAATCCGGCTGATTATTTTACCTTGGTTATGGATAACGAGATCCGCAAGGCCGGACTATCTGGTAGCTATGGGGGCATTGTTCTTGAGCTTGATTCCAAGCCGGATTTTGAGGCTCTGGAGGTGCGCGTGGCAGAGTTTCAAAGCCGGTTTCCTCTTTGCCGATCACGGTTGACCAAGCAGGGGAAACGGTATTATTGGCAGGAACCAACTAAAGATGAAAAAATTCTTCACCTTCATCACTTGAGTAGTCGAGATGGATCTGCGCCACGTCTAAAAGAAATAATGAATTTGCGGCAGCCTCTGGATACAACAGTTCCACTGGAATTTCATGTATTTTGCCAACCTGGTAGGCATCGATTTTTCATTCGTTGGCTTCATCCTTTGTGTGATGCCGGGGGTGCCGGTCTGATTCTCAAATTTCTGTTGACTGACAGCCTCCAGGAGCGACAGCAATTCAATGATGATGACTCTCCTATTCAAAGCTATCTTGATCGTTGGAGCTTATGGGAAAAAATTGGTTTTTTCATCAAAGGAAAACGTCATATAAATGGTATTGACAGACTAAAAAGTACGTTGCCTGTCGATGATGTAGTGGTGCCTGAACAGCTAGACTTTAAAGTTGTTCGTTTTTCTCGGCAACAGACCGAGGTTATCGATCAACTCGCCCGTAAACAGGTTGGAATGGCAGCTAAGTCACTTTACTATATTGGCTGTTTTATGAGGGCGATTGCTATGACAGGACCTGCCGTCGAAGGTGATGCCTATTGTATTCCTTACGCCTTTAATCTGAGAAAGCAGAAAGCGGTTTCTCCAGTGTTCGGAAACCAGGTGAGTGTTTTGTTTGCCCAAGTCCCGACCGACTTGGTTGAAAATCGTAATAACATGTTTAAATATCTCAAACAACAGTATGTCGAAGCAGTTCGCAATAAAACTGATTTAGCATTCTTGCCGGTAATGTTAGCCGGGAGTTGGTTGTCCATAGAGCGTTATGGCCAAGTGCTCCGCAATCAATCTCGCCACGGAACTGAACGGAGTTCATTCTGGTTCTCCGATATTGGCGAAATAGACTTTGCGGCTGCGGATTTTTTTGGTAGCGTGGTCGATGGCGTTTTTCATCTTTCACCCGTCACATCACCGCCATCCTTATCACTCTTATTAGGCAAGTTCGACCAAAAGCTGGTAATGACATACAACTACTTGATACCCCAGGTGGATAGCGGTTGGCTTGGAATTTTACAAAAAAATATGACATCGGAACTCCTTGGTGAAACACGCTAGCTAAGATTTCATGTCGCTCATCAACGGTTTTCTTGAACAGTGTCATCTCAATCCTTCCCATCCTGCTCTCATTCAAAACGACCGGAGCTGTAGCTATGACAAACTCAAAATCCAAAGCCAGGCTGTTGCGGTTGAACTTTCGACTCTAGGGATAAAGTCACAAGAACGAATAGCAATTGCCCTCGACCGGGGTATTGATGCCACTATTGCTATTTTTGGCGTACTTTTATCCGGAGGTTGTTATTTGCCTCTGGATTTAAAAAATCCTCCGGAGCGGCTCAACTACATCATTAATGATGCCGGAGTAAACGCAATTATCGGCTTAGGGCATTATCCAGAATGGTTGGAACAGGGCAAACGCTGGATTGATATTGCGAAACTTTCATCACGAAACGATCAGGTGTTACCGTTTCCCCGAAATCCGGAAAACCATGCTGCAATCCTTTATACTTCAGGTTCAAGTGGATTGCCGAAAGGTGTTGTCCTCAGTCATCGCGCAATAGCTGCTTTCGCGGACTGGGCGGGGGAGACATTTCGAATCGGCGCAGAGGATCGCATCGCAAGTATCGCACCGTTCCATTTTGACTTGTCAACCTTCGACCTTTTTTCTACACTACGATTTGGTGGCAGTATCCATTTTGTTCCCATACAATTTGCCCTTGCTCCCAGCAAGCTAACCGCCTGGTTAGGGGAGTATCGGATTACCTGTATATATACCGTTCCTTCCCTATTGAATTTTTTGGCATTGAAGGGAAATCTCAATGCCCATTCGCTAACTGATCTACGCCTCGTTCTGTTCGCTGGGGAAGTTTTTCCGACGGGTCGGTTGATATTGCTGGCAGAGAAACTACCCCGGGTTCGGTTGTTTAATCTATATGGCCCGACCGAAACCAATGTGTGCTGCTACTGGCCAGTCGATCGATCCCGCCTTGATCCGGAGCAACCGATACCGATTGGGATACCGGCTAGTCAAGCGCAACTAAGGATAGATCAAAATAGTGGCGAATTGTTAGTCAAAGGACAAATTACTTTTTCTGGATATTGGCAGAATGGAATGCTTAAAAAAATTGTCGATAAAGATGGTTGGTATGCTACAGGTGATCGAGTTTCCCTAGGTTATTCTGGGGAGTACTTCTACTATGGTCGAATTGATAGAATGATAAAGTGTTCTGGCTATCGGGTGGAGCCGGCGGAAATAGAGGCTGCTATCGACACTGTAAACGGTGTAATCGCCAGTGCCGTAGTTGGAATAGATAATCCTGCAAGCGGCCAAAGACCCGTAGCAGCCATTATATTACAACCTACACTGGAACTAGCGGAACTGAACAAGCAACTAAGACAAAAACTTCCTTCCTATATGCAGCCTACCCGCTATAGAGTTCTCAATGAACTTCCCAGATTATCCAGTGGCAAGGTGGATTATGAGGGAATAAGGAGGTTGTTCAATTAGATTTAAGCAACCAGGTCTAGTACTCCGTTGACATTGTATTGACGGGTATAATCAGCCGATAAGCGGCCATCTGTGTTGTTGCACTCGCTTGAATTAGCCCTGCTAGCCCTGCGCCTAGCAGCTGACCACTTCTCAACTTCCTCCACCCGTCAATACAACATTGAAGGAGTACTAGTAGGTTTCGATTTGAGGCCAAGCTAAACAGGGTCAGAACCCCTGATCCCTCGGAATTTGTTTTGATACCTTCGTAGGAGGGGCTTTAGCCGCGATCTCGGTCGGGATCGCGGCTAAAGCCCCTCCTACGGAGAGAAGTCTTTATTTTAGGCTCATAACAAAATCCCATGGGATCCTATAACCTTTTGATTTACCGTGGTGA
>JAZGGE010000351.1:0-6477 GCA_036480195.1 Methylococcales bacterium
TCTAAAACCACCTCCACCGTGTATTCAGAACGCTTTATCTCGCGTAATTTGTCTTGATTCCTTCTGTTAGAAACGGCTTTAGCTGCGATATCGCGGCTAAAGCCGCTCCTACAGAAGGGAATGATGAATTCAGAAGTTCTAATATTTATCTTTTAACCTTAGCTATATCTATCAAGTTATGACTGATCAAAAACCCTTTGTAGCCGTCCTCATGGGCTCGGACTCTGACCTACCCACCCTAAAAGCCACCTTCGATGTATTAGAACAGCTCGGTGTTCCCTACGAAGCCCGAATTACTTCTGCTCACCGAACACCCGATGAAACCCGTCAGTATGTAACCGATGCCGAATCGCGTGGTTGCGACGTTTTTATTGCCGCAGCAGGACTCGCTGCTCATCTTGCTGGTGCAGTGGCAGCCCATACTTTGAAACCTGTTCTGGGCATTCCCCTCGATGCCGGGAGTCTACAAGGCATGGACTCTCTACTTTCTACTGTACAGATGCCGGGGGGCATTCCCGTCGCCAGTCTCGCCATTGGCAAACCCGGCGCCAAAAACGCCGCTTATCTGGCTGCTCAAATCCTTGCGTTAAAAGATCCGGAGCTCGCGGTTACTGTCAGAGCTGATCGAGCCGCCACTGCAAAATCCGTAATTGCGAAAAACCAGTTGTTGGAGAAATAAGGTGATTTGACGGAATAAATATACCAATATTGTGCCGGATTTTTGTTTGTCTTCAAGGCATGTCAACAGGCGCATAGCAGGCTACGCAACTGTTGACACAACACCGAAGACAGACAAAAAGACAAGTAAGATTGGTATAGTTATTTCGTCAAACCACCTTAAGTCTAAAATACCTCAACAGCGGTCGACTTAAAATGAATCCACAACCGCTGTCCAACTGTCAGATTCAACTCCACCATTGATTGCCGGGTTACAAGCGCCTGAAATCGTTCCCCGGCATCCACTGAAACTCTTATCCCTTCCGCTTCTTCAGCGATAGAAATAATACGGCCTGAATAGCTGTTTCTAAGGCTGGAATCCAGTTTATTGTGGGAAAGAACGATTTCCTTTGGGTCAATGGCTATAAAACTGCCATTGCTCATTGGTAACGGCAATTCTATGCTCAGTTTACCGGTATCAAATAGATTTTGCCTTACGCTGCCTGAAAACAAGTTCATTAACAACGATCCTACCGAACGTCCGGCAACCAGACTAATCGCTGAATCTGCAATCGCTAAGCCATGGAGCTTGTCGTGGGTACTAAAAATAACTGATTTTCCGGGATAGTTTCTATATTTTTCAATCACCTCCTCGATCAGCACAATACTGTATTGATCCAGATATGTGAATGGTTCATCGAACAGCAACACATCGGGTTCATACGCCAGGATTCGGGCCAATGCTATTTTTTGAGCCTCTCCACCTGATAGAGTTGAAACATTTCGTTTAGCATACGAAGCCATATTGACCTGAACCAACGCCTCCATTGCGATGTTTCTCCCCTCTGCCACAGATACCCCCCTCAGTTTCAACCCCAGAGTCACATTATCTAAAACCAAACCCCGTAAGAGATAAGGGTTCTGAGCGACTAAGCCCACTCGGCGACGAAGTTTAGGCATCATACGGAAGTCAGTTTGGCCACCCATGAACTTGATTCTCCCCAGGTTAGGAGCTATTAGAAAGGCCAAGAGCTTAAGTAACGTACTTTTACCAGCACCATTGGATCCGATTAAGGCCGTGATGGTGTTTTGTTTTATTGTCAACCGGTCAATATTGAGTACTGACAATCGACCATAACTGAACTGCAAATCTTCCAGCTCGTATAAAAATTTCATAGATTTTGCTATTGCGCTCAAGAATACTTCTTTGCACAGTTCCACGGGCTACGTTCCTTGATGCAGAGCATTATTGGCTGCTTTCCTATGCGGGGCTGGGACATGGGGAAAATAAAATCCAAACAGGCATCCGCGAACACGATAGACATAAAATCCAGAATGAAAGTAAATAGTACACAAATACTTTGTGAAATATTCACTTTCTTGAGTTTCCCAATAAACATAGACTAAAAATCAGTGACACAATTCCACCATATCAACCAAGATTCCAGGCCAAACAACGTTGATAAGAGATCTTGAGGTAAACAGATTGCAAAAACAAATTGAAGAGAATTCACAGAAAAACTCCTTGAAAACGGAGACACCAACAAGGAATGTGATTCAACGGATGCTAGTTATCATTGCCGTACTTTTCATTTTATTTTTCATTCTATTGGTGGGAATCCAATGGACATACACAGTGAACGCCGACGAATGGCAAACTACATTCCTGGCTAATCATGGCCCAGAATAAGTGTTTTTGTTGAATGAAAAGAGAAATCATTTCTTTCACCGAACTTTAGCTATAGGGATGAAATAGAGAATCGCCGGCTTGATTCCGGTAGTTTTCATTGTCGTTGCCATTTCAGCACAGAGACACTGAGGAAACTAATCCGGCTGTAAATATTGAAGCGTAAAGTTAACCAACAGCGCAATAAGTAGTAACAATATCCCCAACGCTAATGCCAGTTCAAACTCTCCTTTACTGGTTTCCAAAGCAATTGTCGTGGTCATAGTGCGGGTCAAACCTTGTATATTACCCCCTAGCATCATTGCAGCACCGACTTCTCCGATGGCTCTTCCGAAACCTGCGACAACTGCAGAAAGCACCGCATCTCGGGTTTCTTTGAGTACTAGAACCTGCTGTTGAAATTTATCTGCCCCGAGGCTCTGTAGTGTTTGCATCAACCGAGGATCCGCTGTTTGAACCGCCACCCTGATCAGATTTGTCATAATCGGCACAATTAGGAAAACTTCTCCCAAAATAACCGCCGTGGGCGTATACAGCAACCCAAGATTACCCAGTAGTCCTTGCCTGCTGAGTAATCCGTAAAAAAGCAAACCAATGACAACTGTGGGCATAGCCATCAGTGTATTAAGCAGGTTTTTTACTGCTTTTTTCCCTGGAAACTGGTTTAAAGCGATAAAAAGACCTGTGGGTATTGCTATTAAAGCAGCAATCAGCGAAGCAATTATAGAAATCTTCAATGATGTCCAGACGACCCAATAAACGTCCCTGTCGAACTGAATTATTAACTGAATTGCAGATTGCAAAGATTCACTGAAAAAAGCCATATATACCTTTCGCGTTCAAGAATACCCAATTTCAGCGCATTTTTTCGCGAAGAGCGTCGTTGTAGAACCTTTGAAAGAGATGGCTCTTCCGATTCTAGACCTAGCCCTCCACGAAAATATATCCACTCAAAATGGGTATTCTTAATCGCGAAAGATATGCCGAAAAATCTACCCACTATTTAAACAGAACTACAATGCTTCTCATTTCTTCTTTTTATTCTTGATTTTGGCTTTCTTCTTATTCTTTTTCTTATCTTTCTTTGCTACTTCTTTCTTTTTGGTATCTTTCTGTTTATCCTTTTTCTTCGCCTTGTCTTGCTTTGATTTCTTATTTTTTTTCGTGGACTTGGCGTCCTTTTTCCCCTTGCCCTTCTTCTTTTTTTCAGACTTTTTATCCTTCTTGGGATTATAGAGATTGCCTATTACCCCCAATTCCGTCGAAGCAGAACCGTCACTGAGAAGATTCTTGGCTTCTTGAATAACACTCGACGCTCTCACACCACTAAACCCAGGAATTGAAATCAATCGATCAAATCCGGCATCAGCAAGATCCTCAATAGTCTTTATGCCATGTTGCGCCAGGATTTCCAGTGTCGATAGTCCAATTCCTTTTACATCTAATATCGATGGTTTCATTAATTACTCCGGTTGGTTAATCGTTAATACCTGAATCCGTGAGTCCATGGCGGCGCAGAGCACAAGCTCTTGTTCCCGCAGCAGTCAAAAAATGCTCGCTTAAACGATGGGTGAAGCTAAGATTTTTTGATTCCACAGTGAAACCAATATATTGCTTGCACTCTACATCCACCATGGACTCGCAGATCCAGGTAATATTAAGGGCTATATATCCCTCTCGCGTCCAAGAATACCCATTTTCAGTGCGCATCTTTTCGCGAAGATCTTCGTAGTGGAACCTCGAAATAGATGACTATTCCTGTATTTCCACGCTTTGCCTTCACGAAAATCCACCGACTCAAAACGGGAATTTTTGACCGCGAAAGGTATATAATTTGCTCAACACCACTCAATATACCAGATTTATCATGCCTAGCCCCCCTAACCCAGAACAATGGGTCGACGACTTTGGTGATAGTTTGTATCGCTATGCCCTGTCAAGAACACAAAGCCCGGAAATAGCCGAGGATCTCGTTCAAGAGACATTGCTAGCGGCATTGCAAGCCGAAAAAACATTCGCTCAGAAGTCGTCGGTCAAAACCTGGCTTATCGGAATATTGAAACACAAGATTCTGGATCACTTTCGAAAACACTACAAAGAAGCGACCATCACCTTTGACGATAGTTTATCGACTGAACTAAGACAACATTATTTTGACGAAAACGACCATTGGCAACAGGATCTTCCCGAATGGCTGAATCCAGACAAATCCTTGGAGAATCATCAATTTTGGACTACGTTTAAAACATGCCTTGATGCATTACCCCCTCATCAAGCGAACGTATTTCTCTTGTGCGAAATGGAAGGGCTATCGGCAAAAGAGCTTTGTAAGGTTTTTGACATGAAGACGACGAATAATGTGTGGGTAACGCTGTCCCGCATCCGGATGCGACTCAGGGCTTGCCTTGAATCCCGCTGGTTCGAAAAATCAAATAACAGCGGAGAATAGAGTTATGCAGACATGCAAAGAAGTCATCGATTTGGCATCAAAACGATTAGATTCAAAATTAAGCTGGCGGGAAAATATGGGGTTCCGGCTCCATTTATCAATCTGTAGGACTTGCGGTCGCTATACCAAACAGCTGGAATTCATCCGTCGGGCCAGCTCCCAATTGGATGAAAAGCTTCGTGACACAAAACTTTCCGTAGAGGTCCGCAATCGGATAATCCATAACCTTTCCAAACAACACTCAAATATTGAATGAACAAATTTATCTTCGCTTTGCTGACAGCTCTTAGCCTATCACTTGGCGCTGAACCCAATAATACAATCGTCGGCGAATTTTCCACCGGGGATCTCAGCCCATGGGAATCAAAAAGCTTTAAAGGTGAAACCCTCTATACCCTGGTTGAACAAGATAGCGGGAAGGTACTGAAGGCCGAAAGCAACGCCGCTGCCTCCGGTTTGTTCAGAGAAATTCGCATTGATTTGGAAAGAACCCCGTATCTCAATTGGTCCTGGCTGATCAAAAATACCCTTGGGGGTATTGATGAACAAAGCAAAGGCGGTGATGATTTTCCTGCAAGAGTCTATGTTGTCGTAAGTGGTGGCATTTTTTTTTGGCGTACTAAAGCAATCAACTATGTGTGGAGCAACAACGCCGTAAAGGAGAGCACATGGCCAAATCCATTCGCCGGTAAAAATGCCATGATGGTGGCCATTCGCACGCCCGCCGACAAACCTGGCATATGGCTAAAGGAAAAACGAAACGTCAGGACAGATTTGAAAAACCTATTTGGTAAAGATATTCGCTATATTGATGCCATTGCGGTGATGACCGATACCGACAATTCAGGAAGGCACGCCGAAGCACTTTACGGAGATATCTATTTTTCTTCAGAATAATTTCGATCAGAGGATTTGTCACGCAGGATAAAGCCAGTGATCCACCCTTTTGAAATACAGGCCGTAAGTACCGATTGAAAATCGAAATCTGTTGCTCCGGAAAACAACTCTATCAGCCCGGCTAATGGATGCTGCTGTTGGATTGCATTTAGCAACTTCCAGACAGGCTCATCAACGCGCTCAATAGTAATCCGATAACGCTTTCGAAAAATAACCAAGCGATCATCATCTTCAGCCAACTCTACCGCAGCCGCCTCATTGTCGCCTTGATTGGCGCGCCAGATATCCAATACAGGAAATGCTGATGCGTGCAGAGCCAATGCGTGACTTAATTGAAACTCAATGAGTCCTTGCCGTGACTCATCCACTGCATCCATCGCTGAAAAATCAAAAGGGTTATCGTTATCGGCATAATAGAGACCATGCCAATACCATTCCAGACGAGTCAAATCCGGTAAATAGGCATAATCACGAAATTCTGCCCGAACCTGACAGATCTCCCGACAAACTTCAGGAAATGCTTCACCATAAAGATTCAAATCGGACAGGTGGGAAGGATGATGTTGTGTGTAGTTCAGACCCAACATTTTAAAGCACGATTCTCCCAGTATTTTCTGGCAAACCGGATAAATCTGTTGGAGCGCTTTCAAATGCGCACTAATAACATTATTTTTGTAGATCGCCAACTGCCGAATCGGCGTCAATCCACGAACAGTTTGTAACTGCTCCAGAAATACTTTTTCATTTCCTGTTTGTCCGGTTAGCTGGCCGACAAACAACCGCTGCA
>JAZGGE010000352.1:0-4192 GCA_036480195.1 Methylococcales bacterium
CCTGAGTCGAAACTATGAAGTGCCATTGGCCATATTGGTCAGTAGTTTGGATAAAGGTGTGTCATTGACTTTGGTTCTTGGAAAGAATGGAGTAGGCAAAACCAGCCTCATCAACTATATGTACAAGCAAATCCAGCAGGATTTTGCCGTGGGTTGGGTTAGCGACCGCCTTCAGTCCACCGAGGAGTTGTTGCACAATACATTAATGAGCTTTGGACACGAAGTCAAAAATCTGAGTGTCGACAAAATGTTAGACCAATTGCGCGATGTCCTGAGTTCCAAGTTAGAGAAACAATATCAGCAGTCATCCTTGCTGATTATCGATGACGCCGATCGTATGGCTTCCGATGCGCTAAAAGGTATTGAGCTGCTTTTGGATTTAAATAGCGAAAACAGCCTGCTATTGCAAATAGTTTTAGTTGGACGGTATACGTTGAGGGATATGCTGAACACACCTAATTTACAAGGTGTAAAAGAAAGAGTAGGAATCCAGTGCTCCCTTGATCCTTTCACGGTAGAAGAAACACAAGATTATATTAACCATCGACTCGACATCGCGGGAGGGGGACGTAAAAACCTGTTTGATGACCAAGCGTGTTCAGCTGTCTATGAATATAGTAAAGGAATTCCTGCAAAAATCAATTCGATATGTGACGAAGCGTTGTTACGTAGCAGTGAGCAACGAGAATATGAAATCACGAGCGCATTGATTCGCGAAGTGGCTATCGGCAATAGTAAAACGCCAACATTTGAATCAGTGGAAACGCAACAGGGATTGCGAACCCCAATATCAGGGAACAATAAATCTCACTGGTTTTCCAAAAAAAGTTTGGTAGCAGGAACATCTCTCGTTGCGGGGAGTATCTTTGCGTTGATTTTTGTATGGGATAGATTTATCCCACGGGGAGAAGTGCGAGTCGAGACATCCCATGATTTAGTCAAGCGCCGGGTTGGAGAAAAGCCTTTAGACCCGATAACGGATCTGGCACAAGTTCCCAAAAAGACCGAGCAGTTGGAGAGTTTAACTAACAAGCAAGCTGTCGATGTTGAAATGCCTCAACGTAAAGCCCCTGGAAAAATAACGATCCAAAAAAGCCAGGTTGCTACCAAGGATGACGAGGTAGTCCGGTTGCTTGCGGTAGCTGAGCAGCAATTTAGAGTTTCGAAGTTGATTTTACCGGTTAAAGATAATGCCTATGAAACCTACACTGCCATACTCTCTGTTTCACCCAATGAAAAGCGGGCGCTTACCGGTTTGCAAAGGATTGCGAACCGCTATCTGAAGTTGGCCAAAAAACATCATACCAAGGGCGATTGGAACCACAGCCAAACATTGATTGCCCGTGGACTTAAGGTATCACCAGATCATAAAAAACTTGCCAATCTGAAAAATCAGATAGATGCGGGGTTGAAACGGCAGGCGCAACTGGACACGATCGAAATCCTAGTCAAAAAGGCCGAACATCAAGTGGCTGGGTTGAAACTGATCCAGCCGAATGGTGATAATGCGTATGAGACGTATCAGGATATTCTTAATCTTGATAAAAGCAACTCGCAGGCAAGGCAAGGACTACAGGAGATTCAACGGGATTTAGAATCGCAAATACAGGATGCTCTGGACAAGGAGAATTTTGGAGCGGCACTTCACGTTGCGAAAGAGATTTTTGAGATACCATCCTATGGAGCCAACGATCAATATAATGAGGAAGCTATTTTCGCTGCTGTTGAAACCAAGAAAACCATTGGCTATCACTTGGAAAGCCTGCTAACCCTGGCGGAGCAGCAGAGTAAAGCCGGGAGGTTGGCACAGCCCGTCGGCGATAATGCACTTGAATCGTACCGCATGATCCTCGATATCGATGCCTCTAATAAGGCTGCCGATAAAGGGTTGAGGCGCCTTGTAGAACAATATCAGGATTTAATCCGGGAAGCTTTATCTAATGGCAAAACTGGCCAGGCATTGGCTATTGCAGATGAAAGCCTGAGATCTTTCCCCGATAATTCAGATTTGCTGGTATTACGGGACAAAGCGGTTTTACAACGAAACGCAGTCCTTAACAAAGCCACGAAATCTCCTCCCCAGAAAAAGCTCAAGAAAAGTAGACGAGGGCTGCAACCTTTTGGAAATTTTTGATTTAAATAAGGTTTTTTCTCAATACTCGTGCGTTGATAGTTACAGATCGAACTACGTTCCAAAGGTGTAAGCCGAACTCCAAACGAACCTGGGCTGGAGTTAAGATCCAGGGCGCAGACTCATTTTGGCCATAAGAAAAAGCGTCAGTATTGTCGTTAATTCGTTACAATGTAGCATAACATGTTGTTACTTCCATATTTTGAACCGAACTGTGTAAATAGTTCTTACTGGAATCAGCCAAGAGTGGGAAGGCAGAAAAAATTGCGGTTAAAAGACGGCATAAATTCAGGACAGAGTCCGAGTTGTCGATAGAGTTAAGACATAGATTTACAACGTATCCCGGCAGATTTCTAACGAGGTTCTAGTGGGTGGGAGCCAGCGAAAAACGGAGCTTTCCTCTTTGGTTTTCCCCATCACCAGACTTCTGGAGAATGAGGTCTACTAAAATAAATTACCCTTCCTAAAGGAGGAAAGATGAATAAGCAATTGACGCAACTTGTGGTGATAATGATCATCATCATGCCGCAAATGGGGGTTGCCCTGGAATTTGGAGTACAACCACGCTTCAATACGGGTGTGCAGTATTACGAATACAGCCAAGATTCGTTCTCATCGGTAAGTAACAGTAACCCCAATTTCTCTAACGCTGCTGGTGGCTTGAAGTACAATGATTTCCTCCCTTTTGTGAATGCTGGGCTCACCCTGTTCGCTGACAAATTATTTGTCGATTTATTCGTACAGTATTCTTTCGACGGTGAGGATGAAGATCGTTTTTCCAACAGCAATTTTCTTATAGCTTCGCCACCGCGACTGAATTCTGACACCGTTATTTCTACAAATTCGGAGTTAGATAACGACTTCGAAAGGCTCGAGTATTCTGTATCCGTGGGTTATGCGGTTACCGACAAGTTCGTATTATTTGCCGGATATAAATGGGCGAAGACCGAATTTGAAGCAGACTTGCGAGAGGGTCAAATAAATGCAGCCTCAACTAATAATGGGACGCGTAACCCGTTTTTGAGCGGCAGGTTTATGGGCAGATTGGATCAGGACATTAAGTACGACGGCCCTTTTGTGGGAGCGGGTTATGTATGGGAGGTAGGTGCTGCAGGCGCTCTAACCGGAAATATTGCCGTCGCATTTATGGATGGTAATGTTGACTTTGATTTTCATGATATTACCCAGACCAACGATATGGGGAATATACGGCCCTTGGATCTCAACGCCAATCTGGCGAATGATCAAAATGTGATTAATCTTAATGGCGATACGATTGGCGTGTCCGTAGGGTTGACCTGGAAAGGGTTTACTCCTGTGGATGGCCTTAACTATGCGATAGGGGTTAATGGCTACCGATATGATTTCGATAGCACGAGATCGACAGATTTTACCGAGACTGTGGTTCGTCTGGATTTTGGTGTCGCTTATACCTTCTGAAGGTCAGAGGCGGTTGCCTGTCGAAACTATGGATTCCCACCGCACCCTGACTGCTTCACAGTTGCAATGATTGCCCCCAGCAACGTGACGATCAAGCTGGTGTTTCCCACCACAGACTGTTTGTTTACTCGTTAGTTTGAGATGGGTGATGCACGATGATAATTCCTTCATTGATACCAGCGCAGATTGCGATATTGTCAGTTAACTCTTACTTGATTCTTGACCCGTCAAATTTTTGCATGCGACATCGAGGATAGAAATTAAAGGTAGTAGTGCTGTGGAGGGGCTACTCTCTGCGAGCACGACAACTGGTTTTTTTATCCGTAGCTCCGCAGATCGTCCGATCCTCCCCTACCAAAACTATGGTGATTTCAGTATAATCATTTGACGCATTATAGTGTAATCCTAATTCTACATTCTAATTAACACTATTATTCTGGATGTACGGAGAGCAACAAATGAAATCAATAATACTTAACTGTACGATAATTTTAATCATTCTTACAGGGTTTGCCCCATTGGCCTCTGCTCATAATTTGTTTGTTGAGCCTCAAACCCTATTTAAGAAACCCAGGTATGCACCTCCAGAAGATGATTTTTCATTCGAGGCTCCGTTTATCA
>JAZGGE010000353.1:0-5814 GCA_036480195.1 Methylococcales bacterium
TCTTCCAACGCTAACAGTGCGGATTGCTTCAACAATATCTCCTCTTAAACATACAAAACGGGACGAATCTATTGAGATTCTTCCCGTTGCGAAATGGAATAGCTATTTCGTACACACATCCAAGAAGGCTGTCCGAGAATAGAAACCATAGCGAGGGAAACCCATTTTGAGTCAGATTTTTCGATCATTTGAGGCAAATAGTGGGCCTATTTAACGAAAATGATCGGAAAATCTGGCCAAAATGGGCTTTTCCACAGTAGGTTCTCTATTCCCGGACAGCCTCCTAGCCCAGCGCATAACAAATTCAAAATCATGGAGATCCATAATGGTCGAACCTAAACCCCTGGGCATCACAGATGTCGTTCTGCGGGATGCCCATCAATCACTGCTCGCAACTCGTCTGCGTATTGAAGATATGCTACCGATTTGCGACAAGTTGGATAAAATCGGCTACTGGTCGCTGGAAACCTGGGGAGGAGCAACTTTCGATGCTTGTATTCGTTATTTAGGTGAAGATCCTTGGGAAAGGTTGCGGCTGTTGAAAAAAGCTATGCCGAATACTCGCCAGCAAATGTTGTTTCGGGGACAGAATATTTTGGGTTATCGACATTATGCCGATGACATGGTTGACGCCTTTGTTCAACGTGCCGCCGAGAATGGAATAGATGTCTTCCGGATCTTTGATGCGATGAACGATGCCCGCAATATGGAGCGGGCGATAAAAGCCACCGTTGAAATAGGCAAACATGCCCAAGGTACTATTTCCTATACCATAAGTCCGGTTCATACATTGGATATATGGATAGATCTTGGTAAAAGGCTCGAAGATATGGGTTCCCATTCGATCTGCATAAAAGATATGGCCGGATTATTAAAACCCTATGATGCTTTTGAGTTAGTTAGTCGTTTAAAGGAAAGCGTTAATATTCCTATCCACATGCAATCCCACGCCACAACAGGTCTTAGTGTCGCTACGACCATCAAAGCGGTTGAAGCAGGCATAGATAACGTCGACACTGCTATCTCCTCAATGAGTATGACCTATGGCCATAGTCCTACCGAGACAATAGTTGCAGCATTGGAAGGGCAAGATCGAGATACTGGACTGAATATCCATAAGTTGGAAGAAATTGCTGCCTACTTTCGAGAGGTAAGGAAAAAATATGCCAAGTTTGAAGGAAGTCTCAAGGGTGTTGACAGTCGAATATTAGTTGCTCAAGTGCCGGGTGGCATGCTCACCAATATGGAAAGTCAATTGAAAGAGCAAGGCGCAACGGATAAATTCGATGATGTTTTGGAAGAAATTCCTCGAGTTCGCAAAGATCTTGGCTATATCCCGCTAGTGACGCCAACTTCGCAAATTGTCGGTACCCAGGCAGTGCTCAATGTCATGCAAGGGGAACGTTATAAAACCATTACTAAAGAGTCAGCAGGTATATTAAAAGGTGAATACGGCGCCACTCCAGCACCGGTGGACAAAGAACTGCAAGCTCGTGTTCTTCAAGGCGAATCACCTGTCACCTGTCGGCCAGCAGATCTCTTTGAGCCGGAACTAAACAAAATCACTAAGGAACTTAAGCAGAAAGCCACGGTTGAAAATGTAAAGTTGGCGAAAGAAGAAATTGATGATGTTCTGACCTATGCCTTATTCGCCCAGGTAGGCTGGAAATTCCTGAAAAATCGGGGCGATCCTGATGCTTTCGAACCTGCGCCAGACGCTGAGCAGGTTGAAGCCTTACCATCGGTTCCAACAAATGCTGTGGGAGGTCCTGAAGCCTATTCTGTCACTGTCAATGGTACCACCTATGCGGTTCAAGTAGCCCCTGGAGGAGAGATTGCTCAGTTGCAACCGGTGACCGATCATCCTGGTGCTGGGGTAGCTCCGGTTGCATTGGCAACGAGCGGTGGAGGAGAAACAATTACTGCACCCATGGCGGGGACAATCCTGCGTGTTTCCGTTAGTCCGGGTCAGACCGTAAATAGCGATGATATTGTTTTGGTTATGGAAGCCATGAAAATGGAAACTGAAATCCGTGCTCGATCTAGTGGTAGTGTTGCGGAAATTAAAGTTAAAGAAGGTAGTACGGTCGCCGTTGGCGATGTATTACTGATATTGGGTTAAGAAGGCTGCTACTATGGAAAACCTTCAGGCACTTTGGCAAAGCACCGGGATTTACAATTTTAGTGGTGGGCAGGCACTGATGATGGGGGTTGGCTTTATACTGATTTATTTAGCTATCCGCAAAGGATTTGAACCGCTTTTATTGGTGCCGATTGGTTTCGGCGCTGTGCTCAGTAATATTCCTGTGGCAGGGATTGCTGAAGAAGGCGGAATACTTTACTACCTATATGGTGGGATTAAAACCGGAATATTCCCGTTATTGATTTTCATGGGGGTCGGTTCAATGACAGATTTTGGCCCCATGTTGGCTAATCCCAAAACGCTACTACTGGGAGCGGCAGCGCAGTTTGGGATTTTTTCCACCCTTTTGGGTGCAATCGCGCTAAATATTGTACCGGGTCTGGAGTTTTCTTTGAAAGATGCCGCGGCCATCGCTATCATTGGTGGTGCGGATGGTCCTACCGCGATATACGTAGCATCCATTATGGCTCCTGATCTGCTTGGCGCTATAGCAGTGGCGGCATATTCATATATGGCTTTGGTTCCATTAATCCAACCGCCTATTATGCGAGCGTTAACAACAGTCCAGGAACGGCGTATTGAAATGCACCAGCTTCGGGATGTGGGTACGGTTGAAAAGGTACTGTTCCCACTGGCACTATTGCTACTTTGTACTTTATGGCTGCCTTCAGCAACCCCTCTGGTGGGAATGTTCTGCCTGGGGAACTTGATGAAAGAGTGTGGGGTTGTAGGTCGGCTGAGTAAAACCTCCCAGAACGAATTGATCAATATTGTTACCATTTTTCTGGGGCTTGCAGTCGGCTCAAAACTTAGCGCTGACGCGTTCTTGCGGCCGGAAACGCTGGGGATTCTGGTGTTAGGGGCTATTGCGTTTTGTATTGGAACAGCAACCGGGGTTTTGATGGCTAAAGTAATGAACCTGGTTTCGAAAACACCTGTGAATCCTTTAATTGGTGCTGCTGGGGTTTCAGCTGTCCCCATGGCTGCACGAGTAGCCAACAAGGTAGGCCTGGAGGCCGATCCCCATAATTTTTTGCTGATGCACGCCATGGGTCCTAACGTGGCTGGTGTGATAGGTTCTGCAGTCGCTGCTGGGGTTTTAATTACCATAGTCAATTAGTACCCTCGTAGGAAGTGATTTTAGGGTTCCTCACATTTTCAAGGACTTGCAATTGTTGGCGATGGGGCGTGCTTGCCTTGGCAATTTAATTATGGTAAAAAAGCACACGCACGGATTAATCGTGCGGTTATAATAGTTAACTTAATACTCTAATAATGAGGAGGATATATGAAAAAAATTCTAAGCGTCCTAATGATTTTAATGCTTTCTTCAGTTTTAGTTGGTTGCATGGATGATCCTGATGATGTTGGTAAATCTCAAAAGCAATCAGCAGTTGACGTTGAGCGAGGCATAGTTTCCTAAGCTTCGACAGTTAGGGACAGCCCGGAAGTTATGGTAAATAGCTTCCGGGTTTTTTATTGCCGGTTGTTTTTGTTGGGAGGATCGGCAGCTAACGTTCATGTTATAGCGCTGCGAATCACGAATGATTCTAATGCTTAGGGCAGTTGATACTAATT
Source organism: Methylococcales bacterium (assembly GCA_036480195.1). Classification (GTDB taxonomy): domain Bacteria; phylum Pseudomonadota; class Gammaproteobacteria; order Methylococcales; family JAZGGE01; genus JAZGGE01. The sequence continues at coordinate 3,722 of JAZGGE010000353.1, forward strand.
TTTTTGGTCTTTCCTGAAATTCGCAATGCAGTCAGTCCTCCACCCCATAGGCAGCCTGTATCAATTCCAAAGCAGTTGTAATCGTCCATAAACCCCAGCGTCGACCAATGGCCAAAAATGAGTGTTGTGTTTATTGTTTTTCTGGTTGGGACTTGGAACCAGGGGGTGAAAGCACCCGATTGGCTACCCGGCGGACCTTTTTCTTCCAGGGCGAGCCGGCCTTTGGCATCGCAATAGCGAAGCCGGGTAAAACAGTTAACGATAAAGCGGATGCGATCCCACCCCTTAAGAGAGTTAGACCATTTGTCAGGCATGTTGCTGTACATTTGTTTTAAAAAACCATCAAATTTATTTCCTCGCAGAACTTCTTCAGCTTCTGACGCCAAAGCCTTTGTCATTTTAAGATCCCACTGGGGTGGTAATCCGGCATGAAAAAGACCAAAATTATCTTCATAGTGAAAGAGAGGTTGATGACGTAACCATTCGAGTAATTCAATTTTATCCGGTGCATCGAGAATTTCTTGCAATGTATCTTTGTTTTTTGGTTTCCCTATTTTCTGTGAGGTGGCAAGTAAATGAAGGTCATGATTTCCGAGCACTGTTGTTGCACTGTCATCCAAGCTTTTTATAAAGCGGAGTACTTCTAATGACTTGGGGCCTCTGTTGACTAGATCTCCTGTGAACCATACCTTGTCACGGGATGGGTCGAACTCTATTTTTTTTAAGAGCCGCTGCAGTGATTCAAAGCAGCCTTGAATATCACCGATAACATAAACAGCCATACGGATTTTAGAAAAAGTGACGATTGATGGGTAATTGTAACCGATGAAAAAAAAGATTAGGACTTGGAATGAAATAGCATTTGGAATGAGAGTCGGATTTTGGTTCCATTCCAAGGTATACAGTTACAGTCCTAATAGGCTATGTACCCGTTTGTGTAACACGGAGGATGGACAGAAAGAAAAATCATTTTGGGGGGGTATAAAATTTACATTCCTTTTCGTGCTCTATAGCCTTTCTATTTGTACAATGACCTATGCTGGCCCAGTAGAAGATCTGTTTTCCGTAGCTATACGGGGAAACGGGAAGCGTGTTGATGCCATCCTGGCCAGTGGTGTGGATGTAAATGCAGTTACCGCCACTGGACGAACTGCACTGATGGGGGCCGCGTCGTACGGGAATCTAAGAATAGCAAGAAAGTTGATAGCCTACGGTGCGGATATAAATCTTGCGGATCGGCAGCGAAAAACAGCGTTAATGGATGCAATAGCCAGCGGTAATGTTGGCTTGGTTAAGCTTTTGATTGGTTCAGGAGCCAATGTGAATCAGGCTGATAGATTCGGTAGCCTGATACTGGTTCAGGCTAAAAGGAAAGGGGATAAACATATAATAAAGCTGTTGGAGGACGCTGGCGCGAAAGCACCGGAACCCGAACCTAAGCCAGAAGAAGTAGATACAGAATCTAAAAAGGATTCTAAAAAATAATTGTTTTATCTTTCGCGTTCAAGAACGCCCGTCTAGCGCAATCTGACAAATTCTTTTCGGACAATCGCCTTAGGGACTGGAAATAAATAACTTATACATTCTAGCTTGCCTTATTGTCCGTCTTCATTCGTATAGCAACAGTTCAGACTACCTGATCTCATCACGGTGAATCAAAAGGTTATAGAAATTCATGGGATTTTGTTTTGAGCCTATAATAACGACTTCTCTCCGTAGGAGGGGCTTTAGCCGCGATCTTGAACTAGATCGCGGCTAAAGCCCCTCCTACGAAGGTATCAAAACAAATTCCGTGAGATCAGGGATTCTGTACATACCCCGCTATGCGCCTGTTGTTACGCCTTGAATACGAACAAAAATCCTACGCCAGTTATTCCTTGAGCATTCCTAAACGGTTTTTTTCGCTATCGACTTTCGATTCCAAGACGGCTTCTTTGTAGCCAGGTGAGTCTTACTTTATTTCGAAACTTTCTTTCTGTATCAAATAGTTAACAACGGGCATGCTGCCACCCGTTTGATATTTCCCGTTGACTACAACAGCGGGGACGCCAGTTAGGCTGTAACGAGCGCCCATCGCAGCAGCCTGACGCATT
>JAZGGE010000354.1:0-5985 GCA_036480195.1 Methylococcales bacterium
ATCATCCAAATACTGCATCACGGCAAACCCCATAATTTCGTTTTCTCTCACCATTACGACTACATTTGAGTTCTTTTTGTTTATCTCCTCGACTACGTACGATGGCGTCCACGACCACGCCAATCCTGATTCGATGAGATCTCTAGACATTTCTGCAATGCGCAGCGCATCGCTGAATTTCGCTAAACGAATTACCGCGTTACAGATCATGACGTTTTTTGCACATAACGACTTACATATTTGACCAAGGACAATACCTTATTTACGTTGCCTTATTTTACTAAATTGGAGTGACTTTGTAGGTTTTTCTACAGCCAGAACGCTTCGCGTAAGAATTGACTGATGCCAACAAAATAGTTAAATTGCCATGGTTCGTTGGCTTACATCACCGTTATTTTCGGGTCGCGGCACGAATCTGGTATATTCACCAGTTGAACTACCAAATGAAAACAGAAGATGGTTAGAGTTTATTTTGGAGAAACACTAGGGGAATACGGTTTTGGTCAAGACCATCCATTCGGTTCGGACCGGATTCATGCATTCTGGACGGAAACTGTTAAACAAGGCTTGGATAAAAAAGTTGATATCGGTATGCCAAGCATTTGCGCAAAGAACGATTTAACCCGATTTCATACGCAACACTATGTGGACAGAGTGTACCAACTTTCGAAGAACGGAGAGGGATTCCTGGATAATGGCGATACCCCCGCATTCAAGGGTATGTTCGAAGCTGCCTCCTACGTGGTCGGTTCCGATCTTGATGGATTAAACGAGGTTATTCAGGGCGAGCATTCACGGGTATTCGTGCCAATCGCTGGACTCCATCATGCAAGTCGAAATTCGGCTGCCGGCTTTTGTGTATTCAACGACGCCGGGATACTGATTGAAACCTTGCGACGAGAATTCGGAATCAAACGGATTGCTTACGTTGACATTGATGCCCACCACGGAGACGGTGTTTACTACGCATTCGAAGATGACCCTGATGTCATCATCGCGGATATTCATGAGGATGGACGCTACCTTTACCCTGGCACCGGATGGAAGCACGAGTCCGGAAAAGGTATTGCGCTCGGGACGAAATTAAATGTACCGCTGCTGCCCGACAGCGGCGATGATAGATTTTTCCGCGCCTGGCCCGAAATCGAAGAATTTATTCGTGCTGGAAAGCCTGAAATCATTCTTTTTCAAGCGGGCGCGGATAGCATCAAAGGCGATCCTATAACCCATTTGAATTTTTCTCCGGACGCCCACCGTCATGCTTCAAAGCGTCTATGCTCAATTGCTGATGAATTCTGTCAAGGTAGGATCATAGCAATGGGTGGAGGCGGTTATAACCGTAATAACTTGGCCCTAGCTTGGAATGCGGTCATTGACGCAATGCTAGAGATTTAGACGGTCAAACAAGTATTATTCATTAATCGATAGACCTGGCACCTTATCCTGGACACTTGAATCGAGAGCGTTCAATGTGACGTGTATCAAGAACTACGGGTTTGTAAACGGTCAATAGCATGAACCGGTGCGTTGTCACCCCCCATAAGGTCGGTGATGGCTGCATAGACTTGCTGCTGCCGTTTAACCAAGGATAATCCTTCAAAAGAAGCCGATACCACAGAGATTTCATAGTGCCGTCCGCTTCTGGGAACCACCTCGACCTTTGCATCGAGAATTGATCTTTCTATGCGTTGCTTCATTTCCGATGACATATCGGGCGTTTCATTCATCTAATTCCTCGCGGAAAAAATTAAGTAAAAAAATCGAAAAGAATTGTTTATTGTACCGCAGAGACTTCTATGACATTAGATGATTTGTTTAGATCGATATAAATCGGCGGTTAGAAAGCCGCATCCATGACCGCGCGAAGTAACTAATCGAGTCGATACTCTCCGTTTTAACAACGCGATTTCCTGGTGTGCATGCTAGAATATACCTTTCACGTTCAAGAATGCCCGTTTTGAGCGGGTAGATATTCGTGAAGGGCTAGGAGGTTGTCCGATAATAGAAACCGTAGCGAGGAAAACCCATTTTGAGTCAGATTTTTCGATCATTTGAGGCGAATAGTGAGCCTATTTAACGAAAATGATCGGAAGATCTGGCCAAAATGGGCTTTTCCGCAGTAGGTTCTCTATTCTCGGACAGCCTCTTGTCATAGGAATGAGCATCATTCCTATAGCTGACTAGGCGTTGAATCGCAGGAATAGCCATCTATTTCAAGATTCTACAACGACGCACTTTCCGACATAGATATGTGCTGAAAATAGGTATTCTTGGACGCGAGAGGTATAACACAATCATAGACAATTCACTGTACGGTGGCCATTATGTCCAACATTCAATTCAACCACACAATAACCGACGAAATCAAAGTATCGCCCGACGCCGTTAAACAACTCATTGCGGTAACCGAGAGCGAAACCGGCGCCGCGGGGATACGTATTTTTGTACACGGTGGCGGATGCGGTGGTATGGAATATGGCATGACCCTTGTCGATCAAGCCCAATCTAATCAATATGATTGTGTTCTACAGGCGGACGGCATGAATATTTACGTGGATGCTATTGCTCTTGGCTTTCTTAGCGGTGTCGAAATAGATTATCAAACCCAAGGCGTTAACGAGAGTTTCGTCTTCAAAAACGCGTTTACGAATAGTGGTGGGACGGGTACCTGTGGTACTTGCGGTGCCGTTGGTGGTGGCTGCGGTTAGGTGGTTTGACGGAATAAAGTTACCAAGATTGCGCGGTATTTTTGTTTCTGACCGAACTATCTCAAGAAGCGCATAGTTATTCTACGTAACGATTGAGATCGTTTGGTCAGGAACAAAAAGGCAAGCAAGGTTGGTAACTTTATTTCGTCAGGCCACCTTAACGGTCGTTTCCTACTTATCGCCCAGCCTGACAGCTACCGGATAGCGCCCTATCTAAAAGCCGCGAAGCAAATGGGCCTTGATGTGCTTATCGCTTCGCGCGGTAAGCATTCGTTGATTTCCGAGGTCTACGACGGTTTACATGTCGATTTAAATGATATCGACCGTTCCCTAGCACAAATTCGGCAGGAAGCTCAGAAAAAACCCTTTGCCGGGATACTCGGCAGCGATGACAGTACTGTTGAACTGGCGGCAAAAGCCGCGTATGAGCTTGGACTGCCGCACAACCCTCCGGATGCTGCACGCATATCATGCCGAAAAGATCTGGCGCGAGCACACTTGTCCCGTGCGGGATGTCCGGTTCCTTTTTTTGCGCTGATCGATCTCGAACAACCGTTGGACAAACAGGCACAGGGACTTTCATGGCCATGCGTTATTAAACCGTTGAAAATGTCGGCAAGCCGCGGAGTTATTCGTGCCAATAATATAAATGAATTTACTGCAGCCTGCCAACGTATCAAGGCTATTATTGCAGCATCAAAAGACACTTTCGAAAAATCTCACGTGTTGGTGGAAGAATATATCCATGGGGCCGAAGTCGCTTTTGAAGGATTTCTGGATAACGGTCGGTTGACCTCGTTGGCCCTCTTCGATAAACCTGACCCCCTGGAAGGTCCATTTTTCGAAGAAACCATCTACGTCACACCTTCACTGTTGGATAGTGAAACGCGGGCTAAAATACAGCAACGGGTCGCCCAAGCCTGCACTGGATATGGTTTAAAAACTGGACCAATACACGCGGAGCTGCGGATCAACGAACAAGATGCATGGATACTGGAAGTCGCCTCGCGAACCATCGGAGGCGACTGTGCCCGTGTATTGGACAATGGCAGCGATTTCAATTTAGAACAACTGACCATAGCATTAGCGATGGGGGAATCCGTCAAAAACCAGTCACCCCGGGATGCGCGTGGGGTTATGATGATTCCAGTTAAAAAAGGGGGGATCCTCCGACGGGTTGAAGGCCTGGCCGATGCTCGGAACACTCCAAACATCGAAAAGATAGAAATCGTTATTCGAGAAGGGCATGAATTGATCCCATCACCTGAAGGTAATCAATATCCCGGCTATATTTTCGCGCGTGGAGATTCTGCCAATGACGTGACCGCCGCGTTGCGCCTGGCCTATTCCAAATTAGAATTTATCGTCGCGCCGGTTTTTAAAATGCGACAGATGTGACCCTTCGGATCTCTTGTGTTTCGTTTCGAAAGCAGAACACGATGAGTCTATTTCTTGCCCCCTGAACCCGGCGGACGAAAACCTGCCGGCAACTGACCATAATCACCTTCCCCGAAAAAAAACCCCTGCATATGTTTTTCGATCAACTCAATCCCTTCAATATCTGCGGTACTGAGACCATTTTCATTGATTATGGTCGTTAACCGTTCAAGCCATTGCTTCCATCCATCCTTGGATACGTTCGCAAAGATTCTTTCACCCAGCTCACCAGGATGCATCGGTTTATCCAGACCTTCTGCTTCTTTCTTTAGAACCACACATTGAACTGTTCTTGCCATCTCGAATCTCCCTGCCCTATTCGGATCAGTTATACCACCGTTCGCTGCTCATATTTTTTCAACAAAATACCCTCTTCACCACAGCAACTTGCCGCGCACGTCTTGGTCTGATGAAGCTCCTCATCGCTACGGTTTAGATAAGACTCAATGGGACGATTTTCTTTCGCGCAGTCACAACCCTTATCATTGTAAACGTAACTATTTTCCAATCCTGCACGCTCGGCAGCGGCCCTTGCTTCGAGCAGAGACTGCTCAGGCGTTGCCGGAACATCGCTTAGCTTGTAGGCGGGAAAAAATCGGGTAATATGCCACGGGCTACTTTTACCTAGATTATTCCGTACCCAACAGGCAATCTCATAGTATTCTTCAGGAGTGTCATTTTTTCCTGGAATAATATTAGTTCGAGTTTCGACATGGATGCCGAGGCTATGTGCTTTTTTAATGGCGTGCAAAACTTGCTGTACCGTTGCCACACCACAAATGTCTTTATAGAAACTATTCTGCATGCTCTTAATGTCTGAGCAAAGCACATCGATATGCGGCGCCACTAACTCCAGGGCTTCATCTGTAATGAAGCTATTGGAGACATAGACCGTGTATAACCCGGCTTTATGGGCGAGTTTACTGGCATCAATAACGTATTCCAACCAAACCGCTGGTTCAGAATAAGTAAAGGCGATACCCTGAACGCCTGATCGTAGAGCGGTTTCTATCAGCAAATCTGGAGGCACCCAAGCTTGCTTGGATTGACCCTTAGCCAGATCATCCAAGGCACTCACGCCCCATGAAATTTCAAGATTATGGCAGCCGCCACAACGAAAATTGCATCCATAGCTGCCGACCGAAAGAACTTGCGTTCCGGGGCGATAATGTTTGACCGGTTTACTTTCGATGGAATCAATGTTGATGGATGACAGGATTCCATAAGACAAGTTATAGAGCGTACCATTGCGATTGACATGTGCCTGGCAAAAGCCCCGCTGGCCATGGTGGATTTTGCAACGCCATAAACATAGGTTACAACGGGTCGTTGCATTCGGAAGCCGCTGTTGTAGGCGGGTTTTAACCAGACGATACTGTTCGGGAACTGTCATAGAGATCAACAAAGATATAAAACAGGAATCATAGCAAAATTGATTGGAAATTATCGCAGTACCGTTGGATACTTCGCTTTGATATTTCAGATATTGCCACGATAACAAAGCTGGTAAGCAACAATTTACTCAAGGTATAGATCATTCTTTACTCGCTTACTTCCAGGCTAACTTGCTGCTTTTTAGAATGTAATAATCGATAAAGTGCGGGTAATACCACCAAGGTCAAAAGGGTGGCAGAAATAACTCCACCTATAACCACGGTAGCTAACGGACGTTGAACTTCAGAGCCTATACTTGTATTAAGCGCCATGGGTATAAAACCCAATGAAGCGACTAATGTGGTGGTCAGTACGGGACGTAGCCGTGTTAATGCACCTTTTGTAATCGCGTCATCTAACGCTAAGCCATCTTTACGCAATTCGCGTATAAACGAGAGCATCACCA
>JAZGGE010000355.1:0-3309 GCA_036480195.1 Methylococcales bacterium
CGGAGGCTATTGACAAAGCTTTGTCTGAAGCGCCGGATACTATTCTGCTCGATATCATGATGCCAGACATGGATGGCTACGAAACCTGCCGAACATTAAAATCCTCAGATCTGACTAAGGGCATTCCGGTGATCTTTATGACAGCCTTAACCGGTACTCAAGAAAAGGTCAGAGGATTTGAAGTGGGCGGCATTGATTACATCGCCAAGCCATTTCAACCGGAAGAAGTGTTGGCCAGGGTAGCGACCCATGTTGCGAACCGACGGCTCCAACAAGAACTTTCTATGCAAAATGAACAGCTTCGAGAAGAGATCGAAGCGCATCGGCGTTCAAAGGCGACAGTAGCCTATCTGCGTAATGAAATCAAAGAAACCCATAATTTTGAAGAGATCATTGGAGCATCAAAGGCACTCGTACAGCTACTGGAAAAAGCGCTTGCCGTAGCCGGTACCGATACAACTGTATTGATCCACGGTGAAACCGGAACCGGAAAAGAGCTGATCGCCAGGGCGCTCCATAACCACAGCAAACGCTGCGATTATCCCCTGGTGAAGGTTAATTGCGCGGCCTTGCCCAGAGATTTGATCGAATCTGAGATTTTTGGTCACGAAAAAGGCGCTTTTACGGGTGCCACAAGGCGACATAAGGGTCGTTTTGAGCTTGCCGATAAGGGCACTCTTTTCCTTGATGAAGTAGGCGAACTGTCGCTGGAAGCCCAGGCCAAATTGTTGCGTGTTCTTCAGGAACGGGAGTTTGAACGGGTAGGTGGTGAAAAAAGCGTGCAGGTGGATGTGCGTGTCATTGCCGCGACAAACAGACCTCTGGCATCCGAGGTCGAAGCGGGGAGCTTTCGATCGGATCTTTATTACCGGTTGAACGTTTTTCCACTCTCCGTTCCACCGTTACGCGAGCGAAAATCCGATATTCCTTTGCTAGCGCAGTTTTTTGTCGAAAAAATCGCACGCAAACTTGGTCGGCGTATAGATGGAATGCCGAAACACAGTATGGAGAAACTGGTTGCTTATTCCTGGCCTGGAAATGTTCGAGAACTCGAAAATGTCGTGGAACGATCTATCATAATGAGCCCGGAATCTGTCATCAACATCGGTGATTGCCTCACAACGGAATTAGGAACACAGGAACAGCTGTGGCCTGTTGGCACCCTGGAAGAAATCGAGCGCGCATATATCGTTGCGGTTCTGAAAGAGACCAATGGGATCATCGAAGGCGAATCGGGAGCGGCGAAATATCTGGGACTTAATGCCAGCACACTACGGGGTCGGATACGGAAACTAGGGATCGATAGACCAGCGCGGTCAGCTAAAAATCAAGCAGGGTGACCCCTTGATTCTGTAACGGTATGGCCTCTACTCCAGGCGTGATTGGAAATTTCTTATCTCCTGGATAAACAACGGCAATGCTTTACAGTTTTAGATCATCGAGAGCAATTCGAAACCTCCGCATCGAAAACGCCAACCACTCGATATCTTATTTCTTGTATCTACGATTTCGTTCTATCGAAGGCGGCATTGGAGACGAATTTCGAAATATCCATGTGACAAGCACGCATACCGCCCATGGTCGTTGGGATTAAGTTAGGGTTTTCTACATGGCATCGTTCAAAAGCATGCGGGCATCGGTTTGCAAAGCTACAGCCTGAAGGCAAATTAATAGGACTCGGGGGCTCCCCGTCAAGGAGACAGTCCTCTTTGCGGAAAGGCTTATCTTCCAGAGTCGCCAAAGCCGATAACAGGGCTCGAGTATAAGGGTGTGTCGGAAGCTCAAATATGTGCTCAGTTTGACCAAGTTCGACAATTTCCCCTAGATACATGACAGCTACCCTGTCACAAGCTCGGCGGACCATTGCGAGATCATGGCTAATCAAAATATAGGTGAAGTTATAGTTTTTTTGAAGTTCCCCAAATAGACCGAGTAATTCGTTTTGCTCACCATGATCCAAGCTGGTTAAGGTTTCATCCAGGATCATTATTTCGGGTTCAAGCACCAGAGCGCGGGCAATGTTGACGCGTTGTCGTTCACCAGCACTCAGATTGCCCGGTAGTTCTTCGAATAGTCTCGGATTCAGACCGACTTCTTCTATGGCGGCCTCAGCCTTTTTCCGTGCCTTTTTGCGTGATAATTTTTCGTGAATAAAAAGCGGGTCAATAATGGTACGCCCGACAGTTAGATGCGGCGGAATTGAGTTGTAGGGATCCTGTAAAAGCAGCTGAAATCTGCTTCGCAGACTAAAGCGTTCATTCCGGTTGAGACTTCGGACCTGCTTACCGAAAAGATCTATTTCGCCTGAATCGACATCTTCCAACCAAGTTAAAAGTCGAGAAAGGGTGGATTTCCCACACCCTGATTCACCTACCAAACCGAAAATTTCGCCCTTAAAGACATCGAATGAAACACCTCGAACTGCTCGCACATCATTGTAGCGAAAGAATGAATTGTGGATAGGTGTTCGATAAGTTTTATGAACATTACGTATACTGATTATGGATTCTTTAACTGGAAACTGCTTTTTATCACGCAATAAAAACGGCCTGGTTTCTGACCTCCGCCAAATTTTGGGCAAGTGATTAATCAGATTGCGCGTGTACTCAGCTTGAGGGTCTCTTATAAGCTGCTCGGGTTTTGCACGTTCCACAATAATACCGTCGGCTAAGACACAAATCATATCGGCTATCTCACATACCATTGGCAGGGAGGAGGAGATAAAGATGAAAGCTGCATGAAATTTCTCGCGAAGTTCGTTGAACAATGAAATGATCTGAGCAGCAATGGTTACGTCAAGCGGCAACGTAACATTATCTGCAATAATAAGATCAGGGTCACTTAACAGAGCATCTACAATCATGGCTCTCTGGATCATACCCCCGGAATACTGATAGGGAAATTCTTCGAAACGCAGCAAAGGATCCGGAATATGCACCGCTTCCAGTAATGACACGACTCGATCCTTAGCCTCGTTTTTTGAAATGCCCTCCTTGATAGTCCGTAATTTTTCGACCAGCTGAATACCCACCGACATTGTGGGATCAAGCGCACTGTATGGATTGGCCCCGATATAGCCAATTTGTCGGCCCCGTATGTTCACAACTTTATTCTCTATTGAATTCACAATGTCCTGGCCTCGAAATAATACCCGGCCCTGGGTGATAGACAGTGATTGCGGCAGCGAATTGATTAGAGCCAGTGACAGCAGTGTTTTCCCTGAACCGCTCTCGCCGATGATACCCATAACATGTCTTTCGGGAAGGTGAAATTCAATCCCGGTCAACAGTTTTCGAGCTGTCAAACCGC
>JAZGGE010000356.1:0-35066 GCA_036480195.1 Methylococcales bacterium
AAAAACAGATGCTACATCGACTTGCGGAACGTCTGCTGAAATTGCTCATCCTGACTTACATATCCCCAGCCAGGGAATCTCTTTCATCGGAGCAAGCCGCAGCATGGTTGTTGTTCAGCACTATTCGCACCGACCCGACTAAAAACCAGGCAATCGTACAAAAAGTATTGACCAGACTGGTGGAACAAGGACGTTATGTGACGGGACAAGGAGGCCGGTTTCGCCTGAATCTTAAAGACGATGGCCGCGCCCTACTAGAGAAAATTTTGGTGAGGGAGGTCGAAGCACTCAAGGGAAATGACATTTTGATTTTGGAAATCCTCACCCCCTTGCTACCCGCCGACGGTGTCAACCCGTTTCGGCTGCCTAGAAATCAATGGCAACACAGGCGAGTTCTATGGCACTTTCACGAACGCCATTTCGCAGTATGGTTTGGCGAAGATCGCCCCAGTAAAATTGATGATTTAGCCCTTTGTATCCGGCCACCCTGGGGAACAAATGAACACGCACCAGGATTATATATTATTGAACCGGCACAGATCGTCATGACAGATGACATGATTGAACTTGCTGCCTTAGTCCGTATCGGCGAAAAACCCAATAGTCCGGAAGTCGCTAAAATTATTGGTCAACGGCTTGAGTCCAGACTACCCACCTTCCAGAAGCTCATTCAAAGCGCATGGTCAGAGGCGACTCTAACGACACCGGAAGGCCGTCAGGAAAGACCGCCCAGACCAGAGAAAGAGAATTCCCTGGGGAGTTGGCTGGAAACACTGGCGCTTTGGATGCTACGCCGCCGTTTCCCGGCATTTGAACGGTTCGCCCCCGCCCATAGTTCGTTACCAAAAGAAGCCTGGTTACGGTTTATGCGTTTCGCAAACCAGGATGACCTCGGCCAAAGCGAAGCTGATGACTACGTCAAACTGATTCGTGAAGCGTATCTGGTTCCTATGGGACTGATGCGGCGAAATGGGAGAGACTACGCTTTACCGACAAACCTTGAAAAGCAAGAACTTGTCAAGCTGGTCATGCCTTTGCTCGAACACAATCCCTCACCCAAAACTATCCATCAGCATCTGGCTGATCCCATCTACGGTCTGGTGCCCGATCAAATTAATCTGTTATTGGTTTTTCTATTGTTGCAAGGAGAAATCGATATCCTGAAAGATAGACAATCGTATCGGGAAGCGTTTGAAACGTTACCCAACCCTTTGCAGTATGATCGTGTGGTATTGGGTCACGCCCTTACCTCGAAACAACTGGATGCCATGCAACAGCTCTGTGGCGGACTCAAGATCACCGTACCAAAGCAATGGACTGTATTGGCCCAAAGACGCATCGTCGAAAAAATTCGTGAAACTGGCCGACGATATGTAGAAAGGTTGCAATCGCTGTTTGCCGAATTGCAATCCAGCGAACAGGGCAAACCCCTTCTGGAGCCTCTGAACAATCATATTCAACACTGGAGCAACCTGGATAAGGGGGATAATGCTCTACAGGGGTTCGAACATTTCTTATATGGTATAGGCTCTATTGGTGGGTTTTTAGATGAGATACAGAATTTTAACGAACTTCCTGATCGTCTGCCCCGGCTCCTGGCTGAGCTTCAGCGGCTGCAACATCTACTCGATCATCCAGCCATTAAGGGAAATACTGCAACGCCAATAAAGGAAGAACTCCAGGCTCTTGATACAATCCCGAATCTCGATCAAGCCGATGAGCTTGACCAATGGCTAATGCGTGCACGTAACCTTTATGAAGGTTACAAGACAGAGTATGAACTCAATCATCAGCGCTGGTGGCAAACTCAGAATAACCATCCCATCTGGAAATGGCGACCTCCGCTTATCTGCTCAAGCCAACATCTTGGCTTGGCCGATACCCTCACAAAATTGGAGTCATGCCATAAAGAGGCAGAACAACAAAAATGCCGGGGATTAGTAAACCTCGACTATCAACCATTGTGTACCTGTGGTTTTGATGGAAACGCATCACCTATCATAAAAACCCTGGAACGGTATGAAGCACTGCAGGGTGAAATAGAAAACCAGCTCAGGCTGTTTTTTCAACAAGATACCGTGAAAACACAAATCAGAGACTGGAAACAACAGGGATTCGAATTAACAGCCGGGACCAACGCTTATCTGGCAGGCTCGCGCCAAGTACCGGAAATCACTGATATCACGTTGTTCGATCAGCATTTGTCGGGAGTGAAATTAGCTCAGGATGTTGCTATCACTTTTTTAGATGAAATTTTCACTAAACGGGTGTGGGAGACCGGCGATCTACAAAAGGCGATGGAACAGGAACTCTCGCGATATAAGGGAAAGCGTCTGCATTTCGTTGACAGGAGCCGACATCAAGAGCTCAGCAATGAAATGGCCGATTGGTGTGCAGAACAATGCCTCCGTAGTAGCAAACCCCTGCCTGCTGGGCTGGATCGAACCAGTCTGGCAAAAATCAGCACAGCGCTTCGCCCTCAGTATGTTAGCGATGCCACCATTTTAAACCTCGAAAAATTGGGATTTGATAATACTGGACAGGATCGAATCCTCGAATGGCTTATGGACGGTCACATTCCACTTGTTAATCCGCGACCTCAACCAGAAACTGTGGTATTCGCGGTTCATGAATTATTACATCCGCAAACCCCATCGACTCCCGAAGAATTGGCGAATCTATGCGAATCACTTTATCGGCATCATGTCTCTTTAAACCGGCTGGCTGGAAAAAACTGGCTTGATCACTTGGAATCCGTGAGCAGAACGAAACTTCCGCCACTTCCATCCTTATCTGATCGGCTAAAAGAACACCCATCCGCCCAATGGTTACTCATTGATTGTTTAGGTTTGCCACTACTGGATCCGTTAAATAAAGTAATAGCTTCCTCGTTATATGATTGGAATCTTGCTGATCTGCAATTCGCCTGTGTATCAGACAATACCACAACCGATGGCTGTTATCGGGAACTCTTGCACAGCAAAATCAATCATCCCTTCGAAAAATGTAACACCATTGATGAACTGATTCATCGCAGCACCCTACCCTTCAACGATCTTGTTACCCTGGCAGAGACCGAACTTGAAATCGCCTTAAAAGCCTTTCTGCCTAAACTCGATCCGAATAAAGATCTGATTATTTTTTCTGATCACGGCTTTCGGCTCTCTAAAGATGGCCACCGTTATGAGCATGGTACGGGTTCGATACTTGAACGGATTGTTCCGGTGTGGCATTTTAATTGAACCTGAACCCACTCAAAACGGGCATTCTTGAACGCGAAAGGTATATAAATTTGTATAATAGTGATGCTTGCAAAGCCTATCCCTAGCAACAGTTTCAGTTCTTGTATCATCGATCGGATATCTATTAGAAGGCAATAACTTTGACACTCAATAAGGTCTGCCAAAATTTTACCACTGCCTTTCCAGTATGGGTGATTGGTGCTGGAATACTCGCATTACTTTATCCACCCTCACTCACTTGGTTTAAAGGCACTTTTATCACTTACGGTCTGGGCGTCATAATGCTGGGAATGGGATTGACCCTAACAACCGAAGACTTCAAAAGAATTCTGCAATATCCGAAATGGATTTTGGTTGGCATCATTTTGCAGTACAGCATTATGCCATTCGCGGGTTGGTCACTCGCCAGTCTTTTTGAACTGCCAAAAATGATGGCGGTTGGATTAATCCTTGTCGCATCGTGTCCAGGTGGAACCGCATCCAATGTAATCGCGTTTGTTGCTAAAGCCAATGTTGCATTATCGGTAACCATGACTGCGCTTTCTACCTTGCTGGCTATTTTTTTGACGCCTTTACTAACCGACTTTCTTGTTGGCAGCCGCCTTGATGTCGATGCATGGAAACTTTTTATGGGCACCGTAAAGGTTGTTCTAGTACCCCTTCTCCTGGGTGTTAGCCTCAACACCTTTTTTCGTAAAACAGCAGAAATGATTCTGCCTATTGCTCCACCTATTGCAGTAATTGTCATTGCACTAATCGTTGGCAGCATCATCGGCCAGGGAAAAGAAATAATTTTAACGTCGGGGCCTAACCTTTTTCTGGCCGTGGGATTGCTCCATCTTTTTGGATTTGTATTGGGTTATGGAATGAGTAAGCTCTTATTAAGGGATGAAGACGTCGCGAGGACTATCTCGATTGAAGTCGGAATGCAAAACTCCGGACTGGCCGTGGTGTTGGCGAAACAGAATTTTGGCCAAATGGCTACAATCCCGGGTGCAATCTCTGCCCTGACACATTGTGTATATGGAAGCATCGCCATTTATCTTTGGAATAGAAAGACAAAACGGGACTGGATCAGCCAGAAAGCATCAGAAAGATAGTGAGGAGAAGTGTAGAACCTTGAAAGAGATGTCTCTTCCTGTGGTTCTACACCTAGCCCTCCACGAAAATCTACCCACTCAAAACAGGCATTCTTGAACGTTAAAGGTATACGTCAATATTGGCGAAACACTATGGAAATACCTAAAAAAGCTCAATGAGCTTAATCGCATTCTTTTCAAGATCGAACTGCTCCACCACCTGTTGTTTGCCAGAACGACCGATTTCTTCTCTAAGTTCTTCAGACTGGTAATAATTCTCCAGAGCATTTGCCAAACTAACACTGTCTTGCGGCGATACCAATAATCCCGAAACTTTATGCTGTACTAATTCTGGAATTCCAGACAGGTTACTTGCAACGACAGGAACACCACTTCCCATTGCTTCCATTAACGAAACCGGAATGCCTTCCCGTTTACCTTGTTTCGTGGGAACGCTGGCCAATACGAATACATCGGCGTCAGCAAGCAATTTTATAACTTCGTCACGAGCCAAACCCCCGTGGAAATGGAACATATCCTTCAAACCAAGCTCACTGACCTGATTCACTATGGCCTGAAAAAGAGGGCCTTCTCCAACAAAATGGCACCTAAATTGAATCCCTTGATGAGCCAGAATCCTGCACGCTTCAACCAAAAACTTATGTCCCTTAACTTCCTCAAACGAAGCCACACTGAGGATACTTAAGCTTCCTTCGAGTGACCAGTTGGATTTGGTTGGTAGTTGCGTAACATCAACACCGCAGTGAATAACATGAACTTTTTCATGCACAATTTTTCCACACTCGTTGACAATAACCGCTTTATTAAAGTCAGAAACTGTCACCACGAAAGCAGCAGCATTGACCTTTTCAGCAAGCATTCTGCGTTCGACATGTAAATCCGAACCATGTGCAGTAAAACTAAACGGGATTCCGGTAAGGCGATGAGCAATAAGAGCAGCCACAGCCGGATGGGTACAGAAGTGGGCGTGAATATGTGTTATCCCGAGCGTTTGCATCTCGTACGCGAAGCGGACAGATTTTGGAAAAATCCCTATCGCACCGACAAAAAAATTAACGCTACCGAAAGTACCTTTAATTATTTCGGCCAAGACATATAGGTAGGCCTTTGGATTGCGACTAAAGAAAAACCAATTGGCTGCAAAGATAGGAAGCGAGATAAAAGGAAGGAAATGTGCAGATTGGGTTAGCCTTAGTGCTTCCGGATGGCTGGTTTTTTGATGCTCTCGTAAAAGTGGGAAAACCTCAACCGCAACATTGTTTTTTTCCAACGCCAGGATTTCATGCAGAATGAAAGTTTCGGTCAATTTCGGAAAACGCGACATTATATAAGCTATTTTCCCTGGGAAAAGCTTTTTAGGTATTGGCATTCCAGCAAAAACTTAAATTATTATGGAATATACATTTCACTTTTAAGAGTGCCCGTTTTGAGTGGATTGATTCTCGGGGAGGGCTAAGCGTAGATGCACAGGAAGAGTCATCTCTTTCAAGCTGCTACAGCGACGCCTTTCGCGAAAAGATGCGCGCTGAAAATGGGCATTCTTGAACCCGAGAGGTATATAATAGAATTCTGATATCTCCTGTCATTAGACAAGCTGACGACGCCAGTTATCGATGTAGCAGAACCACTGATGTAAACGTAATTTGAACAACAAAGGTGAGGTTTTTCGAGTTATATTGATGCGCCACAGCGCTAACGGATTTTCAGAAATCATATGATTCATTTTGTTACCGACAGCAAAGGCCATAACAATTCCTGCTTCGTGCATCAATTTTTTAATGTCTTCGTTATAACTTCCGTTAGGATAGGCAAAGATCGGTAATACTTCATCTAATTCAGTTTTTAAATCCTGATAAGATCCACTAACCTCTATCCGGGCCTCCTCTAGGGGAATCTGTGTTAAAAGTGGGTGGCTACGCGTATGCGCCCCTAGCGTTAATCCTTGTTTTGACAACATTTTGAGCTGCTCCCAATCCATTGAACCCTGCTTTACACGGTTGGCGACACCTAATTTCTGACAGATTTTCTCTACAAAATCCATGGCGTTTCTATGACCTAGTGTTTTAACGTAGTTCTGGAGTTTTTTTAACGTTAACAGACGATTTTTCGGATTATCGAGAGTCATTGTGCCCATTGTAGGCGTCACGATTTGCCTTGATTCTGTTTGAATCACTGCAGCATGAAGTCGATCCCACCAAAAAGCCTGAACGGGTTTCGCCACAAAATCTGTCGACACAAAAACAGAACAAGGCAAACCACTTTTTTTTAAAATAGGCCAGGCGAAATCCGGGAAATCGAAATATCCGTCATCGAAAGTAATCAATACTGCGCGCTGGGGAAGCGACATGTCATTAACTAAACTATCGAGGACTGTCTCCATGGAAACAACATTATAATTAGCCGCCAAAAATTCCATTTGCCAATCAAAGTCATTAGGTACTGCACTAACCAACCGAGGATTCAACAACGGAGTTTTGTTTGGATCCGCAATTCGGTGATAGGCTAATACAATGAGTTTTTGCCTTTTTTGCTTTACCAAGCGTAAGGGTCGCACGGAGATAACCTTTCTTGTCTAAATTAACGAGGTAAACTGACGTTGAAGTTTGCGATGACTACCAAATTATATACCTTTTTGTTTTTAAAGATGCATTCTTAAACGTCGACAACAGGCTGTCATTGATCGGTAGAATAGCTAGAATAATAACCATAGTGCTTCCCGTAACCATAACGGGGATTGTCCATCGCCAGATCGTTGAACACAAATCCCCTGAAATTGGCATCCGCCTGCGTCAATCGTTTTATACTTTCTTCAATAGAACGAAGGGTATGCTCGCCCGCTTTGACCACCAAAAAAGTTGCTCCGGCCAAATGACCAATAATTGCAGCATCGGTCACGGGAAGAATCGGAGGCGAATCAATAATTACGTGATCATAGTTTATCGCCATTTGCTCCAAGGCTGACGCAAACCGTGGATGCAATAATAGTTCTGACGGATTCGGGGGGTAGGTGCCAGCAGGAATGACAAGAAGATTTGCAATACTTGTTTTCTGCGTTGCTTCCTGAATTCCACAGCGACCAGAAATCAAATTGGACAATCCTGATACATTCTGTATCCCAAAGTGTTTATGTAGTTTACCTTTACGCAAATCCGCATCGATGAGTAAAACCCTTTTGCCCCCACTTGCCAGGGCAGCTGCCAGGTTTAAACAAAGAAAAGATTTTCCGATATCTGGACCAGGGCCGGTAATGAGCAGGATATTGTTTTTTGCATCCAGAACAGCAAAATGCAAAGACGTGCGTAAACTGCGTATGCTTTCACTCGCTGGATCTTTCGCATTCTGCGCCATCAATATCGATGGCTCAACTGAGCCCTTAGTTTCTAGTTGTAGTTGATTTAGCATTTTATCCTGGTATGCACTATGGGGAACGATCGCATACACCGGATAGCCAAACCGCTTCTCTAAAATATCAGGATCCTCGACTCCAGTATGGAATACTTTACGGATGAAAACTGTCGCAAGGGCCAAACTGATTCCCAGCATTGTATACAACGTGAGCATCGGTACTATTTGCGGTTTCACAGGTTCATCCGATGCTGCCGGGAAATCGACAACTTTAACGTTCCCCACTGGTGCTGCATTGACCATTTTGAGTTCTTGCAGTCGATTTTTAACAAAGCTATAAAGATCCGTATCAACCTCTACGTCACGAATTAGATGTAAAATCTCCTGTTCGGTATTGGGTAAGCGCTTAACCTTCCAATTGAGACCACCCAACTCTTTTTTTAAGCTTGATATCTGAGCATCCAATGCGATAATTCGAGAATGCTGAGGTGTGAATTTTTGAATGAGTTCTTGCCGTTCATCTCTAAGTCGTGACAGTTGAGCGTCTGTAGAAACGATTTTCTGTAAGATGATCTTGCTTTCGTTGGACAGATCAGTTACGCCCTTTTCAAGACGATAGGTATTTAAAGTCGCTACGTGGATTTGCATTTGATCCCTGAGCATTGTTAATTGCTTTTCCAGGAAACCAATCGTCTGATTTAATTCTCCAGACTTTCTTTCTGAGTTCTGTTGTACATAAATACTAATAATTTCGTTGGTAATTTTCTCTATTCTTTCTTTATCTGACCAGTCGAAGATAACTTCAAGCAAACGAGTTCTATCACCTTTTTCTCTTACGGTAAGTGCTTTTTTTATGGTTTCAATTTGTTTTAATCGTGTTTCGTGGATAATTTCAAATCTGGTTTCCGGTTTGGCCCTAAGCTCCGACACATACAATGTGAACAAATTTCCCTCAGACAATTGAGTCGATTCAAATTTTTTGACTTCTCCCTGAAATATTTCGTTACCACTCGGGTCGAGAAACTGATAGTGACCACTTTGTTTTGCAATAAGAGTAAACGCTTCCCCAAAATAAGTTTCAGGGACGTTAAAGTTTTCGATTTTAATACGTTCACCTCCCCATGCATAACCCCCAATACCAAGCAAGGGCTTTGCGAGCTTCGTAGATGGCATCCGTCGAACAATAGCGGCACCAACGATAGGTAAGTGAACAGGTTTTGATGTAATGGACAAACCAAGATTGTCGACGACCTGCCCAAGCACGAGACGCGACTTCAGCATTTCGATCTCAGCAGTCACTGGAGATACTTCTTTGAAAAGCGTAGGAAGGTTTTCCGTAACGCTGAGATCTGCTCCGGCTTCGTCTACTTCCAACAAGCCGTCTGCTCGATAAACAGGTTCGGCGATCATCAAATGGGCAATACCCACTAACAAAGTAAGCAAAACTATACCCAAAATGAGCCATCGCGACTCGAGCAGAGTCTCAAGCATATCTTGCAATGTTCCGGTTGGTACCAGCGATTTCTCACCCCCTAAAGCCCCGCCACGCTCAGCAAGTTGCAAATTTCGATCCACAGAAGTTCGCATTCTGTTCCGCTCCTGTTTCAATATTTCCATCTCGAACTTTAGATCATAGTCTCCAGCAGACTCTTGTTTTTTCCCGTCAGATTCTTGATTACTACCATCTTCAAACTGTCTCATCCACGATAGGAGCGTATCAGGATGCACACCGATTGCCAGACCAAGCTCCGCGACACTATATCCTGTTTCCCTCAATTGCCGCACAGCCATAGTTCTAAATGCCAAAGAATACGTGGGATTTAGTTGGGTTATTTCATTTTTCTCAGTACTATCCACTTGTTATATCCTCGTATTATGCTCTTGTAGTTCAAATAGCAATAACAGGAACGCCGATGCATGAAAGCACACCAAGTTGGGTTTGCTTACAGTTAGTTGGAAAGCCGAAATTATTATTGATGTTAGAGGTTTGTTGAGTGATCGAGATCTGCTGTATTCTTCTCAAACGATCTTCCAGATGACTATATCCCAAGAATTGCATCAAGCTCTCGCAGAAAAAAGGGAAAAATACTTAGGGGTTTAGTTCGAAAATCTACGATCACTCCATTTCCCATATGATAAAAAGGGAAAGATATAGAATAGTGTCGTTGGGTAGAAAAAAAGCAGTCCCAGCTAATAATCCACACTATAAATTGTCATTTAGTCATTAGAAACACAGCATACCGGCAGTACCGCCTCAAAGCAGGATAACGCTCAAGCAAATAGGTATCCGCCTTACGGAGGACAGGTAGTTTCTTACCAAAGCCTAACCCACGCTCCAGCATACTGAGGAGTTGAATATAAATTATCCGAACGTCACTATAACCTGCCGTCCACCCATTGATATCCTGATCCTTTAATGGATGATCTTCACCCCGGGTATGTTTATGTGGATAGGGAACATATTCGCGGACGAAATTGAGAAGCGGATTCATTCCCAACGGTTCAGTGAAAGCAACCTTTCCACCCGGCTTGGTAACGCGAAAAAGCTCAGGAGCTCCTGCAGCCGTATCTATATGATGCAAGATGGCTTGGCCAAATACGATATCGAATTCATTATTTGGGAATGGCAGATCTTCTGCGGGCGCAACATGAGCCTCTACCCGATCCGATACACCATTGGCCTCGGATCGCTTTTTCGTATACTCTACGCTTTTTGGCGACAAGTCGAAAGTTGTCACATCAGCCCCAGCTTTGGCCAACAAAATAGTATTTTTACCTAAACCACACCCATATTCCAGCACCTTCTTCCCAGCTAAATCACCGAAATAATCGGCAATACCTTGGAGTAGATAACTATTATTTGTAACAGATTGAAAGCTTGCTTCCTCTTCAAGTATGTCGCTCTTATTGACATCATCCGGAGCAAGTGAGTCCCATTTGGCTCTTTCTGCGGTATGGATTTCCTCGAGGGGTTTGGCTGATTTATCCATCGATTAACCTTAATTGTTTATTTTTTTAGATAAGAAACTGTCTGGAACGAATATCCCGATCCTTATCGCGTTGGCGGGAATCCGGTCTTTGCCTGCCCAACTGACATTTCGAGGGAACATACAATCCCCATTGGCTCACTGGTCAATTTTAAAGCCGCATCTATACTCTACCTCACGCCCATGAATGCCCATTTTCAGCACGCGTCTTTTAGCGAAGAGCGTCGTTATATAGCCTTGAAAAAGATGACTCTTCCCGTGATTCTATGCCGCGTCCTTCACGAAAATACACCCACTCAAAATGGGCTTTCTTGACCGCGAAAGGTATAGCCTGACCAAAGCAACGGTCGCTACCTTGATTCTTTTTCAAGAGAATCCGTAATATTGCATAACGATTTATCAAAGTCAATTTTTCTTGCTGCGCGCTACCCTCGTACAACCCATGCTAATCAGAATCCGTTACTTGTACCCTTCGGTTTAAGCGAAAATAGGGTTTCCCCGCTACGATTTCTATGCTCGGACTGCCTCCTGTCCGGAGTGCTTGGGTCACAAAATTCATAAGCTATTTTAACGACTTACTAATATCCTTTTCACTCGGATTGATTACCAGCCCAACGACTGCCCAATCGACGGCATCACTGAATTTCCCTTCGATCTGTGTTGATGAACTCGAAACAGGCATATTACCTGTCGCAATGGAGGCAATTTCACCACCATTGCCGTGGGCCAGTTCAACCTGGTCAGTATAACTTGCTATCGGTGTGTGGGCTTTATTCCGCATAGTAACTGCTCCATAGACTATAGAGCCGTTTATTGCTGTTGCTAAATTAAACCCATAGGCGGCACTATCAATGCCACCGGTACATGCTCCGTTTAGGCCGTTGGTATTGCCAGATACAATGTCTCCAATCGGTGTCGTGCTATTGGTTCCAGAATAGCGTGAAACAGCAATCACAGCTGTCGATGGAGCGTTGACAAAAGTTGCTGTAACCGGGCTGTCACTAGTCGTTAACCCTTGAGCAATAAACACTGTAATACTGGTCGCGTTGCGTCCAGAGCACTGTTCGGACATAGGATTCAATATCGGTATCCACGTCAATCCTAATCCTGTCATAGAATCAATTTCAACCGATGCCCGGGTCGATACCGCCGCCAAATAAAGATTACCTGCCACTGCCGTTAGATTTGTATTCGTTGACACGCTAGCGAGACCGGTAGTCGAACCTTGTTGAATCTCTTCGAATTTGACTCTACTGTGGTCGCTCGGTGTATCCAGGGTGAAGCGACTATCGGTAGCACTGTTATCTACCGACACCTTCGCTCCGGTTAACCCTCCAGTTGTTTTGGATCGAGCTCCTACTGTCGAAACATTGGTCGGATTAGTCGTGGTGCCCTCAGTCGGGTAGGTGTCGTTAGCAACCGCAATGGCAAGATTGCCGCTGATAGCGTTGTCAGAATTTCGCCTTGAACCGGTGCTACTAATAATTGGTTTCGCACCAGAACTACTAGTCGTTACTGCGGATGCAGATATGTTGCTGCCTCCTTTCGGGTTGATCGCCAATCCGACGAATGCCCAATCGACCATGCTACTAAATCTACCATCAATCCTCACCGTTGACGTTAAAGCCAGCATATCTTCTGTCGCGACTGAAGCAGCTTGATCACCGTTACCCATAGCAACATCAGCCCGTTCGAAATATCCAGCTCCAGGTGAATTTTCTGTATTTCGCATGGAGAAAGCGCCATAAATAACCGATCTGCTTTCCACCTTATTCATATTATACGAATAAAAGGCACTATCAGTGCCCCCTGAGCAGGCTCCATCCTGGCCATTGGTGTTGCCCGATACAATTTGGCCAACCGGTGTCGTTTCATCCGCTCCAGAATAACGTGACGCGACGATAACCGCATTGGAGGGTGCGCTTGAAAAGGTTGCCATCACAGAACTGTCACCTCTGGCTATCCCTTGTGCCATCCAAACCTCAATGCGAGTGATCTTATTTCGACCGGAGCACTGTGTCTTTATTAAATCCCAGGTTAGTCCTAGTCCTGAAACAGAGGTCACCGGAATATCCGGGTTAGTAGAAATTGCAGCCAAATACAAATTTCCATTGACTGCGGTCAGATTTGCAGCGGTCGTTACATTATAGATTCCGGCTGAGCCGCCAACTTGAACCTCCTCATGAACGACATTACTATCCCTCAGGTGGGAATCTACAGATATTCCCGCCAATGGTACAACAACCTGAAACTCATTGGGTGTTTCGCCAACAATCTTCAATTTCGCTCGCTTGGTTCCTAACGGTAATGCTGGGTTGAATCTAACCTCAATTGCTTGGCTGGCTCCGGGCGCTAACTTAAATGGTGCGCCGCCCGCAATCAATTCGAATTCTCCTCTATTTGCACCAGCCAGGATAGTTCCGTTTACCGTAATAGGGGATATTTCTTTATTGTGAAGCACAAATATCATCGAGGTACTGCGACCCTTAACCACTTCCAGATAATTATGTGTAGTGGGTTCTACTTTAATGTTCGAATCGATACTGAACAGAGGAATGAGTCCGAAGCTTAGGTCTTCAAATAGAAATGATCGTGAAACCACAAATATTCCCAAAAACACAGGAATTGCAACAATAATGAATCGAACACTAAACCGATTCCATGTTGTACCTGAAAAATGTGATAGAGCGATCATAATTCCATACCAAATATCTTTGCGTTATAGATAACCTTATTGGAGCGCGTGGAATTGTCCAAACTGAATTGTGACCTGGATAGTACACCCCTCGTAAACATCGCGCCCCTGAACCCCTATTTATATAACAAAGATTATACAATAAATCAATTTTAATCACCGAAACATGTGTAAATTATCACACAAATACTTGTTTCTGTAGAGTCAACACGTCTAGCACTATATGGCATAAAACACACATCATTTGTATTCAGTAGCATACACAGGTAGATCGAATTTGCTTTTTTTTCACTAGATGGGCTATATTTAGAGTCGTCAACTGTAGTGGACGAATTAAATAAATTCGACCCAGTATAAATCCGCAAAAGAAGCCCGCTGACCAGCCTTCGGATGATCCTGGTTTAATGTTTAATAAAAAGGGTTACTTGTGCTTTTTTTCATGGGCCTTTTTTCCAGATATTTGCAATTCCAGCTGTATCCGGCACCTTATGAGCCCCTAAAATTGAAATAGTCTATGTTTACCCTTGCATTAGTTGGAGCAGATGGGGCCGGAAAAACGACGATTGGAAAGCGTTTGGCAGATCAGTCCGATTTACAAGTCAAATACGTCTACATGGGCGTAAATCTTGAAAGCAGTCACCTTATGCTGCCAACAACGCGTCTTGTTTTGGAAATAAAGCGTCTTCGGGGAGGACGACCTGACATGGCTGGCCCCCCAGATCCAAATCGGCCGAAATCTCCTCCAAAGGGCTTTATCAGGCGTATTTGGGTAGAACTGAAGGCTTTACTCCGCCTCGCCGTATATCTGCCGGAAGAATGGTTTCGCCAAGGAGTCGTCTGGTACTATCGGCGGCAAGGCAACCTCGTTATACTCGACCGAGATTTTTTACTCGACTACTACTTCCATGACGTCATACCAACAACGGGATACCGAACCATTAGCCGTCATATACATGGTTGGATTCTTCGGAATTTTTACCCTCGACCTGACCTTATCATCTACTTAGATGCCCCAGCAGAAGTTCTTTTTGCTCGCAAAGGGGAAGGGACCCTGGAAATGTTAGAAAGCAGACGCCAGGAATATCTGAAACTGGAAGGAATTGTGGGTAGTGATTTTGCTAAAGTTGATGCAACACAGTCAGAAGATCAAGTGACTAGTGAGGTTACACAAATCATTTTGGAATTCCACCGAAAGAAATCCTCCACATCTCCAGGTGTTGGGCCTCTATAGGATATCAGATCGAAGCTTTAGGAATGGAAAAGGGTTTGCCACCTTACTCGTCTTTTTATCCGTATTCTACTTACTCCATCAGTCACTTAGCTCGATATATATCTGATATCGAACTTTGAATACAAACAAAAAGCGACTATCACAATCTAGCAAATTCTTTTCGTTCAATGGCCTTTGTTTGTTGTGTAATTACCGTTGTCTGCTACCACGCAGTAGCAACTGGACCGCCTTATTCCGAAGTTCGGTATAGAAAGGTGCCGGATCACTCCAGGAAAATACGGCATAGGCTTTCCGGCCTCGTACTGATTTCCACCAGTTTATGACTCCCAATTCCCCTTTGCGCCAATGATACCAAGCCGACCGAATGTCTTGTCGCAAATGGATCCATTTGGCTCCGACAAACTTCTGTTCACGATTAGCCGGTAGCGGCAATCCAACAAGATCGCAATATTGTGTATAAAGGAGATCAACTCCTCCTGCCTCGGCAATAGCACTCCGACCCGTTGGCCGTCCTACGTTAGGTTCAATGATATAGTGTTTCCCGGTCCGCTCATCACGTTTCATCTCAAGGTATCCTAACCCTCTATAGTTGACAGCCTTAAACAAACGAATAGTTTCATCGACGACATCGTCGTTCCTAACCTCTTCACCCATCGTACTCGTTCCTGCTTCGGGAGGCCATTGGCGGATTTTGCGGGCAGAAAATGTTACAAGAGGCTCACTGGCTCCGTTGAAATAGCAGTTACACGAATAGAGGCTTGCGGAACCGCCCGGCACCCATTCCTGCACGATCAACTCGTCTGCCCATTTGCAACAGCGATCATAGATCACAAGAAATTCTTCAGCGCTCTCCACCTTGAAGGCTTTGGTACCAGTGTTTTGGCGCCAAGTAGCGGATTTGTAGGTTGGCTTAAGAATACAAGGAAACGAGAGGAGTGTAGCCGCCTCCGTGGCTTCTTCCCTGTTAGTAAGTAAAAAGGTTCCAGGAATAGGTAGATTGGCCTCCTGGGCATAGCGATAGAAAGCGATTTTGTTGGTCAGCATGTCTACTACACGAGGCTCGGGTAGCGCAATGTGGAACCACTTTTGAAGTCGTCGCCGATGTCTAGAGAGCATAAGAACACTATGATCGGCACAGGGTACAAGGACAGCCTTCTGATCTAACCGGGCGCCAAGTCCCTCTAGGGTGTGAATCAAGCTCATACTATCAGTGTTGCATGTGATAACCTCATCACAAGCCTTTGTTCGGCAGCTAAAGTGCGCGGAATCGGAAGCGATTCCGATCACCGGCACACCATGTCCGGCATAAATCCGCGCGGTCTGGAGCCCTGTAATACAGTCCAGGTCAATAACAATCACAGCTGGTTTAGAGCCGTTATCCTTGAAATTCGTCTGCTTGGATTGTGATTGTAACGTTGAGTCTGCCGTGGATTTGCCATTATCTTCAAGCGTTTGCTCGGGCATATCTCCATTTTGAGGACTAGATTGCATGTCCTGTGGCTTGGATTCCTGCTCTGAGTCAGCGTTTGTAGGCAGATACACATCCTCTGCAACCTTTAACTCTGCAGCTCCTTGTAGCCGAAAAATCTCTTTCACAGGCGCAATCTCGCGTTCAACCAATTGCAAAGATCTTGACTGATAGATCTTTGCCGCATTCTGTTGCATGATCGTGATACTTGACCGTATTAGATGGTTCGCCCAAATTACAATACTGATCCCAGCGTCCTCAAGAACCTGGGTTGGGGTCGTGTGATACATGGTGGGGACTACGACCACTGGACAACGGTTCTCCCACGCCTT
The DNA here is from genome assembly GCA_036480195.1 of Methylococcales bacterium. Lineage (GTDB taxonomy): Bacteria > Pseudomonadota > Gammaproteobacteria > Methylococcales > JAZGGE01 > JAZGGE01. Next base: position 16,401 of record JAZGGE010000356.1, read on the forward strand.
CATAAACGCCAGTATCTCATCAGGCGAATCAAGCTTGCTGTGCATAAGAATTGCGTCGGCACCAGCTTGATGATAAGCCTCGGCGCGCCTTAAGGCTTCATCCAAGCCCCATCCCGCAATAAAGGCTTCAACTCGAGCCACCACACAAAAATCGCTATCCTGTTGGGTATCTTTAGCGGCCTTAATCTTACCAACAAACTCATCGACCTCAGCAAGAGGCTGTTGCTCGCCACCAATGAAGGAATTGGTTTTCGGGAATAGTTTGTCCTCGATGCACATGGCTGCAATACCACGCTGCTCTAACTTGTTGACTAAGCGACGGACGTTATTAAAGTTACCATAGCCTGTATCAGCATCCAGTAATATTGGAATAGTACTGGCATCAGCCATAAATTCCACGGTATCCAGGACTTGCGTCCAGCTTGCCTCGTTATTGTCGCGCACACCGAGTGCAGCGGAGATGGCGAGCCCACTGCCCCAAATTCCCTCAAAGCCCGCTTCCTCAACAATTTTGGCGCTTAAGCCATTGTGTGCTTCCATAAGAAATTCCATCTTCCCTGAGTGGAGCATTTGCTTAAACTTCGTTGTTTTTCTTAACATTATTTACCTTACTCTATCAATTAAGATTCAATGGCATCAATTACAATCTTGCCGATCTCTCGTTGAGAGTCGATGGTACTCGCCCCGATATGCGGGGTCAGGATAGTATTTGGTAATTCTGCCAATGGCGATATTTTACCCTCGCCCTCATCAGCATGAACATCCATCCCAGCTCCAGAAATATGTCCACTAATCAACGCCTGATAGAGAGCAACCTCATCGACCACTCCACCCCGCGCCAGATTGACTAAACAAACGCCCGGCTTCATCACGGCAATAGCTTCAGAATCAATCAAATTTCGTGTATTGGAATTGAGAGGTACACTGATACTAAGGTAATCAGACATCCTGAGCACCTCCGACATCTCGCACAGACGTATACCCTTCGCTGCTAACCCATCAGCTTTCTCTTGGGTAGGATTTCCAACACATCCTAATACATCCATTCCCCAGGCTACCCCACGCTCTCCTGTCAAAGTACCAATGCTTCCCAGACCCAAGATGCCAAGTACTTTTCCATTCAGCAAATGTCCTGTAAGCTCATGTTTAGCCCAGTGTCCTTGTCGCAATAGCCTATCTGCTTCCATAAGGTTTCGCGACAAGGCCAGCATCAATGCAAAGCTCATCTCCGCTACCGCCTTAGCACCTGGTTCAGCAACCCTAATGAGTTTGATTTGCTGTTTCTCAACCTGAGCCACATCAATATTATCAATTCCTGAGCCAGCACGTACAATAAGCCGGAGGTTGGGAGCACAAGAAAGAACATCAGCCGTAACCTGAATCCCACTGCGAAAAACTAATACCTCTCGATCAGCGATTGTGGAGCACAGCTCCTCCTGACTGCCATCGAAAGCACAAATCACATCGTGGTTTTCTCTTAGCTTCTCGATAGCGCCAGAATAAATGGGACTGGCAATTAAGATGTTCACGCAAATTTCTCCTTACTCATGTATAGGCTTAAAGGCGATTACGGATATAAACCTCTCGCGTCCAAGAATACCCATTTTCAGCGCATATTTTTTCGCCAAGGGCGTCGTTGTAGAACCTTGAAAGAGATGACTCTTCCTACAGTTCTACGCTTATTCCTTCACAAAAATCTAGCCGCTCAAAACGGGCATTCTTGAACGCGAAAGGTATAGATTTCGGATTATAGGCCAAAATAGTTTACTCTTGGCGCTTACCAGGCCACACTAGCCGGGACGATGACCTCTTTCATTCAACTATGGCTCGGCGGGAGTCGATCTGGACATTACAGGATTGTTTCCTTGGTTGCAGAAGGAGACAAGGTATATAACAGATAATGACTTCGGTAATTTTCCGTTAAAAACCTACGCACATAGTTATCGGGACTCCAATTGCGAAGAGTGTAACGGGATATAAATTTTCGCCTGTTGCAATTATAAAAAGGCCATGAAGTTAATCCTGTTTGTACACTTCGTGTTCAAAGATATCTTTTTCAGTGGTTAAGTTTCCTTAAAGAGGATCGTAGGAGGCTCTTCGTGAAAATACACATACACTGAAAAAAGGTATTCCTGAACACAAAATGTTCTTCTCTTTGCCTTCGTCATTTGCCGCGCTGCTGGACAACGACACTAGCCGTACGAAACAGAATTTGCAAGTCTACCCAAAAACTACGGTGTTCAATATAAGCGATGTCAAGGCGCAATCGTTGATCGAATTCTATGGAGCCACGCCCTATTACTTGCCACAAACCTGTTAATCCAGGTTGCACATCAAGCCTTACCGTGTGCCAAAGTGAATAGGTTTCAGCTCCAAACGAGGTAGGTCGCGGCCCCACAAGACTCATATCTCCGAGCAAAACATTCAAAATTTGCGGTAACTCATCAAGGCTCGTCTTACGCAAAAATTTGCCTACTTTGGTAATACGTGGATCATTGGTAATTTTAAAATCTGGAAATTGCAATTCATTCAAATCGGCAAGTTCCTTTTTTAATTCCTCCGCATTCGGAACCATCGTTCGAAACTTGTACATACAAAACCGTTGCCCCCCTTTTCCCGTTCGTAACTGCTTGAACCATAGAGAGTCTTTTGGTGATTCCAGCTTAATCGCTAACGCGCATAATGATAGCAACGGACCCCATATCGGTGCGGATAGCAGAACCACTCCCAGATCTAAAATACGCTTTCCGATAAGGTAAATTTTGTTACCCACTAGCGGCTGACTCGCTGCGATCCACTCCAAACCATCAGATTGGTTTTCATCTAGTTGGTTTTCATTTAGTTGTTTGTCATTCGAGGACACTATTAAACCTCCTCACTATAATTGAATTAATATTCATCGAGATGTTCTCTTCTCAACCCTTGAGGAGAGTCTGCTCCCTGTGCTCTCTCCGTTTCGATCAAGGCGTGTTTCCGCTTTGTTTAATAACTCTTCAAAAGTAAGTGCTTCATCAGGGAACGATGCAGTTCCAAAGGCTATGTCAGCTCCCATCTCATTTTCAGCTCCAGATTGTATGCGTTGCAATAATTGACTTAATCCATCTCCATCTGTTTCATGGCAAAGAACAATGAAGCGGTTCTGTCCACGAACTTCTATGAGACGATCCGTGCGCCGAATGGCACTATTTATCAGGCGAGCAAAGCAGCTGGCCGCATAGCGGCTTTCCAGCAACGACTTGAGATCATCAAATATTCGACCTAGCATCTCCTGGTTCTGTTCGCACTTATAATCTACAACGACCACACTAAGCGAGCGTTCATGGCGCCGACTAAGGTGCATTTCAGCCTTTACCTCCTCAGCTGCTTCCTCGAGGGTACGTACAGATGGTCCACCATCCGGTAATGTAAGGGCTGCCAAAAGTTCCTCTAGCTTCTGAAGCGCCCGCGCGAATCGTCGGGCAAGTATTATCAACAAGCAAAGTAAAATAACTTCCGTAAAAGAAACATAAGATTGAATGCCACCAAGTAATGGTTGTTTTGTGAATAAAACTGTCTTACAAAATAGATAAATTGCAAGCGTTGCAATAACAAGAGTCGATTTACTAAGGCGCCAAACGGGGCGAAATGCAATTATAGCAACAACCGTGACAATCCCAAGCACATAGACAAAACTGCTGATATTTATCACATTGTCTTCGACGTAATCCAACCGCTCAATATTGAGGAAAAGAGAAAGGCAAATGACCAGCCCAATTATTGATTGCTGAATCCTTTTCATATCCAGTTACCAAACTTTTTCTTTATTACACAAATCAAAAATCCGTCCTAACATTCGACGATGAAATGAAAAATAATTAGATTTTGGTTGACAACTCCACCCACTATCTTTGGTACGAATCATCGTCTTCATATACACATAATCCAATAATAACACCCTTATTCATTGATCGAAATAATGTTCAATTGTACCTGGATCCATGAGTCCATTGCTATACGAATGAAGACAAATAATAATACTGCGCCATAATGGACAATTTATTTATTCCCCGTTCCTAGGAATTGTGTCTTTGTGGCTCCCATTGCTCGATTTTTTGTCCCTGTAAAACATTTTTAACTGCGATTAAAGCAGCGAGATTCGCCATACAATAAAAAAAGGGAATATATAAAATCCGTGACTTACCTAAATCTCGACTATGAAGCAAATAACCTACTCCGGCCAATATATAAAAAATTAGCTGTAACATGGCAAATGAAACAAAAAAAGTGCTACTTGACAATAAAAAAAGGTTGCTCACGCATAGAGTGATTAACATTATAAATACTAACCGACGCAAAACTTTATGGGTAAACAAGATGATAGAATAAAATCCGTATCTAAATGGGTTGAACAAATTTTTTCGACTTATAACACCCCGAAGACCTCTTGTCATTATCCGTACCTTACGTGAAAATTCCCGCTTGGCAACTGGAACAGCATATTCATAAGCTCGTGCTTCTTGCTCAAACACTAAACGAAATCCTTGTTCGATTACTCCAGTCGAAATTGCGAAATCATCAGTAACTGCAAAATCATTGCCCGGACGATAAAGCTCACGTCGAACGGCATAAATCGTTCCATCTGCCGAAATTATGCTACCCGTAGCACTCTCTACCTGCTTTAGCCACTTATCATATTCCCAATAAAGAGTTTCACCTTGACTACAAGAATCGCTATGTTCTTCTCTCGAATAAATCGTATTGCCGCAGACTCCACCGACCTCCGGATCAGCAAAGTTAGCGATTAGTTCACGTAATGCCATCCGTTCATAGAAGGAGTTAGCATCAGAAAACACCAAAACTTCACCCGTGGCGTGGAGTACAGCGTCTGTTAAGGCATGAATCTTACCTCTCCGTGGCAATTTTACTAGTTTTACTCCCCGATCAGCATAGTCAGTGACGATTCGGTCTGTATTGTCACTGGAACCGTCTGAAGCTACAATGATTTCGAGGGCGTCTTTGGGATAATCTAACTCTAAGGCGTTTTCGAGCCTGTCTGCTATGCTGGATTCTTCATTATAGGCAGCTATAATAAGGGTCATTTTTGGAGTAATATATTTTTTATCGACGCGCCGATTAAGAATGCCTCCAACGATGATTGCCAATCCGGCGAATCCTATGTATACATAGAATAGCAAACCAAATGAAATCCAAAATATCATTGTCACCGTGTATTCTCCTGTATTCATAAAGAGACTGCCGACCGAGTAAGGTAAACTAGAAACCAGGTATCGTCAAATTTTAGTGTTCTAGCCTCTAGAGCTGGAAGGCTAGTCGGTTCCATTCGACAAGATATCTCGCAGCCACCGTGAAAAGACGGGACATCAGCTACTTGAGCAAAAACCGGGTAAAATTGAACCTAATTATGACCAATTATTCAGCGGATAGTTTCCACAGTATTTTTTCGGGTAATGATTTATTACTGCGGTTGATCCACAGGCTTATTCTGATTAATGATCCTGTAAACAGCGGTTGCTCTCGGTTTCCGGGTCAATCTCTTGATTCAACGCTTAAGAAAACAACCATCGTTAGCTTTAGGCGAAATTAAGAATATTGAAGCACTGTGAAACCAATACCTTGCCAAATTCTTCGTAAGATTATCCGTTACACCGCCTTTCGGTTCAAGCAACTATTTCACATATTTATTGTGAACTATTTACTTGACATTTAGCGAGATTAATGAATGAAGCGAGTGGGGCCGTAATTGAAGGAGTACTTAGAACCTGTTCAATATTTCGATCAACGGGTGCAGGACAAAAGAGGTCAAAAAAGCACAGCATACGGGTCGTATGCGAGCATTTTGATACCACTTTTAACTCCGTGATGTACCCATCTGCGAGATCTTGTACAGGTTTCTTAGGTGATTGCGCGAATTCACGCTGCTGTCAAAACATTTACATATAATCCCAGCGGGATTGCAAATTAGTACCGACCAATTCATCCAATTGCAGGACTTCATCTTTATATTCGTTTTTTAGCATTAACCGCGTTTCTTCACGTATCGTGGGACGGTCTTTTTCTGTGAATGGCCTATACAAAAAATTTTTAATTGCTGTAGAACGCTTGGCGAATCCGACCATTTTTCTCATACCCAGACGCTTTAATGTTTTGGAACCCCATTTGGCACCTTTGGTTAACAGGCCGAATCGGGGTATCCCTCCAGCATTGACCTTTTTCCTTAAATGCGCCTGGTTTACTATCTGTTCGATTTCAAGGAAAGAAAACATTCGATTGGCGAAATTTTCTGATGCGGTTTTTATGTCATCAAACACGCCGACAAAAATTTGTTCTGGCCCGAATAGATCATAGTAAGGTCGAAGGTGAGTGTAGTATCGCCCATGATCCTTCAGAGATGGAAATTGCACCAGGGCTTCTTCAAAGCTCCCTTGAAAGCGACCATTCTTGACGAAATCCAGATATTCCGAAAATGCCCGTTCGACCGGCTCACGAACGCAAACCATAAGTTTTGTTTCTGGATTTAGGTCGGCGATTCGGTGGCAGGCATCCTGCGAAAAAAGGTAACTGTGTGAAATCTCACAACGTACACGAAAATTACTCGAGGCGGTGAAATGGCCCAGATACCAATCCAGACCCCGCTTATAGTGGGTATCAAAAAAATACAGGCCTTTGTTCGGCACCATGAAAACATCAGGGTGATGACTCAACAAATTAAAAATCCAGGTTGAACCAGCCTTACTGGTACCGATGTAAATAAAATTTGGCCGTGTCATATGATCCTGCGTGGTAGGTTTTAATATAGAATTCATATTTGGAGATGTTCCTGTATTTGGTATCGTCGTAAGACCAACAAGAGACCTTTCACGTCCTGTGAATTGTATAGCTTACATCGGATTGGTTAGGCTTCGATTTCAGACAAAGCACGGCTTATGTAATGCGACAGATAAGGCAGTCCAATTTTGACCTGACATCGCATGCCAATTTTCCGCACACCTCGTGACGCTTTTAACCGGCAGACCATTGCAGCCCATTGCTCCAGTAATAGAATGCACTCATATAATCGAATCTGAGCCATCGGAATCGGGCGGTGTCCAAAATACCCACCTAAGAATTCCTTTTCAAGCTTGATTAGTGTCGCTGCCTCAAACAATCGCCCTTGGCTCATCATCTGCGGCATCGATACTTTAAGACGAATCAGAAAATAGGCTAGATCCTCGTAGATTGGAGCCCGCCAGTGACCTATTGAGTCAAATACGGTTATACGTCCATTATGACCTAGCAGAATATTCCGGGGTGCAAAATCCGTATGGGTCATACCTAATATCAGGTTGCTCGGTAAAAACGATTCGGCCGCCACTAGCAGCCGTTGTTGAAACTGATGAGAAAACCATCGACGACCGCCGCTTTTCAACGCAAAAACAATCAAGGCCTCCAATATACTCTGAACCTCTTCAGCTTTAGAATGACGTGTCTCACAATGCTCCGGTGGTGACAGATTGCGAAACTCATTTAGCCATGCGCCCGAATTGCGACAACCATTTAAAAGTCGATCCGACAACAAACCAGGCCGCAAACGATGCGCCTTACGGAAAAAATTGCGAAAACCTGGATCTCTTCCTTTCTCCATGATAATGGTATAAGGATTTTCCAACAAATCAAGAACTCGGATAGTACCGAATCGTGGATCGCCCAATTGCGCAAAATGATCGTGAATAGCCTGTAACGAGCGATACTCAAATAGGCCCTTCAAATGCGGATCTGTCTTCGGAAATAGACGAGGTCGATCCCAATTCGAGTATGTCGTCACTTCTCCTGGATCGACGCTGGCCGATGCAAACGGCACTTTGACAAAGACCGAATGGGATGTATCTCGATCCGTTAAGCGAAATTCGTACAATTGTGAGTTGTGACGTTCAGCTCTATGAACCAGATAAACCGATACAGAATTTTCGGAAATATCGTCAAAATAACGATTCGCATTTTTCCGAAGATGATCGCTAAATCGATGTTCCTGCGTTCGCAAACGATCGACATCCATTGTTAAGTTAATTTAAGCAAGATCATTCAAAACAAAACAGTAAGCTCACAGCACGTTGGTGCCATCTTAAAGGAGCTTGCGGATCGCCTCGAAAAGCAACGGAATTTCAACTGGATAGGGATGGTGGACCACGTAGGCCTTCTTGCCCTCAAATGCTCTATCAAGCATCTCCCGCTGCACTTCATCTGCCCCATCAATCAGATCATTAGGTCGATCGGGGAAAGCGAAGCGGAATTTGCGATAGTATGCCACCAGGTCATCACGTTCGTCCTGGAGCGAGAAAATCATACGACGTGCGACCTCGGCTGAGTCAATGGGTTCAACGGTAATCTCGTCCGATTCGTGGGAAGCGACGAAGATGATTCTGTCGGGCATCCCTGCCAGAGTGACAGAAGACTTACCAAATATTTCTTCCGGCGCCCAATTCACGTACAGCTGTTTCCGAATGAGTGGGAGCGCACGGATCAGAAACTTCTTCAGAGCGGAAGCCTGGCCTGTCGCGGATCCAGCAAGCCAGCTCATTCCTTTGGCGAGGACATTGAGCAGCCCTAATACGAGACGCTTCTTTGTACTGAGTTTCGCACGATAATTAGGCAGATGATCGAGATGCCAATCCCAAATGCGAATGGGCTCCGGAATCCCAAGCATTCGCTTTCCACCCGCGTCTAAATAAACCCACTCATCACCCACGTAATCCGCGCCATTAGCCATAAAAGCCAGCAGAGTCTCCGTTTTGCCTCCCTTTGCCCAGCCAGTGGCTAATACACCCACTCCTTCGTAGTTAAAAGCTGAAGCGTGTAACGGAAGAAGTCCTTTTGCCAATGCCGTTTGATTGACGATTGCAATGAGCTCTGGAACCGCAGCCAGACCACGTTCACAGATAATTTCACAACGTTTCCCGATAGTGTCAAATGGAATTTGAACTTTCGTGCGCGACTTATGCTTACCCTTTAGGATAAAAAATGCATCGTCCGTGAACGCTGCATCATTGAGATCGAGAAAACGCATAGGCGACGAGGAATGAATGCGGTCGACAAAGCGAATCACGATATCAGGCTCGCGATCCAGAGGCATTCCGATGGGGCCGAGTTGCCGCACCACAATCGCAACATCCTTGGGAGTCGCATCTATACAACGAATACCTACAAATCCGTGCAGGTCGAAATCGGCATTCGAGTGCGCCGAAGCGCTGCTATTCTCGTCTGGGAATGGGTGTTCCCCGACAGGTACAGAAAGCAGTTTCTCATTCATAATTTACTAGCCTCCTTGAGCAATGACAAGATGGTTCTACGCATGAAATGGTTTAGGATAGCGGTACCAAATTTAGCCCCAACGCCCTGTTGACTATGGGCCCGTACAGACTTAGCTGACCACCTTTCCAATAATCTAGCTATCTCGTAGACACGGATTTCACGTAGGGGAATCGGATCTGTTTGAAAATATCCTTCAAGAAAAGCGGATTCCAACATCCCAATGCGATCTGTACCAAATGCAAGCCCCAAACTCAGCACCTGGGGGCGGTAGGTCTTAAGGCCCGTTAGAAAGTAGCCGATATCTTCGTATATCGGGGTGTACCAAATCGCCTGTGTGTCGATTCCAGTGATCCGATTATCGGTAGACACCAGGACATTCGTAAGCCCAAAATCACCGAAACGCACACCGAGCGGCAGTGGATCCTTTAACGTATTTCGAGCGACTTCCCCTGCCCTCTCGGCGAGCGGTCGGAAGAAGTTCTCATCGTTAATTGCACGTTCGAGAAAACCCGTTAACTTTTCGATTCGATCGACCAGGTCTACACTATTCGAGTGAATGACCTCGGTATTTGGATCAACAGGTAGTGCGTGAAATTCCCGTAGCCATGCGCCGGTATTCTCGAAAACACCTCGAAGCTCACCTATCCCCAATGGCGATTGCAATCGATTCGATTTGCGTAGCAATTGTTTGATCGTTTTACCAGCGATCTCCTCCATCACGAAAGCGTCATAGTCTGGGAGAAGTTCGAATGGTCGGACTGCCCCGAATCTTGGGTCGGTGAGGTTTCCAAATCGAGCGTGGAGGGCGATCATTGCGGCATACTGAACACGATACTTAATTAGCTGATCGGTTTCAGGAAGAAAATAGGGGCGCTTATCGCGGAGGACACCACCCCGCAGACTCGGAATTTTGACCAGGACGTTTCGGCGCACTCCATGACCTGCTAATTCGAAACGGTATAATGCCGAGTTTGTACGCCGTCGTTCGCTCAGTAGTGTAACCATGACTTCGCTTCCACCAAGCTCAGGAAAATAGTTTCCCGCTTGCCCCTTCAGGTGCTCCGAGATATCTGCTATAGATTTAGTTTCGCTATCATTACTCATTTCTAGTTACCTTTTGTTGCGACTATTGTCTTGCAGCAAAAATCCTGGAAGCTTATTCATGAAACTTATTTTTTGTTCGACTTTAATGCGCCGATTTCAGTGAAAGCGTCTCCAGGTTTTGGCTAGCAGTAGCTGAGTCCTGGGATACGAATCAGTTGAGTCTTATATACCTCTCGAGTACAGGGACGCCGATCAAACGCCCAACCAATTGGCTTTCAAACACAATAATATGCCGGTAATTGACGGAAGAATCAATGAAAGAAAAGAACTGATCGATACAACACGTTTTGTACCGAAAATACAACTGAATTAATGCTAAAGCAAAAATAGCTAAGCAACGCTTCGCAAATCGTCTCCCAACGATTACTCATGGAACTCAACAGCACTAATGAGTTGAGGCAGGAACCCCTACCCCTTCAAACATCGTTATTTTTCCGCCGATAATACGCTGGCTCCTTCTATTTGACAAGTCAGTCGAATTCTAACCACCGACGACCAAAGGCGAGACCTGTCGCATTTCACTCTATAGGAAACTCGAATAGCAAACCCGTTTGAACTTAGATTCCGGTGACTTGCCCCCCCTTCTTGGAAATCCACCAGAACCCATTAAAACTAAAATAGTAACTAGATCCCAATTTGAGCATTTTTTTGCACTTCTTGGCTTAAAACCTCTGGACTTTGTGAAAAAAGGTTTTATACTACTGAATTGTAATAATAGTAATTTTAGCTAAATATTGATGATAATCTAGTTTATATATTGCGATAGGTATTAATGCGCATATACTTGCGCGAATAGAAAATTATTGTCACAGAGAACATCTGTGAAAGGAGGAATATATGAAGCATTTCAAGCTCGTTGAAAACGGCATTGATGTAAGTCCTTTCCTTAATGAAATCACGGTACATTCAGAGCAATGGCTCGTAGACACGAGTCGGCAGAAAAATGTCCCCAAGCAGCGTGAGACGCAAACGATCACGTTACGATCCCATGCTGATCAAGCAGTACTTGATTCTAAGACAAGAGCAGCGATGCCGGTACGGTACAGAGGTCATCCGTCGCCCATGGCGTCGTATTTCCCTCATGCATCAGAATATGTGGATCACCTTGTTGAGAGCATGGACGGGGCTATGGGTCGGGCCGTCATTGTAAAACTCAGGCCCCATGGTACAATTTATCCCCATACAGACGATGGCCTCTACTGGTTGTTGCGTGACCGATATCACCTTGTGCTTAAAAGTGTTACAGGCAGTCGTTTCAAGGCCGGTGGAGAAGAAACCCGCATGCAGGAGGGCGAATTGTGGTGGTTCGATCCCACAGTTCCACACGAAGCCTTCAATGATTCAGATGAGGGCCGGATTCATATCATTGTCGATATTATGTCTCCACATTCCATCAAGTCGTCTTTCCGGAAGCGTTTGCTACGTGCTCCAGTGAAAAGTTTGCGAGCCATTGTCATGGCTATGGTCAGGAGGTTGGCGTGGCCCATTCAACAACAATTTTCCCATCGCCTGGCAAAAACCTGAGTTTTCAAACAGTCTGGGAATATACCTCTCGCGCCCAAGAATACCCATTTTGAGTCAGATTTTTCGATTATTTGAGCCGAATAGTGGGCTTTTTAACGAAATTGATCGGGAAATCTGGTTAAAATGGGTTTCCCGCAGTAGGTTCTCTATTCTCGGTCAGCTTTCTAGAAGCCGGCACAATATGTTCTGTCACGAATCCAGTCTGCTCTCACATGTTAATACGACTCAATGCTTCACCCATTCGGATGCTCGGGCTTGTAGGTGTGGTCATCTACATAATACTCCAAGCAGCAGTTGTTACCGAAACCTCTGCTAACGCCTTTGATTACAAGACAATAGGACCTAAGAGTGTTGGCGCTGCCCAAGAGCACAAGTCCTTTGGTTCCGTAAACATCCCACCCCAGTGGATGGTCAATGGCGCCGGAAAAAACATCGATAGCATTGCCTTCTGGGTACCCGACATGCATCCGGAAAATACACTCATGTTTGTCACTGCGAAGAAAAATCAACTCATTGAAGTGTGGAAGTATCCATTCGTCAATAACCAACTCCGTTCCATCACGCATAGCAGTTTTGGTAAGAAGACGAAAGTTAACGGCGTGGCTGTCGATCAGAAGACAAACTTACTCTACGTTTCTTTGTCTCGCCCCAGCTCAATCGTCAGTGTGTTCTCCCTTCCGGAAGGATCCTTTACTCGGAAGTTCATTGAAATATCGAGGGATCTAGGCTCAGAACCGAATATTGCTTTACTCAGGCATAAAAATGGTCAAACTAGGGCATATGTAACCGCAGACGACATTGTCTACGTACACAATGCACAGACAGGAGACTTCATACTTCAATTCAAAACGGCGACAAGCGTTGAGACTGTTCTCGCAGATAACTTTCATCAGATTATCTACCTTCCCGATGAACAGTCACACCGTGGAATCTTTGCCTTTCACCCGAATGGGACTCGATATAAGACATGCATTGCTACAAAGAAGTGTGCCAATCCGTTTGGTGGAGGCGATATTTTTCAAGAAGATGCGGAAGGAATCATCCTTTATAGATGCCTGCCTGACGGCATAACAGATTCCGGTACAGGGTTCATCGTTGTCGCTGACCAACGATTTAGAGAAACCGAATTTGAATTCTTCGACCGACAAACCTGGAAACACCTCGGAACATTTCGACTCACTGGGGTTCGCAATACCGATGGTATCGCTTCGACCCAAAGGCCGCTGCCAGGCTACCCTTTGGGACTGTTTGCTGCGATTAACAATGACACAAGCGTTGCCGCGATCGGATGGGGCAAAGTCTTTAGTGCTACGGGTCTACGTTGTGAGTAATTAAGTGAAGCGACCGTGTCGCGAATACCTGCAAAGCCATGAATGTCCGAATCGACTTCCATGTCCGCCGTTGAGCTCATCGAGGTGGCTCATGAGTTTTATTTTTTTTTGTTCTATGCTCAGACGTCGGCTGCGGTGAAAGCGACTCCTGATTTTGGTCAACAATAGCCGGGTCGTTCGGGATTCTAAGAACCCAACGCGCCGCTGCGAAACGGGTAAGCTCTGGAAAAGCAGCTTCAACACCGAGGGTTGGACCCGTAAGCGACAAAACAAACAGGCTCGCAACCGCTGCCAGCATGAAACCGACATAAATGGGTGGTGCAAAAATCCGCTGCGTAACAAATAGCCCTGCCACTGCCACAACAACGATAAATAGTATCTTTAGGAAACGCGCGTCAATAAGCTTCAAAGCACCCGCACGCACCAAAACCATTTGATAGAAAAAGTTCTGGGTAACAATAACCGCACAACTTGCCATCGCCCCACCCAACGCTCCAAATTGGGGAATCAGCAGCATAAATAGTAACAGAGCGAGCAACGCGACCATAAGGTCGATTACCACAATTGATCGCACCTTGTTAAATACACGAAGTGTGTCGGCATTATAACCAAACGCGGCGTTTAAGAAGATTCCCACCGCTAAGAAGGCAAGAATTATTCCCGAATCGGCGTAACGCTCGCCAAAAAGGAGTACCGTAAGAGGTTGCGCGAGGGCGAACGAGATAGCAAATATCGGAAAGGTAAATACGACAACCCAGGATGCGGTCCGCCAATAGAGTTCGTTTATTCCAACCCGATCATCTCGAGCATACAGCCTTCCTGCTGCGGGTTCGAAAAGAAGCCTAAAACTGTCAGAAACCATATTGTTGAGGCGAGCGACGGAAAGCACCGAGCGAAATGCCGCTACACCAACTGCGCCTTGAAAGGCACCCAAAAAAACAATTACAAGCGTACCCCGGAGTGCTGCAACAAGATCAGAACTAAGCAGTGGAAAACTGAAGCGGAAAATCTTCCTAACGGGAATATTGAGATTCTTGAAACGGAAAAAGCGCAACAGGCCCTTTTGCCGCAAAACCTGTGTAATAATCACCAAAGCGATTACCACACCTAAAATACCGACCACCAGATAAGCGACAGCGAGGAAGACAGCATCACCTTCAAAGAATACTAACGCAAGAACTGCGGAAAGCCTTAAACCCGGCGTAAGTATATGGCGTCTAAAAAAGACCGAGCGGGGGCTTGCAAATATAGCAAAGAGCTTTACCGTAGCATCGTCCAATGCTTGTATGGGCGCTACCCAAATGAAAATAAGGAGGAGCGATAGTGATAGTGGATCAGGGGCGAAGTACCCACCAAAAACGCCTCCCAACCCGAAAACCAGAGCCGCCATTGCAGACCCGAATACCAACATGGTACACAAAACCAGGACGATGGTTCCCGCCATCATATCGTACTGACCTCGTTCCTGATAGATAGGCACGAATCGGTTGAGACCTTTATTGAGACCCAGGGCAACGAAGTGCGAACCGATCATCATAACGGCAGACGCAAATGCGAAGGCTCCGTATTCAGCCTTGGCAAGGTATCGAACGATAATAATTTGGATTACGAAATTTACCAGGACGCCAATCAAACGCCCAGCCAGCAGTAACGTCGAGCCGCGAATGTGTTTCTTTGTGCTTACGCTGGAACCAGCAGAATGGATATTCAGTTTCCGTTGCATCTGTATCACTCTTCTGTGACTTATTCATGAAACCAGACAGCTATATTTAGTGACTAACACAGCTTAGGAATGGGAATTAAATAAGTTGTACATTATCGCGCAGAAATATTGTTTGTCTTGGTTCGTGCAGCAACAGGTGCATAGCTGGCTACATGACTGTTGCTACACGAGCGAAGACAGACAAAAAAGCAAGTCAGAATGTACAAGTTATTTAATTCCCATTCCTTAATCCTTAACTGTTGAGTACAAGTTGGAAACATCAGCAGGATACTACCGTTAGAAACCGTAGATGACCAAGAATAAAAGATATCGCGAGGAATGATCCGTTTAAGTCAGATCTTATGATCATTTGAGGCGTATAGCGAACCTGGATTTAATGAGAATGGCCGAAAGGCATTTCCGCAACAGACTCCCTATTCTTGGCCAGTCTCCTAGAAGCACGAAAAAACCATTCTATCAAAACACCCTATTATCTAACGATAATACGCTGGCTCAATCCATTTAACAAGTTAGTCAAATTCAAATCATCGGAGACAATACGGAAGAATCACCGATTCCTCGCTATAAAAATCCCGAACATTCAATAATTGCAGAACATTTTCGCGGAAAGAAATTTTACAACTTTGTTGAAATAACACGGAGGCTTTTGAAGTGACTATTCGAAACAAAAGGTTACACAGCAATTGGAGCGATAATCAGGAAATCCGACCAAAATGGGCTTTCTCGCAGTAGATTCTCTATTCTCGGACAGCATCCAAGAATTCTGATGTATACCTTTCGCGTTTGAGAATACTCCGTTTAGAGTCCGTCAGTTTTTGTGAAGGGCCAGGCGTAAAGATGCAGCAATAGCAGGCTATTGGAAGGCTTTGCAACAACGCCATTTGCAAATAAAGACGTGCTCTAAATGGGGTATTCTTGATTGCGAGAGGTATACATTCTGACCAAATTCGAATATGGAATCTGGCTATTTGGGTGGTTTGACGGAATAAAGTTCTCAAGATTGTGCAGTATTTTTGTTTCTGACCTAACTATTTCAAGAGGCGCATAGTTATTCTACGTAACGATTGAGATCGTTTGGTCAGGAGCAAAAAAACAAACAAAGTTGGTAATTTTATTTCGTCAGGCCACCGTAAGCCCCATTAGGATAATTGGTGATATAATTGAGCTATTTTTTGCACATATTGACTCAATATCTGTATATTTTACAAAAAAAGATTCTATACTTCTTACTTGTATGATCGAGATTCTCACTAAATATGAATAATGATCTAATTTTCCAATAGAGTTAGGCGAGAATGTGCAGACAGTTGCGCAGTTAGAGAATTATTGACACAGATAACACTTCTGAAAAGAGGCATATATGAAGCATTTCAAGGACGACGATGCAAGTCCTTTCCATGACAAAATCACAGTATATATAGAGCAATGGCTCGTGGACACCTCTCGGCAGAAAAATGTCCCAGGCAGCGTGAGACACAAACGATTACGCTACGATCCCATACCGATCAGGCCACTCTATATCTAAAAAAAACCACGATGACTATACGGCACAGGGGCCATTCATCGCTCACGGGAGCGCATCCCTCTCATGCATCATGAGTTTCCCTCGCTACAGTTTCTATTCTTGGAGAGCCTCCTAGGAGGCTGTCTGAGAATAGAAACTGTAGCGAGGGAAACCCATTTTGAGTCATATTTTTCGATCATTTGAGGCGAATAGTGAGCTATTTAACGATAATGATCGCGAAATCTGGCCAAAATGGGCTTTTCCGCAGTAGGTTCTCTATTCTCGGACAGTCTCCTAGATAGGGTTATCCGATTTTATGAATAAGTCACAGAAGAGTGATACAGATGCAACGGAAACAGAATATCCATTTGTTGGTTCCAGCGTAAGCACAAAAAAACACATCCGCGGCTCGACGCTACTGCTGGCTGGACGTTTGATTGGCGTCCTGGTTAATTTCGTGATTCAAATTATCATCATTCGGTACCTTGCCAAGGCTGAATACGGAGCCTTCGCTTTCGCGTCTGCCGTCATGATGATCGGCTCGAACTTTGTAGCCCTGGGTCTCAATAAAGGTCTTAACCGATTCGTACCCATCTATCAGGAACGAGGCCAGTACGACATGATGGCAGGAACCATTGTCCTGGTTTTGTGCACCATGGTGGTATTTGGGTCTGCAATGGCGGCTCTGATTTTCGGGTTGGGAGGTGTAATCGGTGGATCCCTCGCCCCCGACCCACTCTCACTATCGCTCCTCCTTATTTTCGTTTGGGTAGCACCTCTACAGGCATTGGATGAAGCCACAGTAAAGCTTTTCGCGATATTTACTAGCCCTCGCTCGGTCTTTTTTCGGCGCCATATACTCACGCCGGGTTTAAGGTTTGCCGCAGTTCTTGCGCTGATATTCTTTGAAGGTGATGCTGTCTTCCTCGCTGTCGCCTATCTGGTGATTGGTGTTTTAGGCGTGATAATCGCCCTGGCGATTATTGTGCAGGTTCTGCGTCGTAAGGGGCTGTTGCGATTTTTCCATCCCAAAAATCTCAATATGCCCGTTAGGAAGATATTCATCTTCAGTCTTCCCCTGCTGAGTTCGGACCTCGTTGCAGCGCTCCGGGGTACGCTCGTCATTGTTTTTTTAGGTTTCTTTCAAGGCGCGGTAGCTGTTGCGGCATTTCGTTCGGTGCTTTTCGTAGCTCGCCTCAACGGCATGGTTTTCGATAGTTTTAGGCTCCTTTTTGAGCCGACGGCAGGAAGGTTGTATGCACGAAATGACTGGGCTGGAATAAACGCATTCTATTGGCAAACTGCATCCTGGGTCGTTGTTTTTACCTTCCCAATTTTCGCTATTTCCTTCGCCCTCGCGCAGCCTCTCACGGTACTCCTTTTTGGCGAGCGCTACGCCGATTCAGGAATGGTACTCAGCATTCTCGCGGTTGGGATCTTCTTAAATGCAGCATTTGGTTATAATGCCGATATGCTCCGTGTATTAAATAGAGTGCGGGTGATCGTGGCGATTGACCTTACTGTTGCTCTACTCGCACTACTGTTATTTGTGCTGTTGATCCCCCAATTTGGAGCATTGGGAGGGGCAATAGCAAGTTGTGCGGTTATTGTTACCCAGAATTTTTTCTATCAAATGGTTCTGGTTCGAACGGGCGCAGTGAAGCTTATCGATCTGCGTTTCCTAAAGGTACTATTTATCGTAATTGGGGCAGCCGCAGGTTTGTTCATTGTGCAGCAGATATTCGCGCCACCTATTCACGTCGGTTTCATGTTGGCAGCGGTCACAAGTCTGCTTGTTTTATCGCTCGCTGGCCCAACTCTCCGTGTTGAAACTGCTTTTCCCGAGTTTACCCGTATCGCAGCGATGCGCTGGCTTCTCCGTATTCCGGGTAACCTGGCTGTTGCCAGCCAAAAACAAGAGACACTTTCACCGCAATCGACACTTGAAAAACGAATAAAAACGCAACCACTATGGAATAAAGTCCATAGAACCCTGTCTGAGAATAGAAACCATAACGAGGGAAACCCATTATGAGTCAGATTTTTCGATAGCGAACCCAAGTCATCGCCTACCACAATGATGAAGCGTATTGTATTCGGGGTGAAAGAATTGTGATAGATTTGTAGGTACTTTGTGGTAGGAAAAATCAGAAAAATGCGTTTGTCATGTCATACACTATTTTAATCGCTTCGAT
>JAZGGE010000357.1:0-4071 GCA_036480195.1 Methylococcales bacterium
TCACTTTGCTTTGCGCTTTGGGCTGTGAAAAACGAGAACGCAAAAAGGAGGCAAAGGGTACGGATAAAAATGTTAGTGTTAACCCAGAAAAGCTGTTTGAGTTTATTCAGTTCGATGATCCGGTGCCATCGCCAACAGCCTGGGTTTTGTTTTAGAATACGCACAGCGAGGAGGATAGCAAGCAGTAGTCCTAAGTATTCTGCAATGACCGATGCCAAAGCAACGCCAGTAACAGCCATCGATTTTCCGACGACAAACCAAACATCCAGAATAATGTTACAAATATTGGTGGCCAGCAGGATTATTAGCGGAAATCGGGTATTGTGCATTCCCAGGAACCAGCCCAGTAGAACATAAGTGGATAAAGTTGCGGGAGCACTCCAGATGCGAATCTGGAGGTATTGGCGAGCGAAATATTCCACTTCTTTACCACCATCGAGAATGTGGAAGCTAATCTCCGCAATGGGTTTTTGTGTAACTAATAAAAATAAGGCCACAAACCATGCTATCAATAGAGAACGACCGAGAATTGCGCGAATTTCATTGCCCTGACCCAAGGCTTGGGCGGTAATACCCGTGGTACCCATACGGAGAAATCCGAACCCCCAAAAAATAAAATCGAAGATGACGCCACCCAGCGCAACAGCACCAAGATAGTAAGCGTGTTTGAGATGGCCGACTACTGCGGTATCTACCATCCCTAACAGGGGGATTGTCAGGTTTGAGAGTATCATAGGGCCCGCGAGACGCCAGACTCGACCATGAATGAGTGGGGTTGATTCCAAGAATATGTTTATCCGAATGGAGGAAGAATCTATGAATTATATCGGAAGACCGTAATACCTATGCAGCGTTTTAAGGGAAACATAATTTATAAATGTCAGGATGAAGAAGGGATAGTTGAAGTTGTCGAAGATACCCATACCCGATCACTTTATTTTGGAACAGATAGCAAGCAGAGTAGCATGTCACTAGTTGATCCGGATCGGCTGGAGCTTTCTTATGCTAGAGCGATGATGAGTTGTCTGTTATTCATGGGCGAGCCCCGCTCGATACTATTGGTAGGATTAGGGGGTGGCTCGTTAGCCAAGTTTTTATTGAAGGTTTTTCCTTTTTGTAAAATAGATGTTGTAGAGCTTCGGGAAAGTGTTGCTAACGTTGCTTTTGCCTATTTTGGTTTGCCGAAAGATTCTCGGTTAGTCGTGCATATGGGCGATGGAAGCCAGTTTCTTCAGCGGTTGGCTCACAAAAAGCTAGCAGGTGAAGAGAGTCTGGATTACGATTTAATTCTATTGGACGCTTTTGACCATGCAGGTATGGCGACAACAATTAGCGGTTTGGCGTTTTTTGATGCATGCCGCTATGTCTTAAATCCTGCGGGGGTTTTGGCAATAAACTTATGGGGCTCAAGTCGTGATGTTACCGAGGATGTCCTGGACTATTTGAACCACTGTTTTGATGATAAGATATTGACGTTACCCGTACCTAAACGCGGTAACATCATTGGCTTAGCCTTGGGACGGGATGTACCAACGGCAAACTTTAAACGACTGCGAAAAAAGGCTGTCCAGCTTGAACAAAGGATGGGGATTGAATTTACGGCGTTTTGGAGAGACCTCAAGCGTATGCATTCGCGGTTTAGCTGGTTTAAGCTTTAGGTTGGATAAAGTAGCCATCAAGCCATCACAGTATTAATTAATGAACACGAGATAAAGAATGCAAGTTGCAAAAGACATTTTTTCATACCGAAAATACTGGGCAAAGCGCTTTGGAATTGCGCCGCTTCTACCGATGACACGAGTTGAGATGGAAAAGCTTGGGTGGGATTCCTGCGACATTATTCTGGTCACTGGAGATGCCTATATTGATCATCCGAGTTTTGGAATGGCACTGATCGGCCGTTTGCTCGAGACGCAAGGTTTTCGGGTTGGAATCATTGCCCAGCCAGATTGGACTAAAGTGGATGATTTTCGTCGTCTTGGGTCGCCAAATCTGTTTTACGGAGTCACCGCAGGCAACATGGACTCCATGGTGAACCACTATACCGCTGATCGTAGGATTCGCTCAAATGACGCATACACACCCAATGCTGAACCAGGAAAACGGCCAGATCGGAGTGTTGCCGTTTATTCACAACGTTGTCGTGAAGCCTTTAAAGGTGTTCCGGTTGTTTTAGGGGGAATTGAGGCCAGCTTGCGTCGGATAGCTCACTTCGATTATTGGTCTGACAAGTTGCGCCGTTCGATATTGTTAGATGCAAAAGCTGATCTTCTTGTTTTCGGTAATGGTGAACGGCAGGTTGTAGAAATTGCTCATCGGCTGGCTGCTGGTGAAACCATTGATCAGTTAACCGATATCCGTGGGACAGCCTTTGTTCGCAAACAAATCCCCAAAGACTGGACGGTTATAGATTCCAGCACAATTGATGAACCGGGCGAAATTACAGAAGCTTCAAATCCGTATCAGGATACTTCCAAAACCTGCGAGACGAAAGCAGAGATCAAGAAACCCCGAGTTTCCAGTTATCGAAGAGATTTAGAGCGGCATCACCGTACTGTTATTGAGTTACCCAGTTACGAGACTGTAAAAAAAGACCGGGTGCTTTACGCTCATGCTTCCCGAGTATTGCACGCAGAAACGAATCCCGGTAACGCATTAGCGTTAACGCAGAAATACGGCCAGCGTTACCTCTGGCTCAACCCACCACCCATCCCATTGAAAACCAAGGAACTGGATGGTGTTTTTGGCCTCAATTACAGCCGATTGCCCCACGTAGCCTACGAGAAGGCAAAAATTCCTGCCTTCGAGATGATTCAGCACTCCGTCAACATTATGCGGGGCTGTTTCGGTGGCTGCACCTTTTGTTCGATTACTGAACACGAAGGGAGAATTATTCAAAGTCGATCAGAAGATTCTATTTTAAAAGAAATTGAAGCGATTCGAGATACCTCGCCCGACTTTAAAGGACATATCTCGGATCTGGGTGGTCCGACAGCAAATATGTACCGGCTAGCCTGCAAGGATGAAATAACAGAAGCTGCATGCCGTCGCCTTTCCTGCGTATATCCTACAATCTGTAAAAATCTCAATACCGATCATACGTCGCTAATTAACCTTTACCGCAAAGCGAGAGCCATACCAGGAATAAAAAAAGTATTCATCGCATCGGGTCTTCGCTATGACCTGGCTCTGGAATCACCCGAATATATTGAAGAATTAGTGACTCATCATGTGGGTGGCTACCTGAAAATTGCACCGGAACATACTGAACAAGGGCCACTATCGTTGATGATGAAGCCGGGTATGGGAGCCTACGATAAGTTTAAACAGCTATTTGATAAATTTTCGAAACAAGCTGGAAAGGAACAATATCTCATTCCTTATTTCATTGCCGCGCACCCTGGAACCTCAAGCAACGATATGGTTCAACTCGCGTTATGGTTGAAAAAAAATAATTTTCGGCTGGATCAGGTGCAAACATTTCTTCCTTCTCCCATGGCAACAGCCACAGCCATGTATCATTCTGGCAAGAACCCACTGCGCCGGGTGGCACGTAATAAAGGTGATATCTCGATTCCAAAAGGGTTGAAAACACGACGCTTGCATAAGGCATTACTGCGTTATCACGACCCGGAGAACTGGCCACTTTTACGTCAAGCCTTAAAAGATATGGGCCGTTCGAATCTTATCGGTAACGGCAAAAAGCACCTGATCCCTGCTTGGCAATCTGGAGGTGCAACCCTACGTAGAAACCCGCACCATGGAGTAGCGAAAACTGCACGTCACCAAAAACAACGTTCTTTTCCTAATAAGTTGAGGCGATAGAGGAGGCGCACCGACTCTGGATAATCCGGATACTTCCTTCTGCCAGATTTGTTTCGCAGGAATTCATTTTTCACTGGAATAATTCACTAAATCTGCTACAATCTCCCGGATCAACATTGCTGGTGTAGCTCAGTTGGTAGAGCAGCTGATTTGTAATCAGCCGGTCGCGGGTTCGAGTCCCATCACCAGCTCCATAATTTTAAAGGCCTTTTCGGAAACGGGGAGGCCTTTTTTAATGGCTATTGG
>JAZGGE010000358.1:0-7411 GCA_036480195.1 Methylococcales bacterium
AATAAATTAGCCAATTGAGTTCTCGCCTGGAGTAGTTTATTAAGCCCTTCAACTTTGCTTGCCACCGCAGCGGGTGAAAAATCATCCATACTTTCGAAGGTAATATCAACACTCATATTGCCCTCACCCGTTAAGGTATTAGAAACTTGAAAGGCGACTCGAGGTTTCATTGCTTTTAAGCGATCATCGAAATTATCGACATCAATCTCCAGGGACTTTCGTTCAGCGACTGGCTCAAGGGGTTCAGCAGGTTTACCTGACAAATCCGACATAACGCCCATGACAAAGGGCAATTGAATCATTTTTTCGGCACCATAGAGTTCCACATCGTATTCGATTTGAACTCTGGGCGCCCGGTTACGCGATATAAACTTTTGACTACTTGCTTTGGCCATTTTTTACTCCTTTTTTCGATCCAATCGCTATGGATCAATTCACTAAAGAAAAAACTTACTACTGCTGCAAATTATTCGATATTGGCACTTCAACGCTAACGTGCATTCATAGATCCACTCTATGCATTATCACTTTCCTTATTTCCACAAATACTTTCAGCTTGACTAATACCCTCTGGAGCCAAATCCTGCAAAATTTCTATAAAATCCTTATTAACCAGCATTTTGGCTCTCCGCAAAAGGAAAGGCACTGGGCTCGATGGTTCATGCCGGTCAAAATAGTCACAGATAGAATCTAACGTCCGAATCACATCATTGCGTGAGTTAATCGGGCCACCCACACCAGATTTTTCGATTTCCGAACCCACACCATTAATAGCTTCGTGTTCAGATGATTTAGCGGTTTCCAATGACGCCTTTTGTCCATGCCGTTGCAAATATTTCTCCATAGTCTCGTTGATATCCACTAGCAAGTTGATAAGAGTCGACAGTACTGGAGCCCCTTCCACTCCTGCGCGTTCCTTTGTCAAAACCTCCATGGCCTGAACCTGAGTCAGAGCATGTTGAGCAGAAGCCAAATCTTTTTCAAATGCCTCCGAGTCAGTTTTAATACTGTCCTCAAATGCAGCTTCAATAATAGGCATTTGGGGATAATCTGTAGCATCAGCGGGGGGTAATTTACCTTCGGCAATTTCAATATCTCGCCAGCTAAACTGCCCTAAACCCCGAGAATGGGTCAGAGGAATTTGTTTGACCAAGGAACTGGCTTGATCATTTAGAGTAACTAAGGTGTTCATTCGCAACATGGGATAGTTATCATCTGGATCTTGTTGCGGGAAAACATGATCCCAGTATTTCTCCAATAAACCCTGAGTGACTGTCAGTCCTTCGTCCAATCCATTTAATCCCTGTATATGAGTCAACGCACAAGTCAATAGCGCCGTAACCTGGATGTCTCGGGTTCGTTCAAGCAATTGCAGTGCGAGATCGCGCACTTTTTTCCAATCCGGTTCCTTGGCGGCAATAGTCGCGCTGCCCATTTGTCTTTCGGCAGTACCCTCCGCCTCTCGCATCATTTCTTGAAAGACAGGATCGTACTCGAGATTCTCGCCACAGGGTGAATCTGTGGAAATTGCCTCTAAAAAATGGCTCGGTTCAATGATGCTCAACATACATCCCTAACTTTAATCCTCCAATTCTAAAATCTTTCTACCTATCCCCCTGCGATTCTCTTATCCTAGGAAGCTATTCGAAAATAGAAACCGTAACAAGGGAAATCCATTTTGAGTCAGATTATTCGGTCATTTTTGTTAAATAAACCTACTACTCGTCTCAGTAATTCAATTGTAAATATATTACGTGATTCGTTATTTCCTGCTCGTCTTTTTCACTTATAACATAGTCCTAAGATGGCATCAAACGAAAACCTTAAAAAGTGGAAAAGTACCATTTTTTCACTATTTCTGTAAGCCATTACCTTCAAATTGCAGTTGAGTATTCATTGAAATAAAAATACACTATGATGCATACAAATATACTTTTATCTGGATCGATGACCCTAGGAGGCTGTCCGAGAATAGAGAACCTACTGCGGAAAAGCCCATTTTGGCCAGATCTTCCGATCATTTTCGTTAAATAGGCCCACTATTCGCCTCAAATGATCGAAAAATCTGACTCAAAATGGGTTTTCCTCGCTACGGTTTCTATTATCGGACAACCTCCTAGCGGATGTGAAAGGATTAGGCATCTTCGTATACAACAAATATGTCTATACTGCTTATCGCAGTCACAGGGAATCAGGTCAATTTGCGCTATGAATCTGTCATTAACAGTTGTTACTTACCAAAACCAGCCACCCGAACAACCACTCGCCATTGTCATACATCGGCAAGAAGCACGGATTGGAAGAGCGAAAGACAATGATTGGATTTTGCCGGATAAGGATCGATATATATCTGGCCACCACGCCATGATTGAATACAGAAATCAGGAGTACTTCATATCAGACGCCAGCACCAATGGACTATTCATCAATCACTCCGATACAGCTCTCGGGGACGACAGTCCGGCTAGACTCAATGATGGTGATCACCTGACTATCGGCGAATACGAAATCGCCGTGGCGCTTATTGAAGAAAATTCTAACCGGGAAACTTCAACGCTATCGACTACCCCGACCATTACCGGTGAAATTTCATTCGGTTCTTTCGAAGAGTATGACTCTAACGCACTCAATCAGGTCATAGATGAAAATGCCTTTATGCCCGATAAAATTGAGGTAGAGAACGAACAACCGGGCGGTTCAGTCTCAGATTATGTATCACCGCTAAATGAAGCATTCTCTCAACCCAGGGAAGCCCCGATAGTTCCCCCGCAACAAACAGAGAAAACAACGCATTCATCGAATCCTGAAATAAAAATTCCAGAAGACTGGCTTGGTGACGACATAATCAATGATGGTGTTCCTGTGTCGAAAAAACCCACAGGAATGGTTAGCCCATTTCTAATTGATACTGAGGAAAATAAGTTACAACAAGTAACCCCCGCCAATCAATCTGAATTGAATACAGATTTTTCGGGTGAAAAAGTTGATATTGATTCCCCGGCACTTGAGCGGTTTCTTGAGGGCGCGGAACTTAGCGAATTTGCCGTTAAAGAAGCAATGGATTCTGATCCTTTCTACTCCTTAGGGAGAATATTCCGAACCGCAATCAAAGGCACTCGGGATTTACTTATGGCAAGAGCAAATATTAAAAACGAAATGCGCCTGGATGCCACAACAATCCGCCCAACACAAAACAATCCATTGAAATTTTCGATGAATGTCGATGATGCTTTAGTCCATCTACTGCAACAAGATGAAGGATGCATGCCCCCCGAACAGGCTATTTCCGAAGCTTTCGACGATATTAGAGCACATCAGATCGCTGTACTTGCTGGTATGCAGACCGCCTTAAATGATTTACTCAACCGTTTTGACCCTGAAATATTGGAACACCGTTTACAAAAATCGAGTCCCATCAGCGCCAGTATTCCCATTCACAAAAGAGCAAAATTGTGGGATCTTTTTGAAGAACTTCATGAAGAAATCAAAAATGAAGCGAAAGAAAATTTTTACCAGCTCTTTGGACAAGCTTTTGCGGAGGCTTATGAAGATCAAATACAAAGAATTCGATCTAGCAACAAACAGGCTCAGCAGAATAACGAGTCGTAAAACGATGAATTATTTATTTTCTGATCTTAAATGGGTAGTTTTATTTCTTTTTATTTCTAGCACTCTTTCCGGTTGTGGCAAGGATGAGATAGTCAAGCCCGATCCTCCCCCAACAGTCATCAACACTGTCATTAGAACCTCGGATAAGGTGAACCCGGACGTTGACAATCGGCCCTCCCCTCTCGTTGTACGTATCTATGATCTTAAAGCATTGGGCACTTTCGAATCGGCTGACTTTTACACGCTATTTAATGACCATGAATCATTACTGGGAGCCGATCTTGTCGCGTCGGAAAAATTTCATTTAAAACCTGGAGAAAGTAAGAAATTTGTCCGCACACTACCGGCGGAGGCAAAATTTTTTGCAGTGACCGCTGCCTACCGCGATTTGAATCAGGCAGTCTGGAAAGACGTCCTCCGCATTCCCCGTTCCAAAACGACAGAAGTAATCATCCTTGTAGATGACCTCACTGTTAGTATTTGGAGGAAATAGTTACTCTATAACGGTAATGGAAAATCAGCATGTCATGGAATAATAAAGTCATCTGGACTGAAGGAATGTTCCTTCGACCTCAGCATTTTCAACAGCAGGATCGCCATTTCCAATCCTGGACAGAATCCCGCTGTAGCGGTCTGCGCCCTTTTGGATGGGGATTTACCGCGCTTGAGATCGATCAACAACTCTTGGCATTGGGTAAATTTGCAGTCGTTTCCTGCCGCGGTATTTTTCCGGATGGTACACCGTTTAACATCCCGGATGATTTCTCTCCACCTACGCCACTGGAAATTCCCACAGACTGCAAGAACGAACAGATTTATCTGGCGCTTCCAGTGGAACGTGTCACAGGTCGAGAGCTGTCCACGGAAAATGTTGATGACGAGTTAAGCCGTTACCGACTGCAGGAAATCGACGCTAAAGATTTTCACTCAACGTTAAGCAACAGTGAGGCGACAATCCAAAGCGGCAATTTGTGGACACGGTTCCGTTTAAGCCGCCAGGATCAAGGAGCTTTTGTCACTATTCCTATTGCGAAAATTATTGAACGCAACACTGACGGACAGATTGATCTGGATGATCATTTTATTCCGACCAGCCTCCACTGCCAAGCCGCCCAGCGCCTGCATGATTACATTGAAGAAATTGAAGGATTATTACATCATCGCGGTGAAGCAATAGCAACCCGACTCGGCTCACCTGGGGCTGGAGGGGTTGGTGAAATAGTCGATTTTTTGCTGTTGCAAATCATCAATCGCTATGAGCCGTTGTTTGTACACTACAGAATCCTGGAACAATTACACCCGGAAACACTGTATAGCATTATGGTACAGATGGCGGGTGAACTCGCTACCATTACTCAATCCAATCGGCGGCCTAACGCCTACCCACCCTACACCCATGATGTATTGAACGACTCCTTCGATCCCCTGGTCGCTGCGATTCGCGCCTCACTCAATTGGGAAACTGAAGCACGGGCAATGCCTATCCCTCTGGAAGAACGTAAATATGGAATCAGAACCGCTGATATCCATGACCGCGAACTTCTTCAATCTGCTGAATTCGTCCTCGCGGTTACAGCAGATGTCGCCACTGACAAAATACATAGTCAGTTTCCTCACCAGGTAACTATTGCGCCCGTAGAAAAGCTCAGAGATCTCGTGATGACCCATACTCCCGGCATCGAACTTCGGGTACTCTCTGTAGCACCCCGACAAATTCCTTACCACGCTGGGTTTACTTACTTCGAACTGGAAAAAAGCCACGCACTATGGAAAGAACTGGAAGAAACCGGTGCAATCGCCATGCATTTTGCCGGTGATTATCCCGGTCTCGATCTTGAATTTTGGGCCATCAGAGGTTAGTCCGCATGGAACCCGACGATCCCTTTTTTTCTCCCCCTTCCGACGACCATACTATTATTCGTCCCATCCCGGGAGGTAGGCGAGCTGATATCCCTAGTCCCACAGAAGCTATTCCCACACCGACAGCAGTCGATACCCCACTCCCCCAGTTAGGCCAGCTAAATCCGTTGGAGGCGGCCGCTTCCGGTTTGTTATCTCTGCTAACCCGGCTTAACCACTCTCATACTCACAATAACCCCGATCAATTAAAAGATAAATTGACCCGAGAAATCCGCGCATTTCAGCAAACAGCACAAGCTCAAGGGATCGATTCGGAAACCGCCTATACCGCGCGTTATATTCTCTGTACCGTACTTGATGAAGCAGCATTAAGAACACCCTGGGGACATCAGAGCGGCTGGTCTCAACACAGCTTACTAAGCAGTTTCCATAAGGAAGTCTCTGGTGGTGAACGCTTTTTTGATCTTCTCAGGTCTTTCGCCGAATATCCCGAAAAAAATCGCAATATCCTTGAATTAATGTATCTCTGTTTAGCCTTGGGCTTCGAGGGAAGCTATCGTATTGCTGAAGGAGGAAAAGACAAACTGGCCCGAATAAAAGAGTGGTTGTACGATATTCTCCAGAAACAACGAGGCCATGTTGAACATACTTTATCACCCCATTGGCAGGGTGTTACTGATCGCCGTAATCCATTAATGCGGTACATTCCGTTTTGGGTTTTCGGGTTGGTAATAGCAGCTCTTTTAGCATTGATGTTCAGCGGAGCTTTGTTTTATCTCAACCGGCAGTCCGACCCAGTATTCAAACAAATTCATGGGATCAAAACTCCAGCACCCAAACCACAAGCACCTCCCCCTGTTAAAATCACCTTGTCAGAATTACTTGCAGAGGAAATCGAACACCAGCAGGTTAACGTCAACGAAACCTCCCACCAAAGCAGGGTAACAATCCAGGGGGACAGCCTGTTCCGTTCTGGCAGCGCAACCGTAAATCAAACGGTAACCCCCCTGCTCTATCGTATCGGCGCAGCTGTCGATCAATTGCCAGGCCAGGTCATTATTACCGGACATTCCGATAGCCAACCCATTCGTAGCGCCCGATTTCCCTCTAATTGGCATTTATCGCAACAACGCGCGGAAGCCGTTGCCAACGAGGTTAAAGATAGCATGGAAAGCCCTACTCGCGTCGTTATCGAAGGCAAGGCTGATCTTGAGCCCGTCGCTTCCAATAAAACCCGTGAAGGTCGCGCGAAAAACCGCCGGGTCAATATTGTATTGGTATACGGCTATAACCATGATTAGCACTCAGTCGTGAGAAAACTACTTGGTTTTTTTAAACTACGCTGGCTTGTTTCATTTCTTGGAATTGTCGCGTTAGCATTGCTAATCTGGTTCCTCGGGCCCTTATTTGCATTTGCCGGATACGAACCTTTAGGGCCTGAACCGCACCGCTTTTTAACCATTGGGATTATTTTCTGCTCATGGCTATTTAACAGGATATGGAGCTTCTTCAGGACAAAGCGTAAAAACCGCAAAGTCATCGAAGATATCAGTGCCAGCCCCGAACCTGTCCCGAGTCCGGAAAAACAAGCGTCCCAGGAGGAGCTGCAAACACTCAGGGATCGCCTACAAGAAGCTTTGACCACTTTAAAAAAAGCACGTCTCGGAGAGCACGGTAGTCGCCAACATCTCTACCAGTTACCTTGGTATATCGTAATCGGCCCACCTGGCTCGGGGAAAACAACCCTATTACAAAACTCCAATCTAAAATTCCCACTCTCAGACGAATTTGGTAAAGATGCCATTCGTGGTGTCGGCGGAACCCGCAATTGCGATTGGTGGTTTACCGAAGACGCCGTCCTGCTTGATACCGCAGGACGCTATACGACACAAGACAGCCAGGAAGAAGTCGATAGAACCGCCTGGTTAGGATTTCTCGATTT
>JAZGGE010000359.1:0-4177 GCA_036480195.1 Methylococcales bacterium
TGAAAATGATTCTAGTTTCATTATCAAAATCTATGCTTGAAAAAATGCCTGTTCAGCTAGTACGATTTGGTGAGGGAAAATACTAAACTGATTGGCAAAAGTGAGGATACTTCACTAATAATAGCTGAATCCGTGAGTCCATGACGACACAGAGCACAAGCTCTTGTTTTCACAGCGGTTCAAAAAATACCCGCTTAACCGATGGGTGAAGCTAAGATTTTTTGATCCCACTGTGAAACCAATATCTTGCACTCTGCATCCGCCATGAACTCACGGATCCAGGTAGTAGTTTACTAATACAGAAAAATAAATACCCATTCCAAACCGAGCTTCGGTGAATGATTACAAAAAAAATAACCATTGAGTAACTGCTATGTTCCGAAAGTTTATCCTATTCGCCGTTTTTCTCGCTCTAATCGTCATGGTTCTGGGTGCCTATGTCCGGGTGTCAAATGCTGGGTTAGGTTGTCCCGACTGGCCGGGATGTTACGGTCAGTTGACCGTCCCACAAAATCCAGAGGACATTGCAAAGTCTAAACAGCTCTACCCGAATCAACCTCTAGAAGCAGTAAAGGCTTGGAAGGAAATGGGACACCGCTATTTGGCGGGGATACTGGGCATTGTAGTAATACTGCTTACATTAATGTCCTGGTGGGTAAAGGAACGTCGATTGCCGGCTATTTTGCTATCCCAGTCAGCATTGGTTCTGGTGGTGTTTCAAGCTTTATTAGGCATGTGGGCAGTGAAGTTTAAAGTAATGCCACTCATCGTGATGGGGCATCTTTTAATGGGGTTTGCCACATTGGCAACACTCTATGGGCTGTATTTGCGAACTACCCCCGGTATCATCAAGCGCAATAAAGCTGAAGCAATTGTGTGGGGGGCAAGAATTGGGTTGCTTGTACTAGTGTTGCAAATAGCCTTAGGCGGGTGGATGAGTGCAAATTATGCTGCCTTGGCATGCCAGGATTTCCCCACTTGTGAGGGCAAATTGTGGCCGCAAGTAGACTATCTTGAAAGCTTTAGAGTTTGGCAGGGTGTTGGGCCAAACTATCAAGGCGGAATTTTGAGCCACGATGCCAGAGTGGGTATTCATTGGATGCACCGAGTCGGTGCTTTGGTAGCATTTGTTGTCCTGGCCATCGTTATGTGGGTCGCCACCTCCAACCGTAAGAACAGTAATATCCGACGGGCTGGATCAGTTCTCAGCTTTCTGCTGATGGTTCAAGTTGGTCTTGGTGTTGCCGCAGTGGTAATGCGTCTACCCACAGTTATTGTAATTTCCCACAATGCGGTTGCAGGGCTGCTGCTGTTGAATCTACTGTATCTCGGGTTTGCCTCTAAATGGGTTCGGGAAGCGCTTCTGAAGGAGGAGCAAAAGGAAGTACTGCCTGAAGAAAGAGCTGGAAAAGAATTTCGTCGGGAACCTTCTATTTTGGAAGTTGAAACCGAAGATGTCGTTATACCGGAGCCGGGAGTATTAGTTGATGATGCCCCAAAGAATTTATATCAAAGACTAAAAAATCAGCTTGGGCGAACCCGCACCGGGATCACTGGTGTTTTAGCAAATGTCCCCTTAGGGAAAGCGGGTATAGATGAAGATATACTGGAAGATATCGAAACCAGCTTGTTAATGGCTGACCTCGGTGTTGAAACGACTGCGGAAGTTATCGAAACTTTGACACAAAGTGCTGAACGACATGAGTTGAAAAATTCTGAAGCGTTGACCGGTATTTTGAAGGAAAAACTCCAGGAGGTTCTGCGTCCCTGCTCTGAAACACTCACAATTCCAGAGACTATCCGGCCTTTCGTTATTCTGGTTGTTGGGGTCAATGGCGTTGGGAAAACGACCATGATCGGCAAACTAGCCAAAAGACTCCAGCAACAAGGACACAGTGTTATGCTGGCAGCGGGTGATACCTTTCGCGCTGCGGCGGTGGAACAGTTACAGGCTTGGGGAGAGCGGAACCAGATACCCGTTGTTGCACAGCATACCGGAGCGGATGCTGCATCTGTCATTTTCGATGCCTTTCAATCGGCCCAGGCTCGTCAATGTGATGTATTGATCGCGGATACGGCAGGACGTCTTCATACTAAATCAAATTTGATGGAAGAGTTGAAAAAGATCAAACGTATTATGGGTAAACTCGATCCCCAGGCACCTCATGAGGTTTTATTAGTGCTGGATGCTGGAACCGGACAAAATGCAGTGACCCAAGCGCAACAGTTTAACGATACCGTCAATCTAACTGGCTTGGCCATAACGAAGCTTGATGGCACCGCAAAAGGCGGGGTTGTTTTCGCATTAGCGAAAAAACTTGGCATCCCTATTCGGTTTATTGGTGTTGGTGAAGGGATTGATGATCTCCAGGATTTTAACGCCGATAGTTTCGTCGATGCCCTGCTTGATTGAATCTAAACGAGGATAGATTCTCGCGTGATTCAGTTCGACCGAGTGAGCAAGCGCTATCCAGAGGCCGGGGACGTGTTAGCGAATATTAGCTTTCAAATAGCCGAGGGAGAGATGATCTTTCTCACCGGGCATTCCGGGGCAGGCAAAAGTACTCTGCTAAAGTTGATTGCGATTATCGAACGACCGACCCGGGGGCAGATTGTTTTTTCGGGGCAAAACCTCAATCGCATATCGAATCGGAAAATTCCCTATATACGGCGCCAAATTGGGATGATATTTCAGGATTACCGTTTGCTGCATGATCGGACCGTGTTTGATAACGTAGCGCTACCTCTGGTAATTGCAGGTATGACGCATCGAGATGTGAGTAGACGAGTGCGGGCAGCATTGGATAAAGTCGGATTATTAAAAAAGGAAAAGCGTTATCCGATTGTTTTGTCAGGTGGAGAGCAACAACGGGTGGGAATCGCTCGCGCAGTTGTGAATAAACCCCCCCTGATTCTGGCAGATGAGCCTACCGGTAACCTCGATCCGGATCTATCTATCGAAATTATGGCCTTGTTTGAGGATTTTAATCGGGTCGGTGTCACTGTCATGGTTGCCAGCCATGATCTCGCTTTGATTTCCCGCTTAGGACATCGCCTGCTCCGCCTTGATCACGGCAGGCTAGACTTCGATTCCAGCACAGAGTAATGGAATGGCCAGGAAGCATCTAAAATTCCGATCAAACTCAATAGGCGATTATTGCCGGTCATATTTCCAGATCCACGGCCATATGATGTTGTCGAGTTTAGGGCGAATGTATAGTACGCCTTTTAGCACCGCCCTCACCATTTTAGTGATCTCCGTTTCCTTGGTTTTGCCTTTGGGCTTTTACGTTGCGGTACAAAACGTTGAACGACTCAGCAATAGCGTTGAAGCGAATTATCAAATATCGCTGTTCCTAAAGCCGAAAATTACTCAGCGCAGGGCTGAAGCAGTCGTTGTAGAGTTAAAAAAAGACACCCAAGTTTTCGCTGCGAAACTGGTTTCGAAGCAACAAGCGTTAAAGGAATTCCAGCGTTACAGTGGTTTTGGTGAGGCGTTAGATATGCTAGGCGAAAACCCCTTGCCCCATGTTATTGAAATCCAGCCCAAACAAGCAGTGGCATCCAGTTCTGACAAGTTATCTGTAATGATTCAAAATTATCAGCGACATCCCTCCATCGATATTGCCCAATTGGATATGAAGTGGGTATCGCGATTGAATGCTATTTTGGCGGTTGCCCAGCGGGGTGTTTTGTTACTTAGTTTTCTATTAGGCTTGGCCGTGGTATTAACTATTGGCAACACCATCAGGTTAGAGTTGCAAAGAAGACGGGAAGAAATACTGATTCTCAAGCTGGTGGGTGGAACGAACAGCTTTGTCCGGCGGCCTTTTCTATACAGTGGTTTTTGGTATGGATTCTTGGGGGGAACTATTGCGTGGTTCATCGTAACCATTGTCATCGGAATACTCGCCCCGTCTGTGAACACACTGACAGGGCTTTACGACAGCGAGTTGGGTTTGCTTTCCCTCGCTTTTCGGGATGCGATTTTTTTCATTGTTCTATCCTCCTTGCTTGGATTATTTGGCGCGTGGATCGTGTTGGTATATCAACTGCGGCGGTTGAATCCTGAATAAGAGGTAATTTATTTTGCCCGATAACTGGAGTGCTAGGAGGCTGTCAGAGAATAGAGAACCTACTGCGGAAAAGCCCATTTTGGCCAGATTGTCCGATCATT
>JAZGGE010000360.1:0-2295 GCA_036480195.1 Methylococcales bacterium
CATGGGAGTTTTTTGAACTCGACCCTGCAGTAATTAGTATCGCCCTAAATACCAAATATTTTAGCTATTTGAAACGCTGCACCCCCAGGGCAACCATGACGCCCGGTGATGCCCGGGTTTCCCTCTCCACAATCCCGGACCGAACCTACGATTTAATGGTATTGGATGCCTTTAGCTCCGACGCAGTACCAACGCATCTCCTGACACGGGAAGCGCTGGTACTCTATCTATCCAAAATGACCTCCAATGGCATACTCGCCTTTCATATCACCAACCGTCACCTGGAATTGAAAAAAGTCTTGTCTGTTTTAACCCAGGATATGCAAATCGCCGCACTATTGCAGGAATTTAAGCCTAAGACAGAACAACCTCAAATCGTCGCTACAGACTGGGTCGTAATCGCTAAAAACTGGGAAACCCTGGAGCCACTGCAAAAAAGCCACCTGGGTAATTGGCGCAAGCTGCCATTGTATTTTAATGAACGACCATGGACGGACGACTTCACCAATATTATTGGGGTTTGGAAGACGGATGACTAAATGCTAATTTTCTGATTCCAGGGAGCGCTCTATTCCATTTCAAGCAATACCTAGCCCACCGATGTCAATCAGCTAATGATGCCCTCACTATCAGTAGCGTTCAACTGGAAACTCTCAGTTATTTAGAATATATCTTCAAGACATGTGAACCAAATCACATTTTTTACAAAACCCATCTTTTTTCCAGACTATATTTCTGGTAAGGCACAAACAAAAAATAGTGGGTCTAGGTATTCATGTGACGAAAGCACTTAAGTAATGAAGAACATTAAAATTTTAACACCAGCACCAAACTCTTTTGGGTTCAAATACTACACCGACATCATGAAGGTGTGGGATCGTCTCACCAAGGAATATGGCTGGATATATCCACCCGGAACCGATGAATCTGAGGATCCCGACATCATCTTCAATCATCAGAAACAATTCGTTGATTATTCTAAAAGCTTAATCGTTGCTCAGATTCCAGGATGGGAAGACCTTAAAGAGGTAGATATGCTTATTGAATATTGTATAGAAAAACAATATGAAATTGAATACGTGAATATATAGAAATATTTTCGTGGAAATATAAATATCGGCGTATCGCCTCTACATCTAGTGGGACTAACTCCTCTATTCTGCGATAGGACTGATCCGAGTATTATCGAACGGTTAGTATTAATCGTTCCAAAAGTTCTCGCAGCACATGCTAAACAGGTAGTTTTGCGTACAGCGTGTCAGGCAGCTGAAAGCCTCAGGAAGCAAGAGCGGATTTTTTCATTTCATATACGTGCCCATACGAGTGTAAAATAAAACACTCAATCCCTTGCAATTTTCTGATAATGTTGAAGGTAATTATAGTACTACTACTCGTTCTGAAACTAATTCTTCTGCTATATTTCAATCAGGGTTAATTCAAATTAATTCTGGTTCCTTAATCCCACCAGCCCCGTAGTATCGGTATAATACTCGCCGAATCATCCGTCCAGGGAAGAAAACCTTTTCTTTCGCGTAAATCCCGCCATCCGGTAGTCGTTCTTAACGTTCTCAGATCTTCTTCCTGATTAGCCAATACTACCCATCTGGATGACCATGCTCCCGCCAATTTCCGTTCTGCCGAGACCCAATCATCACGAGCAAGAGCCGCTAATTCTTCTTTTTCCGCGATCGCTGCGAGTACAGGTTCAAGATTCATAAAGCGGTTAGATATATGAAAAGCCAGAATTCCGTTTTGAGATAATCTGGACATATAAAGTTTTATCGCTTCTTGGGTGAGCAAATGAATGGGCACCGAATCCGAACTAAACGCATCTAGCACGAGCAAATCTACTCTAAGCGCTGCTTCGTTGTTTAAGGAATGGCGACCGTCTCCAATTTCAAACCTTGGTTTCACGGGCATATCTGACAAGTAACTAAAATATTCCGGATTATTTGCAAAGGTTACGATCATAGGATCAATCTCAAAAACAACCCATTCCTGCCCGACTTTTCCGTAGGCTGCCAAAGCCCCCGAACCTAACCCCACAAGTACCACCTTCTGCAGGGCATCCTCTGCATCAAGCATTTTAAAAACATCCCCAATTGGCCCTTTGCGACTGTAGTAGGCTAATGGTTCCCGCGATTTTTCTTCTCCAAAACGTTGAATCCCGTGAATTGTTGTTCCATGGAATAAAGTATGAAAGCCACTTGCTTTATCCTCGGTAATTCGCATAACGCCAAAAAAGTTTCTTTCCTGCGTCAACAGTTTCAGAGAACTCCGATTCAGTATCGTAAT
>JAZGGE010000361.1:0-2157 GCA_036480195.1 Methylococcales bacterium
ACGGGCGGAAGACCTTCTTCCGGTTCAACTAAAATGAGGCCATACATCCCATTCGCAATATGGGTCGGCGCATTTCCAGCCGCACAGTGATAGACGAAAAGACCGGGGTTAAGCGTTTTAAACTTTAAAACCTTAGTTTCTCCTGGTTCAACACCGGTTACAGCCGCCCCTCCACCCGGCCCGTTCACTGCATGAAGATCTATGGAATGATCATGGCTGCTGGTTAGGTCATTTTGCAATGATAGTTTGATGGTATCACCGACTCTGGCCCGGATGAAAGTGCCGGGGACAGTGTCATCGAATGTCCAGAAATGGTAAGAAATTCCTGGGGCGATCTCAGATATTACTTCTGTGGCAACTAGCTCGATCTCGATGGTTTTTGGGCGATCCCGGTGTATGGCTGGAGGTATATCCTTTGCATTCTTACTGATATCAAGAATCGTTTTAAATTCATCCGGATCAATGTCCATAGAATGCAGATAACTATCTCCAGGGCCAAAGCTGGCCTCTTCGGTTTCTTGATGTTCGGCAGCTTCGTCTGAAAGTACGGTAAATGGCCAAAAAAATGAGACGAGACCAACGACCATTCCAATTATTAATAAGTGGGGGATCGATCGATTATTTCTTTTGTCAAAGAGAAACCACCTATTAAGTCTTCTTATACTTATTGTTTTTGATGTGTACATTTTTCTCACCTGCATAACTTCCAATAAGACAAATAACATTGCCAAACCCGTTATTTTCTAGACTGTATCTTCGTTTGTTCAGCAATTCTAATTCTATGCCTACTGACAGGAATACACCAGAAACAATGTACTAGTTATTGTTGCAGATCAAAAAGCATTTGAGGTTAGTGGTCGGGAGGCATATTATGGGTCTGCAACCTTAAGGGGAGGGGAATATGAAAAAAAATATAGCAGTTCGAAATCTAGTACTCGTCAATATAATTTTCAGTCCATTCAATCTGGCATCTGCTGCTGGTTTTGCTGTAATGGAGCAGAGTGTTACAGGACTAGCTAATGCATTTGCCGGTGGTGGCGCAGCTGCGATAGACAGTTCAACTATTTTCTATAATCCAGCGGGAATGTCTAAGCTATCAGGAACGCAGTCAGCAGCAGGATTACACTTTATCATGCCGAAAGCAGAGTTTAGCGATTCCGGTTCATCAGGTCTATTTGGTTCTTTACCCGGAGCCTCCCGTGATGAGGGTGGAGAAGAAGCCGTTGTTACCAACTTTTATTTAACATCACAGATCACCGATTCATTAAGTCTGGGGTTAGGCATTAATGCACCATATGGATTAGCGACTAAATATCAAGATAACTGGGTGGGACGCTATCACGGAATTACCAGCGTCATGCAGACAGTTAATATCAATCCAAGTGTTTCTTATGCTTTTTTTGATGGCAAGGTTTCGGTCGGCGTAGGCTTTAATGCCCAATATCTCCACCTCAGGTTAACCAGTGCAGTGGATTACGGAACAATTTGTGCTGGAAGTGCGGCAGCGGCTTCATGTGGATCACTTGGATTGATCCCGCAATCACTTGATTCTGACGGTATTGCGAAAATCAATGGGGATAGCTGGGGCTATGGATATAACGTGGGTATCCTGTTTGAGCCGGTTCTGGGAACGCGGGTGAGTTTAGCATACCGTTCATCCATGACTCATAGCATAAAAGGGGAAACAAGATTTGACAATAAGCCGGCTGGCGCACAGGCGCTATTTTCGGCGCCTAATGGTCCTTTCCAAACGACTGACACACAAGGTGACTTGGATTTACCCGAAACCGTTTCATTGAGTTTTTTCCAAGACATCAACAACCAATGGGCTATCATGGGTGATATTACCTGGACAAATTGGTCACGATTCGAAGATTTAAAGATTAATTTTGAAAATCCAAACCAACCAACAACGGTAACTCCTGAAAAGTGGGATGATGTTTTTCGCTACGCACTGGGGGTTTCCTATACTCCCGTCTCTGAATGGACTTTTCGGGCGGGAACCTCTTACGAAGAAACACCCATTGCCAGTGCGGATCATCGAACTCCAAGAATTCCCGATAACAACCGTTACTGGTTGTCAATAGGGGCGAGTTATAGCCCTTTTGAGCATCTTAATATTGATTTCGCATATAGCCACATTTTTATGCATAATTC
>JAZGGE010000362.1:0-8428 GCA_036480195.1 Methylococcales bacterium
CAATTAGTGCAAAATGGTGTTAATCCCATAAGACTGGCAGCGGTAGGTTACGGGGAATATCATCCAATTGCTGATAACCGCTTTGAGCCTGGGCGATATAAGAATCGGCGTGTCGTTATAGTTGTACAAAATAGATCTGTTTCTCGGCATGAGATGACTTCCAGTGAGCGTTCTAAACTTATGGCAGTGACCTCAACTATCCGGAACAATAATAACTAGCTTTTAAACTCAGGCAACGATGAAAATCTGGACGGTATCCAATCAAAAAGGAGGAGTAGGGAAAACTTCAACAACAGTAACCCTGGGGGGGCTGCTGGCTTCCAGAGGGTTTAATACGTTATTAATTGACCTGGATCCACAGGGTTCGTTAACCAGCTATTTTCGGTTGAATCCCGACCAACTTGGACTAAGTGTTTATAATCTTTTTCAGGATGCTGCGGATAAAAAACCGTTAAACCCGATGCCCTACGTGACGGAAACGAAGACCGAAGGGCTTTCAGTTCTGCCTGCATCCACAGCGATAGCAACTCTTGATCGTCAGGCGGGACAGTTGGATGGAATGGGGCTGGTATTGGTTGGTGGTTTAGAGGCTGTCACTGAAAACTTCGACTATGTGTTAATCGATTGTCCGCCTATGCTGGGGGTGTTGATGGTGAATGCACTGGCGGCTTGTCAGCAACTGATAGTACCAGTGATCCCAGAATTTCTCTCTTTAAAAGGGCTAGAACGGATGATGCGGACTGTCACTATGATCAACCGCTCCCGTAAAAAACCGCTGCGGTGTACTATTGTACCCACTCTATTCGACCGCAGAACCCGTGAAGCAATCCAAAGTCTCGCTATTTTACAGGAGAAATATCCCAAGCAATTGGCTTCGGTGACTATTCCCGTTGATGCGAAGATTCGGGATGCCAGCCGCGCAGGTTCTCCTGCTTCCCACTATAGCCCAAAAGCCAAAGCGGTCATCGCTTATGATGAACTTTTGGAAAATTTGCTACTACACCGGTAAACACTGAAATAAGATCTGAGTTACTCGATCATGAAAGATAAAGAGAGTGCATTTATTGAACAGAGCTTGGCATTGGATTCCTATTTGACTACGCTGTTATGTGATACCACCGTAGAAGAGTTTATTCCTCAACCTGCCAAAGAAATGGAACTGGAAATACCAGGGGGAAAAGAAGCTTCGACAATAGACAGCATTCCGCCGCATGACTTCGACAGCGCGGAAAGCAAGAAGCAGTCTTGCATAGAAGTACTTCCCTTTATTGTGGACAAACTAAATTTGCTAGCCAATATGGATGATCTTGCTGGTGCTGTCGATATGGTCAATGAGTTGGCAGCTGTTTCAGGTCAACCCGACTGGTTTATGGGGTTGGCAGATTGCGAGGGACGTAGGGTTGGAATAATTGATTCCGCCCTTCTAATCGTTGGTACGACGAACAATACAGGAAACAAATACCCAGAACATCATTATAAGAAGATTCTTTTGTTAAAGAACAGCGCCTGGGGTATCGCCTGCGGTGAAATAGGAAAAAGCTATCACATAGAAACTGACGCTGTACGCTGGCGGACAAAGAAAAAGTCTCGGCCATGGTTGTTGGGTACCTTGGCTGATCAAGCTGGTGCCATTATTGATGTCAATCAATTGGTTCAAGGTCAGTAGAAGCGTGCTGGAGCATTGATTCGCTGACGAAAATAGAGGATTGGACTAAACTTAATAATTAAAGGGCTGCAAGGCATCGTATTCAGTGTATTTTGTGGTCTATCTGAAAAAATATTGAGGATCTTTCATGAGTGAAGTTGAACAAGAACAAGATGATCCGGTTATTCAGTGGGTGACTTTCCGGTTGGGGGAGGAAAATTACGGCATTAAAGTTATGCAGGTGCAGGAAGTGCTTCGTATTCCAGAAATTGCCCCCGTTCCAGGTGCTGCTATTGATATTATTGGCATAATAAATCTTCGCGGGAACGTTGTAACCGTTGTTGATATGCGAAACCGATTTGGTCTCATGCCAAAAGTACCTGACGATGATTCACGTA
The DNA here is from genome assembly GCA_036480195.1 of Methylococcales bacterium. Lineage (GTDB taxonomy): Bacteria > Pseudomonadota > Gammaproteobacteria > Methylococcales > JAZGGE01 > JAZGGE01. The sequence continues at coordinate 2,044 of JAZGGE010000362.1, forward strand.
TTGTAATCATCGAATCAGATGGCCAGGTGATTGGAATATTGGTAGATAGTGTAGCTGAAGTTGTCGATTTGAAGGATACGGAAGTTGAGGCTACACCGAATGCCGGGAATGATGAGAAAGCCAAATATATACAAGGTGTGAGCAGTAAGAATGGGGGGCTCCTGATACTTGTGGATCTGAATAAGTTTTTTGTGGAAGATAAACCGGCAGAGATGGATATGTTTTAAGGTAATAGGGGGAATTGTGATGAATATCAAGCCTGTGGCCCGACCGCAGCCACTTAGAAAAGTTGAAGAATCGTTACAAAAAGATGGAAAGAGGGGACAGCAACGAAGGAAGCCTTCACAGAAAAACAAACCTTCTCAATCGGACGAGCATCATCGGTTAGATGTATACGCCTAATGAACATAATGTTGTTCATATTGATAGGGCTGCTTGTTGCGGGGATAGCGGTGTTAGCCTACGCTTACTACAAGCTCAAGAACCAGTATTCTTCCCTGTCCACTGCTTTTCATTCGAATGCTGCTGATCTTGGAGCGCTCTGCTCTTCGGCGCTGATTCAGGATAAGCGAATCTTTGCACTTGAGCAGAAATTGCTAGAGTCCGTAGTTTCTGGGGACGAAAAGAGTATTGTAGCACCCAGGATGGAGATGGATTTAGATAATAGTGAAGATGATTTTCCTGAACCCGACGAACATGTTTACCAGGCTGCGATTAAAGGTATCAGGCAAGGGGTAAATGCTCAACAGCTTGTTGATGACTGGGGAATGTCCAAGGACGAAGCAGATTTGTTAGTTCGCCTTCATGGCAAAAGTTGAGGTCTAGCTGCTTTAAGGCAACTCGCAACAAATAACTTCCGAAACTGACTTATTTCCGCCTGCGCAGGAATGATTTTTCTTTTTGCCCCATTTCGGCATTAAAAATATACCTTTCGCGTTTGAGAATACTCCGTTTAGCGTGCGTCAGTTTTTGTGAAAGGCTAGTCAGCCATAGGAATGTTGCTCATTCCTATGACAGGAGACTGTCCGAGAATAGAAACTGTTTGCTAAGTATAGCTCAGCTTGGTGGCGAAATGATGCTTATCTACTATACTCAGAAATATCTATACAAGAATTACGAATGTAAATATGCTGTCTTCAATTTCCCATCATTCGCCCTATAGTATAAGCGGGCTACAATTATCGTCTCATGCCGTTGGATCAACGGTGCATGCTACTGAGGAAAGTAGTAGTACGGAAGATATTCGTCAGGTCGATACATTAGCTCCGTCGTCCGAAAATTCCTCTCAGGAGTTTTCAGAGGAAGAACAAAAACAGATAAGCGAATTGAAAACTAGAGATCGCGAAGTCAGAACCCATGAACAGGCACATCTGAGTGCTGCGGGTGGAGTGGCATCGGGCGGACCAACCTTTAGCTATCAATCAGGTCCAGATGGTGTACGTTATGCTACTGGAGGTGAAGTTCAAATTGATACTTCGGCAGTGTCCGGAGATCCGGCCGCGACCATGAGGAAAGCAGATGCGATCAGACGAGCCGCGCTTGCTCCTGCGAATCCATCAGCCCAAGATCAAAGTGTTGCAGCGCAAGCTGCTACGATGGCGGCCAAAGCACAAGCTGATATGGCTAAGGAAAATAGTCAACCGGTCAATAATCCATACTCCGGGCAAAAACCTCTCGGATACCAAGTTGATATTTCTGTTTGATATCGTTCAATCAGGAGTCCGCTGAACACGCGAGATATCAATGTCAAAGGAACAGTTAGGGCAATCATATAATTTTTATCTACGCTCAGGTCGTGGAGAAATTACGATTAACTCTGGTGGATTGCAGCGACCGGAAAGAATGGTAATCTCCCGTTCGAATTTTTCTTCCGATACCTTCCCAAGCCAATTCCTAACAGCATTCGCTTCTTCCAGGCCACCAGGATGGCCTGTATAGACTACTATTGAAATACAACCGGTTGTGGAAAGAAGAACTAATGCCTCTGACAATGCTTTTACAGTCTCTTCTGGAATTGTCTTTATACTTTTGTCACTACCCGGCAGGTAGCCAAGATTGAACATAATCGCCTTGATTTTTCCAATATATGAAGTTGGAATGCATTGTAATAATTTTCCGTGGCTGCAAAGATTGAGGCTGACTGGCGCTGAAATTAGATTTTTTTTCAAGCGAGCGTGGGTTAGTTCCAGTGCGTTGGATTGAATGTCGAAGGCGAATATCTTTCCCTGTTCACCTACAATCCTGGCAAGAAAGAGGGTGTCATGACCATTACCCATTGTGGCATCAATGGCGTAGTCACCGGGAAGCAGTACTTTTTGAACTGACTGTTGGGCAAGGTGAATAAGGGAAATTCTCATGTCAAAAATGGAAAAGGTGAAAAACTTGGAAAATGGCATTGTAATTCATCAAGGATCTATTGTTGAGGAGCTGAGGAGTAAAACGGCATGTCCAATAATATAGATGTTCTCGTTATTGACGACGATAAGTTCATCCAAAAAGTTATTTGTAAGACCTTGAAGTCCGGAGGTTATTCGGCTCGTACGGCGGATAATGGCGAGTTGGGTATTGCAGAAGCATTGCGGATCATACCCAACATCATATTACTTGATGTAGAAATGCCGGGAATTAATGGCTATGAGGTCTGCGACCGATTGCGGAACATGGTCGAGACCAAGGATGTGCCTATCGTGTTTCTGTCATCACACAGTTCCCTGAGAGAACGGCTACAAGGTTATGAGGTCGGGGCTGATGACTACCTGATCAAGCCCTTTGAGGCGGAGCACCTTCTTGCCCGAATCAATGTATTACACAAGTATTACGAAGAAAGACAAGAGCTGCGCGCGCAATATGAATTAGCACAAAAGACAGCCATTATCGCTATGACTGGAAGCAGTGAACTGGGTCAAGCGATGAACTTTATGGAACGTAGCCTGGGTTTTACGACTATAGATGAGACAATTCAAGGTCTATTTGATTGTACTGATCGATTATCTCTTGATTGCTGCTCAATGGTTGTATTCGATAACCAAATTTATTGGCATTCATCAGAGGGTACGATCAGTCCTCTTGAGAAAGAGCTTATTGCAATGTGTGATCGGAATACTCGGTTTCTCGACTTCGGTAGCCGGACGATCGTAAACTATCCAATCATTAGTCTGTTGGTGAAGAATATGCCGTTAGATGATCCAGAACGTTACGGACGGTTGAAAGATTTGTTGCCTATCCTAGTCTCGGGGGCGAACACAAAAATTAACGTGCTCCGTACTCAGGAAAGTCTTACTCAACAGAGCGGCAGTATGCTGGAATCTTCCGGCCTGATACGGAGCAATTTGTATCATCTTGCCTCCACTATATTGAAAAATCGGGATCATAGTACTAAACAGATGGAGAATCTCGTCCAGAGCCTTAGCGGTGATTTAATGCGTATGGGTCTGGAAGAGGATCAGGAAGAGTATCTACTCAATCGTATTGATACTGCCATACAAGATGTAATGGCGAAGATGGATGCGGGTAAGGAGCTTCGCGAGGGGTTCTCATTTATCTTATCGAACCTCAATATGATGATGAAAGGACAAAAAGCTTTGTTAGAAGCTTTTAATAGCAGCCAGGCAAGTGAATCTCTTGAGCAGTCGGACGAACTGGATGATAGTATAGAGTTGTTCTAGGAGCCTGTCCGATAATAGAGAACCTACTGCGGAAAAGCCCATTTGGGTCTTTTCTACGCTCTGCGTAAGAATTCATATTTGGACGTTCCTGCGCCCCAGTGACGCAGGAGTATCACAAGCTGCATTCCCGCAGAGCATGGGAGCGATAGTGATATATCTCTCACGCCCAAGAATACCCATTTTCAGCGCACATCTTTTCGCAAAAAACGTCGTTGTAGAACCTTGAAAGAGATGACTCTTCCTGCAGCTTTACGCCTAGCTCTTTTTGAATTATTCTTGCGCATACCCACCGGCAGGTGTATTGTTTCCTCACAATAGTTTGAACGTTGGCAGTGCTTTATCTGGCTGTCATGTTGATCCCGAATCTGAAACCATATAAAAATAAGGAATATACTATGTCTACTTTTCCGATTGATCTCGGCGCGTATCAGCGCATCTCTTTAGACCCTGCCTCCCCTAACCTTAGTACTGAGCAAAAATCAGCTCTCAAAGCCAATATTCAACTTTGTCGTGATGCAATAATCTTTTTCACAGCAACCGGTGCTGCGAGAGGTGTTGGAGGACATTCCGGTGGTCCGTACGACACAGTACCCGAAGTCATGATAATGGATGCCTTGTTTAGGGGCGCGGCGGATAAGTTTGTACCAATCTTTTTCGATGAAGCTGGGCACCGGGTTGCAACACAGTACCTGATGTCGACTCTTAATGGTGATTTGCCTGCCGAACAGCTGATGAACTATCGAGCGGCGCACTCTCACTTACCGGGTCACCCAGAACTGGGTTTTACTCCGGGTGTAAAGTTTAGCTCAGGACGATTGGGCCATATGTGGCCCTATGTAAATGGTGTAGCCATGGCTAATCCGGGTAAGACTTTATTTTGTTTGGGATCCGACGGTTCTCAGCAAGAAGGCAACGATGCAGAAGCCGCTCGCTTGGCTGTTGCCCAAAATTTGAATGTTAAACTGATTATTGATGACAATGACGTCACTATCGCTGGCCATCCTTCCAATTATTTAAAGGGTTGCACAGTTGCCAAGACATTGACCGGCCATGGCCTGCAAATTCTGGAAGGTGATGGCGAAGATATTGACGATTTGTATCAGCGTATTTGTACTGCGATCAATACGGCGGGGCCGGTTGCCATCATTAACAAGCGTCCTATGTGCCCAGGCATTAAGGGATTGGAAGGTTCAACTCATGGACACGACGTAATTTCAGTAAAACTGGCCATCGAGTATCTGGAGGCGAATAATCAACAAGCCGCCGCAGATAATCTCAAAGGTATTGAAGCGCCGAAGCAGGACAAGGATTTCTTGGGGTCGAGCGACGATTGGGATGCCAATCGGGGCGTATTTGGCGATGCAGTGGTTGAGGTGTTAGGGCGGATGAGCGAGTCCGAACGGGTTGAAAAAGTACGGGTTATCGACAGTGATCTGGAAGGGTCCTGCGGCTTGGTTAAAATTCATAAAGCCCACCCAGAGGTCTTTATCTCATCCGGTATTATGGAGCGCGGTAATTTCTCCGCTGCGGCAGGATTCGGCATGGAGGAAGGCAAGCAGGGAATTTTTGGTACTTTTAGTGCGTTCCTGGAGATGTGTATTTCTGAAATCACCATGGCGAGGCTCAACCATTCCAACGTGCTTAGCCATTATTCTCATTCCGGAATTGATGACATGGCGGATAATACTTGCCATTTCGGGTTAAACAGTATGTTTGCTGATAATGGGTTGGATGATGGCTACGCAACCAACCTTTATTTTCCAGCAGATCCAAACCAAATGAGGGCTTGTGTAGAAAGCATCTTCTTTGATCCGGGTTTACGTTTTGTATTCTCGACTCGTTCAAAAGTGCCCGCTATTTTGGATAGCAATGGTAGTGAATACTTTGGTGGCAACTATAAATTTGTTTCTGGTAAGGATGAACTGATCCGTGAAGGAACTCAAGGCTATATCATCAGCTTTGGAGAAACGTTATATCGTGCTTTGGATGCGGTGGAACGCCTCAAGAAGGAAGGAATCGATGTTGGATTAATCAATAAGCCGACTTTGAATACAGTGGACGAAGATATGATGAAAAAGGTCGGTAGTTCACCAATGGCTCTGGTGGTTGAATCCTTTAATCAAAAAACCGGATTAGGTAGTCGTTTCGGTTCCCTGTTGCTAGAACGTGGATATTCACCAAAATACGCCCATGTGGGCACTCACAAAGAAGGTTGTGGTGGTCTCTGGGAGCAACATCCACACCAGGGTATTGACCCAACGGGAATTATGGCAAAAGTAAAGGAACTGTTGAACGGTTAGGTTTCTAAGAGGCTAGAATATAAGCGGCGATTTTGTTGTGAGTTGCCTAAGTATTTTCATTTTAAATTCATCGTTCTCACGTAGAGCGCGGGAACGATGAGAAATTACATCTGATTTCGCGGATTTAGTTTTGATACCCGCTCCTACAGGGGGTTAAAACCATTGGGCTAACGATATATACCTCTCGCTTCCAAGAATACTCAATTTCAGCACTCATCTTTTCGTGAAGGGCGTCGCTGTAGAACCTTGAAAGAGATGACTCTTCCTGCGGTTCTACGCCTAGGAGGCTGTCTGAGAATAGAAACCGTAGCGAGGGAAACCCATTTTGAGTCATATTTTTCGATCATTTGAGGCGAATAGTGAGCTATTTAACGATAATGATCGGGAAATCTGGCCAAAATGGGCTTTTCCGCAGTAGGT
>JAZGGE010000363.1:0-2786 GCA_036480195.1 Methylococcales bacterium
GCGCGGTGAAATCGGTGGGTTGAAGGAGATAATGGAGAAGTCAGAAAATCTGGGTATGCAGACTTTTGATGGTGCATTGTACAAACTCTATAAAGAAGGCCGGATTTCATTGGAAGAGGCCATCAAAAATGCCGATTCACCAAACAATCTTCGGCTCAGGATTAGTCTGGATGATAACGCTACGAAGGTAAGAAATAGCAGTCTCGATTTAAGCCTTGAAGTCGAAGAAGAACCGGAAGAAGAAGGTCAAGAAGGCTAGGAGGCTGTCCGAGAATAGAGAACCTACTGCGGAAAAGCCCATTTTGGCCAGATTTTCCGATCATTATCGTTAAATAGCCCACTATTCGCCTCAAATGATCGAAAAATCTGACTCAAAATGGGTTTCCCTCGCTACGGTTTCTATTCTCGGACAGCCTCCTAGTGTTGGTTTTCAAGGTTTTCGAATTGGGCAAAGTTGATTCAGATCAAAGTAATTTTCTGGATTTTGTATAGAATACCCTTGTGCTTAGGATTTTTGATCTTCGGCATAGTAGTAGCCAAAATCCTCTGGGAAAGGTTTAAAGCGGACGTATTCTGTCCGCTTTTTTTTGCCCATATTTCTGACCTGCAGTAAAAGTTGCATAGTTTGTTGTGTATAACCCCTCGCGTATAAGGGAACAAGATCCAGTTCGCCTAACGTGGGGTGTTTTCTTCTCCTGCAGGCCAATACACAGACTCTTGGGTCGAGTTGCTCTGATCAGGAATCTCGTTTTTGGGGGTTCCATTTTCTTCGTTGAGAGTAGCTTTCCCAACCCATTCAGAAACGTCTAACAGTTCCTTCTCCCATCGGCTCAACCAAACTTTAACGCGTTGTCTTTCCAATAAGTTGAGGCAATCTCCCTGGGATTGATGTGCAGCGATCCGGTAGCTGAGGTTGAATCGGTCAATTTTATTCATAACCCGCTTGTTGAGTTCAGACAAGGTAAGGATCCGGGCATTGCGTTTTTCCGCTATTTTGCAGACAGAGGAGTTATCGAATAGGGAAAAGTCGAGACCCAGCCCCGTGTTCTTAACGATAACAAAATGGGTATTAAGACCCTGGCTGTAGTTTGACAGCAAGCCATCAAGTAAGTCGATCGAGTTTTTTCCATCGTCAATAACATGCCAAAAAATGATAGGAACATCGAGTTCGGCGCTAAGATCAAGAACTCCACTACCATCGATCCACTGTTTGAGATGCCGCTGACTTTGTGAAGGTAAATCAACCAGAACATACGTATCTTTTTCTAAAGCTACCTCAAGAACCTGGTCGACACTGGTGGTATCCTCAAGATTAAGCGGTTGGCTGATATCACCATAAAAACGCAGCATTTCAGGATGAGACTGGTCGCCGTCGAGTACCAGTACTGGAAGAGTTAGCTCGGCGAAATGATGTGCGAGCAAACGCGCTACAACGGATTTTCCAACTCCGCCTTTTTCGCCGCCAATCAAATGAATTTTACTCATTGCGTTCTCCTTAAGTACTCTGTTTACAGTCAGCTAATATACCTCTCGCGCTCAAGAATACCCATTTTCAGCGCGCATCTTTTCGCGAAGAGCGTCGTTGTTGAACCTTGAAATAGATGACTCTTCCTGCGGTTCTACGCCTAGCCTTTCACGAAAATACACCCACTCTATGCGGGCATTCTTGAGCGCGAAAGGTATACCAGAATAGATTTCTGATGTCGGAATATATTGCGAGATCCAACTCTGTAAAACGTAAGATTTGGTTCTAACAACATCCTATCGCTCTTCGGAAATAACAATATTCTGTTAAGTTACAACGACGGTTTCCGCATCCAGACAATGCCGTTTTTTTTACGATTTATTATGGATCCAAGCACAGCGTAGGACCAATTCAATATATCTCGGCCAAAATTCATAAATTCGCCGTTGTTAAGACTATTGAAAAGAATTCGATTTATTCGTTCCGGCGGTGGGAGTACCTTGAATTCCCTAAAACCAATTTCCTCTGCTAACGCAATAATCCGATATGGAGGCATATCCTTTTCAGTTACATTAAATTTTTCCATTGCCTCAACTGAAGCGAGTTGAGTTGCGTGATGTTCGCCTGGCTCGACAGCAATACAAATACCACTAGGTTTTAGTGCCTTATAAACTGTTTGGATTGCCAATTTTTCGTCGACAGCGTGATGTAATGAATCGAAAAATACTGCACAATCAAACTGGTTCTCAAAGGCTGCTTCTTCGTAATCCAAAACCTCAAACTGGACATTGTGCAAGGATTCGCGTTCTTTGTTCTTTTTTGCGCAATCAATCATATCCGGAGCGATATCGATTCCCGTGACATCATAGCCGCATTTTGCGAAAAAACAACTAGTCCAGCCCGTACCACACCCGAGGTCGAGCAAATTCTGCGGAGCAGGTGGCAAAAGGCCTATTACTGTGCCGATTTGAATTAAGATATTACCACAATCGGTATCAGAAAATGGTTTGTTAAGAGCATGATTTATACCTTCTTCACCCAAATTTTTTAAATAATCAATTTCCCCATTTTTTGCCATACTATTTTTCCTTTTGGTTTTTAGAATCTGTTCAAGATTTCGATCAAGGGATGCAGCGCAAGGCAAAAGTGGTCGAAAAAGCGCAACATACGGATCGTATGTGAGCATTTTGAGGCCACTTTTAAGGCCATGATGCGCCCTTCAGCGAGATCTTGAACAGGTTCGTAGGAACTTACCATCAAACAACTTAATGAAACTGGCGGGTCATTCTGTTCCATTTCTGCGTTAGAAAAATAGTACCAT
>JAZGGE010000364.1:0-6940 GCA_036480195.1 Methylococcales bacterium
CGATAACAACTGGTCTGAGACGTCATTAAGTGGAACAATGCATTCCGATAGCTCGAATTACTGGTCGCCACGCCTTTCGTTAACACTTTCTCAGAAAACGCAGCACTAACCTCTTCCATCGGCCCCAGAACATTGTCATATCCTTTAACCCATGACAAATCATCTGTCCAACTACCACCCTCCATATGAAATTGGTGGTTTTCCTGCTTAATCTCTTCGATTACCGCCTCCATCTTCTCAGATCCATCGCCCTGTTTAAAACGATCCCAAATCAACTTCTGAAAAACAGGGTGTATTTCAGGCAAATCAGCCTCTTTTATGCCCATTGCAAACAAATGCTCCAGATACTCTGTCACATTCATGAGTGGCGTATCACTACCGCTTCCTTCTCTCACGACCTCCATAAATTTTGATGGAAATTCATTCATCATCACGCCACCATTTTCACCGTCGGCAATCTGGGTCACTAACGGCGGTATGCTTTTTCCACCCAACTCCCAACGCTCCAGGCTTTTCGCCTCATAATAAGGCTGCATTTGCGCCACCAATTTTGTATCACTTCCCTGGGTTTTGATAATGGCAATAATGCTGACTGACTCTCCTTTGGAATTTGTACAGGTCAAACGATGCGGAATATGCTGGCGCTCCAATCCTTGACCTGTTTCCGCCAGTTCTACTGAATGCTCCTGTACTAATACCCACTGGAAACCACAATCGTTAAGCGTTTTTACAAATTCATACGCGACATCAGGATGATTGGGTAACGCCATTTCGGATGGGGAAAATCCCCGAACCCGTTCTAACGCCTCCATACCAAAAATAGCGGCAAAATGATGCTGCCAGGCCTGAACGTGCAATCGATAATCCTGTGCTGGAGTAGATGGCGCGACGGCATGACCCCATGGCGCCCCTAACCATTCCACTCCCCGCCGATAATCCGGGTTACAAGTGATATTCTTGAGGTCATCGAAAACATCATTCAAACCCATTTTTCGGAGTCCATGAAAAAGAGTTCCGGAATATTCCAGCATAGCCCTAGGCTCCTTTCCTTCTCCAATCATCTGTGGAATAAACTCTCCTATCCGCTTATAACACCAGTGGAATACTGACGCATTATGATTATCACCCACATCCGGATTTGCCATCATATCCTGGAGATTGCTGATAATTTCTGCTGTTCTCAGGTCGCCCCCTCCTGCCGGGATTAAGGGCTGATGCATGTGTAAAGCGATCGCACACGCGGCTTGTAATTCATTAAATTGAACCTGACTATCCGGTAGAAAAACGTTATTCTTGCGCTCCTTTACACACTTCTCTATATCTTTTTCAGACCCACAAATGTTGGGAAGATCTTCAATATATTCTGGTAGATTACTCATTTTTTTACTAATCCATTGTGATTCAATTTAGAGCAAGATTAATATTTGACTATTACAACCTAATACCCGTAAGCCAAAATCTTAACATCGCCTGAACTCAGGTTAGGAACGGGAACTAAATAAGTTGTACATTATGGCGAAGTATTTTTGTTTGTCTTCATTCGTATAGCAACGGACGCATAGCTGGCTACGTAACTGTTGCTATATGAATGAAGACGGACAAAAAGGCAAGCTAGAATGTATAAGTTATTTAGTTCCCGTTCCTTAGTCCTCTCCTGCCACCTTTGGTACTATCGCAAAGGCTCGGTGTAGCGCATCCCATGCAGATTTCAAATCATTTTCACATCGGTTCACCCATTCCTCACCCCAATAAAAATTACAGCTTGTTTCGGCGCGTAAAACATGCCAAAAAGCATTTTCCAGTTCATAATGTAAATCTGGATTCTTGACACCCAGTTCGTCTGCCTTCCAACGCGCACTATGGACGACATTACTGGTTTCCAGAACTCGCTCCAATGCTTCTTTTTGGCGTTTGGAACCAGTCCATTGAACAAAACCTCGACCATGATGCCAGCCGGTGTTCCACGCAGCCTTTTTCACAAAAACTTTGCCGTGAGCCCCGAAACGATCAAGATATTCAGAAATAAACGTGGGACGAATCGCTGCTGGATTTTTACGTGCTTCAATCAATAGCGACCGATAAAAAGAATCCCAAAAATTGGAACCCGTAGTATTGCGAAACCAACCCCCATTGTCACCATCCGTACAGGTCGTAATTAAGGGAGAAAAATCACACCCCTCGGTACGCGCTGCCACTTCTTTTTGAAACCAACTATATTCCATACCTGATTCTTGAGCATCAGATAGTTCCCGATCCCGGACAATAACAATAATTTGATGACCCTTCCACTCCGCAATATGTGGGCGATAGCGTAGTTCTGCCCAACTCATTTGAATCAGTGGTTCAACGTTTTCACTATCCACCATGACATAGCGATACCCCATTTGTTTCAAGAGCGGAATCAATTCCATTGAAAACCCCATTTCGGGAGGCCAAAAGCCCTCAAACTGTTCGCGCCAAAAAAGATGCCTGCTAATCCCCAGCCATCGTTGCATTTGCTCTTCCCTGTCCGCTTCTGGAATTAACGGTAAGACCGGATGATAGTAACCGGTACCCAGAATATCGATAATTTTATTATTTTGCAGATGCCAAATCAGCTTGCCGCAATCAACAATGCCGTAAACCTGGCGTTGAAAATCGATGCTGTTGAGTGTTTCCAGCAAGGTACCCGAAAGCGCCAAGTGAACTCTGCCAATGTCCTCATAATCCCATAGGAAACGAGGAATTTTGTCGATTGCCTGAAGAATCTCCCTGGCCTCCCATTCTTTCTGCTCCAGAAGCTCTTCCAAATTTCCCGCAGGTTGATGGAGATTTAGCACCAGGGCATGGAATAGTTCCTTCATATTATTGTCATCGTTGATTGATATGCTTTCCACAACGAAACCTTTTGCGCTCAAGAATGTCTTCTTTGAATGGGTATATTTTCGTGAAGTGCAAAAGAGGCATCTCTTTCAAGCTTCTACAACGACACCCTTCGCGAAAAGGACCACGCTGAAAATGGGTATTCTTGGCCGCGAAACGTATATTGCAGTGAAATTTAATAAAGAGCGCATAATATACCTGTATTGAGAGGAAAGCCAACCGGCGGCACCTTTAAAAAATCCATTTTCAGGAGTAAAATCATCTATTGCAGTTCGGATAGTTTACGGATAAAAACCAGATACGGAACCATGACCACATTATCAACAATCAAGGACTTAACTGTTACTCAACGATCTACACAGGACGACAACGTGCCATCCACATCCGGGGAAGCTTCCACAGTTGTCTCCGAATCCTTTGATCTGAATTCGCCTGAATGGTACCTCAGCCGGGAACTCACTTGGCTGTCCTTCAACCGACGTGTGCTTAATGAAGCGGAAGACGCTCGCACACCACTCCTTGAACGGATTAAATTCCTAGCCATTGTCAGTTCCAATCTTGATGAGTTTTTTATGAAACGCATTGGTGGCCTTAAGCACCAAATTTGTGCCAGTGTGTCAGAACTGTCCGTCGACGGCCGTACACCCCAACAGCAAGTATCAGATTGTTATACCGAAGTCCGGGAAATCACCGCCAAACAACATATATTATCTCTCAAACTTGAAGCTCTTCTACGGAAAAGCGAAATTTTTATCTATCAGCATAAGGAGCTAAATGAAACGGAACGGGCTGACATGCGTGAGTATTTTCTCCGCAACATCTTCCCTCTACTGACGCCGCAGGCCATGGATCCGGCTCACCCATTTCCTTTTATTTCCGGTCTTTCCCTCAATCTTTTGGCATCGGTTCGTTACAAAGATGGAAATGATATCCGCCTCGTACGTATTAAAGTTCCCGTTGGGTCGGGAATTCGCCGATTTGTACAGCTGGGTGATGAAAACCGGTTTATCCCCTTGGAGGAGCTGATCGCCAACAATCTTGATCTACTTTTTCCAGGAATGGTTGTGGAATCCTGTGAGCTTTTTCGCGTCACTCGTAACGCGATTGCGGAACAAGATGAAGAGGAAGCTGATGACTTGCTCCAGATGATCGAATCAGAACTAAGGGAAAGAAAGTTTTCGTCAATTGTCCGCCTGGAAATAGGTAAAAATACTAATTCAGTTCATCGCGGTATGTTGGCTGCTGAATTGGGGTTGGATGAAGAAGCCGATGTTTTCGTTGTCGATGGCTTAATGGCAAAACGCGACCTGTTTCAAATTGCCGGAATCGATATCCCCAGCCTTCACGAGGCATCTCACCATCCGATAGATCACCCTAAACTGGTAAATGCCCCCAATATTTTCCACGTCATTCGTGAGGAAGGCTCTATTTTGCTGCATCATCCTTACGAATCATTCGCGACTTCCGTTGAACGCCTGGTCAAGGAAGCCAGCAGAGATTCAAAAGTACGCGCCATCAAGATGACCCTATACCGAACATCGGAAGATTCCAAAATCATTGGCTACCTGATTGACGCAGCTCTAAACGGCAAACAGGTCACAGTGGCCGTGGAATTGAAAGCCCGTTTTGACGAAAAAGCCAATATTCGTTGGGCAAGCCGCCTCGAACAAGTCGGCATTCACGTCACCTACGGAATTGTTGGCTTAAAAACGCATAGTAAAGTTATCTATATCGTCCGCCAGGATTATAGCGGACTGAGGCGCTACGCCCACATTGGAACCGGTAATTACCACGCAGGTACAGCGCGCCTCTATACCGACTTAGGCTTATTGACCTGCGATCCTGTCATAGGAGAAGATCTAACCGAATTCTTTAACTACCTCACTACGGGATTTGTCCCCAAGCGGAACTACCGCAAATTGCTGCCTGCACCCAGATTACTAAAAGCTGCCCTGTTAGAAAAAATTAGCCGGGAAATTAAATATCATTCAGCAAAAACACCAGGACTCATCCAGTTCAAAATGAATGCATTGGAAGATAAAGATATCACCAGTGCACTCTATAGCGCAGCACAAAAAGGGGTGAAAATAGATCTTATTATCCGCGACACCTGCCGATTGCGGCCTGGCATCAAAGGACTGTCAGAAACGGTACGAGTAAGCAGTGTCGTTGGTCGATTTTTAGAACACTCCCGCATTTACTATTTCCAAAATAATGGCAATGAAGAGTTCTTTATTGGTTCTGCCGACTGTATGAAAAGAAATCTCGAAAGCCGTGTTGAAGTAGTAACGCCCATAGAACCACAGCCGTTAAGGGATCAACTCCGCCTAATTCTGGATACCTTATTGGCCGACCAACGGCAAGCATGGGACATGCAGTCAGATGGAACCTATATCCAACGTCAACCCGAAGACCCTGACAATCCTAAGGGTGCCCAGGAATTACTTATAAAATCGGCAGATAAACGGTTGAAGGAAGCGACTCGGCTTAAAAAGCGTAGACCGCAGAGCCGGATTAAGCGCTAGGAGGCTGTCCGAGATTCAAGGTTTAACCTGATACGTCTCAACGAAACTCATTCCTTTGCTATCAACAATCTCTGCCTTAAGCTCCCCAGCCCCATCCGGTACAAAATAAAATCGGAAATTTGGATCGGCGCTGATCGCTATATCAGTCTCTGCTGTCATCACTTCCTTGCCATTAAAAGAAATTTTCACCTCTTTCACATAGTGTGCGGGGGTATACCGTCGACTGACCTGATCCATTTGCATACCTGTTATATTGGGATGGCTGATTAATAGGCGCGTCAGGGTGGGTTTTTCGGTGTAGACACTCCCATCCAACCGGAATTTCATTTTACCCAGACGTTTCATGGCTGCATCCAGGTCTGCTCCCAAGGGTGCAGAACAACCTCCACTGGCCTTTATAAAGACCTTGTGCATCGATAGTGTGCCATCGTTCAATTCGGCAATGGCTCTAATGTTGGTATAGGCGTTGACCCTTACCCGCATCGCCAAATCTGCCTTACCAATATCCGGGGTAAAATGAAAGGCTGCGGAAAAAGGCTCTGGATTATTATCGATTATCAGGGTAATTGTCTTGATATAACGGTCTTTGGTCTGGGAGATCTTGCTGGTGATCTGTATCGGCACCAATGCCGGGTCTTCTGCCCGAACCGGTGCTGTCAATTCAATAATGTTGCTTGACTCTTCAATAGTTTTGTCCCCAAAGTACTTGGATTTAATCGTAGTCTGCCAAGCTTCTTCATAGTTTTTAATTTTTGCAGACGAAATACTTGGTAATAGCAGCAAAACAATAAAAAGCAAAAAATATTCGTTTCTAAATCGCTTTTCCATCCAATTCTCCAATTAGCACAATATGAACAATGTATTCCCCTTCCCTATTCCCATTCCAACTCAGCAAAAGCAGTCGTAACATTCTTACGATGAAACCCCTCAAATAACTTCCATTCTTTTTTTGCGGATAGCCCCACTGACTTCACGGCATCTTCCAGATATTCACCATTTTTTATCTTTACCCGAATTTCTTGCCGCAACATTTCCAAATACGCCTGTTCCTTTTTCAACCCTGATGGCCAATTCTTAACGACCGCACCATGCCCTGGAATCGCCAATTTCACATCCGTTCTAGTTTCCAATTTTTTTAACTCACTAATCCATCCATTGATACTGCCATCAATCACCGGAATATGCTCTCTAAAAAGTAAATCTGATAACCACAAGGTCTTTGTTCTTGCATCGTAAATGGTTAGATCATTATCTGTGTGTGCAGTGGGATGAGCTTTCAAAATTAGTTCGCGCCCCCCCAAATTCAAGCGTTTCTCATCCTTGACGGTAAGTTGAGGAGGTATCAGATGTTGTTCACCAAATTTCAAGCCCATCAACCGGTCGGCCAATTGCAAATAATACCCTCCTCGCATTGTCATTGCCCGGTTCAGTTTTGTATGACCTACGAAAGTCACCCCAGAAGTTTTAAAGGCTATATTGCCGAAAATATGATCAGGATGAACATGGGTATTGATAACGTAGCAAATTTTCTTGTCGGTCGCTGCCTTGATTGC
>JAZGGE010000365.1:0-5678 GCA_036480195.1 Methylococcales bacterium
TCGCAACGGCTTTCGATTCCTTATACTGCCGAACCTCTCGATCTTTACCGAGCATTGCGTTGTTTGAATCCCTCCCCATATATGTACCACCTCAATCTTGGTGAATTCCATATTGTCGGGTCTTCACCGGAGATTTTGGTACGGGTAGAAAATGGAGAGGTAACGGTGCGACCTATTGCCGGAACACGTCCCAGGGGTAAAGACCGTGATGAAGATCTGGCGTTGGAAAAAGAGCTTTTGAATGATCCGAAAGAACTGGCGGAGCATTTGATGCTAATTGATCTAGGTCGAAATGATGCGGGTCGGGTCGCACAAATTGGCAGTGTAACGTTGACTGATAAAATGATCATTGAACGCTACTCCCATGTCATGCACATCGTTTCCAATGTGACGGCGAAGCTGCAACCGGGTAAAAGTCCTTTTGATGTGTTGGCTGCAACATTTCCAGCAGGAACCGTCAGCGGCGCACCAAAAATTCGGGCGATGGAAATCATTGATGAACTCGAACCGGTAAAACGCGGTGTTTATTCCGGGGCAGTTGGCTACATTAGTTGGTCAGGAAACCTGGACACTGCGATTGCCATTCGAACCGCAGTAATAAAGGATAAAACTTTGCATATTCAAGCCGGTGCGGGAATAGTACATGACTCTGTACCCCGCAACGAATGGGAAGAAACCATGAATAAAGGCCGTGCTGTGTTTCGCGCGGTAACCATGGCAGAAGCAGGATTGGAATCATGACTGGGGTCAAAGTAGTGATGATCGATAACTACGATTCATTTACCTATAACCTTGTGCAATATTTAGGGGAGCTTGGTGCGGACGTCGAAGTTGTACGCAATGATCAAATCACCCTGGATGGGGTGGAAGAACTCGAACCCGAAAAAATAGTTATTTCTCCCGGACCTTGTACGCCAAATGAAGCGGGTATATCGATAGATGTTATCAAACGATTTTCGGGGCAGATACCCATTTTAGGTGTATGCCTGGGCCATCAAAGTATTGGTACTGCGTTTGGTGGACGTATTGTACATGCTAAACGTATCATGCATGGTAAGACATCGATGGTTTACCATAAAGATCAAGGTGTTTTTAATGGGCTGGACAATCCATTTGAAGCGACTCGGTATCATTCATTGGTCATCGATCAAAACGCTTTACCTGAGTGTTTGGAAGTAACCGCCTGGACAGAGGAAAAAGAGGGTGGTATTGAAGAAATTATGGGGGTTCGCCATACGTCCATTAGTGTTGAAGGGGTTCAGTTTCATCCGGAATCCATTCTTTCTGCCCACGGCCACGACTTACTTCGAAATTTCCTGGAAAAATAGAAATACAAAATGCAAAAAGTATTACAGAAACTCCTGGATAAACAGGATCTAACTCATAGCGAAATGTGCGCAATCATGCGTAATATTATGAGTGGTGACGCCACATCTGCTCAGATTGGAGGTTTTCTGGTTGCTCTGCGATTGAAAGGCGAAACGGTCGATGAAATTACCGCCGCAGCGTCGGTTATGCGGGAAATGGCGACTAAGGTGAAAGTGTCGGGTGAACACGTGGTGGATACCTGTGGAACCGGTGGTGATGCCAGTAGCACGTTCAATATTTCAACGGCGGCGGCGTTTGTTGTCGCGGCGGCGGGAGCAATAGTCCCCAAACATGGCAACCGTTCGGTCTCCAGCCGTTCTGGAAGTGCAGACGTTTTGGAAGCAGCAGGGGTTAATCTGGAGTTAACTCCAAATCAAGTGGAGCAGTGTATCCAGGAATTGGGTGTCGGGTTTTTGTTTGCCCCACGTCATCATGGAGCGATGAAACATGCGCTCGGCCCACGTCGCGAACTGGGTGTCCGTACCTTGTTTAACCTATTAGGACCACTGTCCAATCCGGCAGGCGCACCCAATCAATTGGTTG
Organism: Methylococcales bacterium; assembly: GCA_036480195.1. GTDB lineage: Bacteria > Pseudomonadota > Gammaproteobacteria > Methylococcales > JAZGGE01 > JAZGGE01. The sequence continues at coordinate 1,912 of JAZGGE010000365.1, forward strand.
GTGTTTATTCGAAAGGGTGGGTGGAACCCTTGGCTAATGTTTTGCAAAACCTGGGTAGTCAACATGTTTTGGTTGTCCATTCTGAAGATGGGTTGGACGAAATCAGCATCGCCGCACCATGCTATGTAGCGGAATTAAATAGCGATAGCATCACGACATATACCGTTACGCCGGAACAGTTTGGGTTTGACCGTACCCCTTCACTGTCCAGCCTGGCTGTGAATAATGCCGAATCGAGTCTTCGAATAATCAACGCAGTGCTGAACAACAAAGGTGGCTCTGCCCAGGATATTGTCGCATTGAATGCCGGTGCAGCTATTTTCGCTGCGAACCTGGAAGCTAATTTGGCAGAGGGTATCAAGAGGGCGCAATTGGTTATTGCAGACGGTTCCGCACTTGATAAATTTCAAGGTCTAATCGAATTTTCCCGTTCTTTTTCATGATCTGAATATGACTGATACACCCGATATCCTAAAAAAAATACTCGACCGCAAAAAAGAAGAAGTCGCTCATCGTAAAAAGCGCCTTTCTACTTCTGATCTCGAGCAGAGAATTAAAGAAGAATGTTCCGCACCCCGGGGATTTTATAAAGCCTTGCGGGATCGTGTTGATGCTGGAAAGACCGGGGTCATTGCGGAAATCAAGAAAGCATCGCCCAGTAAAGGCGTTATCCGGGAAGATTTTCAACCGACTCAAATCGCCCTCAGCTACGCTATGGGCGGTGCAACCTGTCTTTCTGTTTTAACAGACCGGGATTTTTTTCAGGGCGCGGAAGCTAATCTAACGATGGCGCGTACCGCTTGCCCGTTACCGGTTTTGCGCAAGGATTTTATTATCGATCCTTATCAGGTTGTAGAATCCCGAGCCGTCGATGCCGATTGTATTTTGCTGATCGCAGCAGCATTAGATCAAAACCAATTGAAAGATTTATCCGAGCTTGCTGCGGTATTCGAAATGGATGTTCTCGTAGAGGTTCACAACCAACAGGAAACAGAACAAGTTGTTAATCTTGGCCTTCCTATGATCGGTATCAACAACCGCAACCTACACACCTTTGAAACCAACCTGCAAACAACACTTGATCTCAAAACACTGCTTCCCCCGGAGCAATTGGTGATTACCGAGAGCGGAATTCATTCACTAGATGATGTTGCTCTGATGCGGGAAAATGGCGTCCACAGTTTTTTGATTGGAGAAGAATTTATGCGTGCTGAAGACCCTGGAAGTCGACTAAGGGAAATGTTTCCTTAGTGGCAAGTGCAAAACAAAACAGAAAATCGAACACGAAATCTCGTTGTGGCTTTTGTTAGTCTCTCAAGGAAAAGATACCTTTCGCGTTCAAAAACGCCCATTTTCAGCAGGCATATTTTCGCGAAGAGCCTCGTTGTAAAGCCTTGAAAGAGATGACTCTTCCTGCGGTTTTGTGCCTAGTCAGCTATAGGAATGACAATGCTTTATGATGTTCATAAGGTATTATCTTTCCTATAGCTGACTTTAGGCCATCACGAAAATATACCCACTTAAAACGGGCATTCGTGAACGCGAAAGGTATAGACTAATATTTAACCTTTTTTATTTCATGATTGCTAACAGCTGAGGCATTAACATGACATGAGAGAGGAATGTTCGCTTCCTTTAGCAGAGCGGCCACTAATTTGGTTATGCCTGGAGCCTTTATTGCGAGAAAATGAGTTCGATCATCCTTTACATTGCTAAATCCTCCAAAAAGATTCAGGGTTTCTTTTTCTCCAAGTGCATTAAATAATTTTGAGCTTCGAGATTCCAGGTCGAGGACTGGAACGGAGTGATCCAACCCAACCTGGCGTACTGTGGCGGGATATTCGCCACGGTTTCGGTTGTGAGAACCATCTTCTAAAAAGCGCATGGTGGAAACCGGAGTAATCAGTATCGGGATTCCACCAGCCGCACGCGTTTCCTTAATGTATAACTCCAGAAAGTCTCGATAAGAACCTTCGTAACCAGGTGCAACGCCCGGATCGGTGTGCTTGGAAGATTCCAGTGATTTATCATTGTGCCCAAATTGAATAAAAACATAGTCTCCAGCAGAAATATTGCTTACCACGGAATTTTCATTTCCTCTCCATCTGTTGCGATTGGCCTTTTCCTTATAATAGCTCTTGGAGCTTTTGCCTCCTTTGGCTAGATTTCGAACGTTAACCTTCGTAACGAAATCAGCAAGGAAGTCTCCCCAACCGGATTTTGAAGCGACAGTAGAATCACCAATCAACCAAATATTTGTTAATACCAAAGGATCTTTACAGGAATCGGTAATTCCAGATGTGAAGTTGACGTGGCCAGCCTTAATATCGGCAGGAGGTACATCGAGTTCTGCGATGCTTTTGCCTTCACTTTCGAGACTTAAAAAAACCCCTACGAACAAAAATATTTTGAGATATTTACTCATACCAGACCGACCTTTGAATTTATCCTGGATCCGTAAGTCCAAGGCGGATATAGAGTGCAAGATATTGGTTTCACAGCGGAATCAAAAAATCTTAGTTTCACCCATCGGATAAATGGGCGTTTTTTTAACCGCTTTGGTATCAAGAGCTTGTGCTCTATTTTGTAATACAGGAGCCACTTTAAGCTAAACGACTTTCAGTCCATAGTGGTTGAGTTTGATGAAAACCGAAAGTGAGGGGGCGAAATTCTACTACTCTAGGGCAAGTGGTTGTTATTCTGAGTGGTTTTGTTTTTCACCCTAGGGTAATTTTTTACCCTTTTTGCCAGTCTTGGCGGGTAAGTGATTGATTTTGGAGCGGGAAACGAGATTCGAACTCGCGACCCCAACCTTGGCAAGGTTGTGCTCTACCAACTGAGCTATTCCCGCAATCTTTAGAATCAGCAATAATACCATAGTAAAGGAGTGTGTCAATGGAGTGTGTTTCTGAAGAATACTAGATCTGCAGGGCGGAGTGAGTGACTAAATATTTTTCGTGATGGATCTGTATACTTAAAGGAATGGAAATTAAATAACTTATACATTCTCACTTATTTTTTGTCCGTCTTTGCCCGAGTAACAATAGTTACGTATAGCTTGCTATGCGCCTGTTGCTACTCGAACGAAGACAAACAAAAAACTGCGCGTAATATGCACAACTTATTTAATTTCCATTCCTAATATACCTCTCGCGCCCAAGAATACCCATTTTAAGCGCGCATCTTTTCGCAAAGACCGAGAATACACCTATCGATATGTTTCGTTACCCTGAATCACGAATTCTTGTTTTTTGTAAAGCTCCCGTTCCAGGTCAGGTTAAAACTCGCTTATCACCGAGTCTATCACCAAGACAGTGTGCGGATATGCATATTTGGCTATCAAGACGAATACTCGGCGAGTTATCTGTTCAAGATATTGCGCCACTACAGCTTTGGTGTTCTCCGGATACACAGCACGCCTTTTTCGCCGATTGTGTCAATTCCTTTTCGGTTACTTTGCATCAGCAGGAAGGAGAAGACTTAGGAGTGCGAATGCATTCCGGAATTGCTTCCGTTTTAAAGCAATGTAGAAGCGCTGTTCTCATCGGTTGTGATTCTCCCTCTCTTTCGGCAGATGACATTAAAGAGGCGTTCACAATGCTGGATCGTGGAAAAGATCTCGTTTTAGCTCCGGCAGAAGACGGAGGCTATGTGCTGGTTGGTCTTACAAAACCCCAACCCCGGTTATTTTCTGATATGTTGTGGGGAAACACAACCGTTATGATTGAAACCAGATTACGTGCAGAAAAACTAGGGCTGGATTTAGG
>JAZGGE010000366.1:0-6414 GCA_036480195.1 Methylococcales bacterium
CGCAACGCATCACCTCTTCACTATATCAAACAGGTGATCCATGAGCGTCGCCAAGGTCGGGATGTGCCTGAACTGCCTTCAGGTCAATCAAATATGATGGAGTGCGTAGGGGTCTGAACGGTTACGATTTCTAAGCTTTCGGGGTGCACAGCGATTTCAGGCTTATCCTGCTGTATCGGGAAGGACGAAGAATGGGAAATTCAGTTACGACATTGAACGACAGAAAGAGTCATTTAACGGCCCTATCCCGGAAGGTTTATACTGGATAAATCCCGCAGAACTATGGAGCAATGCTTGGTATAAACGAGGTTCACTAATCGCGTGGGGTTACTATCGAATCGCAATTCATCCTTACCCCAACACCAAGACGTTTGGAAGAGGTGGTTTTTTTATTCACGGAGGAGCAAATCCGGGTAGCATTGGTTGCATCGATCTTAGCTTGCGTATGAACACCTTTGTTGACGACCTTAAACAAAGGTTAGAGAATACAAGCGGTGCCAGAGGCACTAGAAGATATCTGAATTGCTATATTCCCCTCACGGTTAAATACTAGTATCAGATAAGTTACCAATCCTAATATTTTGCAAAAAAAAATAATATTCCTGATTGTAACAATCCTAGTTATATTCGGGTTGTATATAAACTATAGCAATCTAATCGAAGCATACGGAAACGGTCCACCCTACTATGGACGCACCACTAACATGGATAAATGGGAAAACCCAATTCCATTTTTAATATCTATCAACGCCGCACTTGTTGTAACTACATTTTTCTTAATTCGGCGTGCTTTTTCACTAAAAAGGATGATCAAAAGTGAAGCTTCGATAAACGATTTTGCACCGAGCGCTACTTTTGCCGATTATTAGTTGCTCCATCTTTTTGTTGTCAGAGTCCTTCACTACTAACAAACCCGATATAGCCCCTCCAATACCAATGCATTAGGACTCACCGTACCTATCACCTCCCTGTCACGTAAGACTGGCACACGAACAAGATCATATCTGGCGAACAATCGTGAACAATGCCGAATATCCATTTCCGGATCGACGGAAATTACCGGTTTTGCCATAATCTCATAAACATTTACACGGTCTGGGGCTTTATCCTTCGCCAGAACATGGCGAGCAATATCGCCAGCTGTTACCAGACCATACTCGTCATCTTCATGACGTTTGTTGACAACCAGTACCGAAGTCTTTTTTTTCTTCATTTTCTTCAGTGCATCACTGATCGTTGCAATACCGTCAATGGTGGCAAAATCGGTTTTCATAATATCCCTCACCCGTATCCTCACCCGTTTATTTTTCATAATTCATCCTCCACTATTGGGGTCAACTGTTCAACTTGGTGCATCACGCCAATAGCATCTTCTACATCGACTTGAAACGCGATTCCGGTACCGGGTCTGGAGTCGAATTCTGCAGCTTTGGCAATAGCTTCCAAAATGGGACGGCTCAAATGCTCCTCAACCAGAAAAAGCAGGACATCCCGTTGTGTTTCCAAGGTTAAACCAAAGAAGGTTTTAGCCGTTTTCAACCCTTCTCCCCTTGCATTATTAATCACAGTGGCGCCAGTTGCACCATATTCCCGGGAAGTATCCAAAACCAGATCGGTTTTATCATCTTCTACAAAAGCAATAATCAATTTAAAATGCATGAAAAATACCTGTTAGTGTTTGTTCTTCGAACCCATACGGCGACTTCGCCAATCAGCTAGTTGCGCATAACCAAGCACAGAAATAATAGGGAACAAGCTGGCGAACGCAATGAGGCCAAACCCATCCAGCATGGGATTCCGACCCGGAACCGTTGATGCCAACCCCAAGCCGAGTGCAGTTACCAAGGGAACTGTAACAGTTGAAGTTGTAACACCACCTGAATCATAAGCCAAACCGATTATCATTTTTGGCGCGAAAGCGGTTTGAACAATAACGATCCCATAGCCCGCTATGATATATAAATAAAGATCGGTGCCAGAAATAATACGATATGCACCTAAAGATATACCAAATGCCACCCCAACGGAAACCGCAAGACGCAATCCTAACGCCCGTATTGCCCCTCCGGAAATCTCCTGGGCTTTTATAGCTACCGCAATAAGTGCAGGCTCTGCAAGTGTCGTCGCAAAACCGATACTGCCGGCAAAAATATAGACCCAAAAGTAAGCCTGCCAAGGCACCGTTCCAAGTGAAGCATCCACCTGGATAAATTCAGGCGCTGTCAGCTGTTTCGCCATTAATTCTCCCAGTGGAAAAAGTGCCAATTCCAGACCTTCTAAAAAAAGCGCAATCCCCAGTAGGACATAGGTAAACCCAATCATGAGTTGTTTTGGGTGATGCACCGGCTTCCGAATAACGAAAACCTGAAAACCGATAATAATCGCCGCGATGGGTAAGACATCGCGCAACGTACCCAGCAAGGTTTCCCAAAATGACCCCAACCACCCGATCATATTATCATCCCATAAGCCATAACAAATATCATCGGTGTCAGGGAAGCGAACGCGATCAATCCAAAGCCGTCCAACATAGGGTTTCTTCCTTTAATTGCTGAAGCCAGGCCAACGCCTAATGCCGTAACCAAAGGAACGGTAATCGTCGATGTAGTAACCCCACCCGAATCGTAGGCGATTCCGATAATCTCAGCTGGCGCGAATACTGTCATGATGATGACGCCACAATACCCGGAAATAATCAGATAATGCAAAGGCCACCCTTTGATAATTCGGATCACGCCAATGACAATGGCGAAACCAACAGAGAGTGCGACGGTTAGCCTCAATCCCAACGCATAGGAATCTTTCTCGGCTTCGGTATTGCCAATCATCCCACCATTGGCTGCGATAGATGCAGCTTCATCAGCCACTGCAATAAGGGCCGGCTCGGCGACCGTTGTCCCAAACCCCAGGGAATAGGCAAAAATCAAGAGCCAGGATAGGCTCCCTTTACGGGCAAAAGCAAATGCCATCGATTCGCCAATAGGAAACAAGCTTTTTTCCAGCCCTTCTATAAACAGGGTCAGGCCAACGACAACCAACAACATGCCGAAAATCAGATTGGCCACATCCGGAATAGATTGCCGAATAATGAAGACTTGAAATACCAATACAACAACTGAAATGGGAAGGAGATCGAGAAAACTATTTATCAACTGTTTAAGGAAACGGCTATATATCATTACTTGAGAGTTTCTTCCGTAGATTCTGAACAACTATAACGATTTTACCAAGCGAATACCATTTGCATTACCCCTAACATCCGACCCACAAAACTAAAAATATCATCCATCAAAATTGCCTAACAAACTCCTTTATCCTATAATATTTGGTTATTCATTCAACACTGCCCGGGGGAGCCACCATGCGGATAGTCCAGGAAGCGCTTACCTTCGATGATGTTCTTTTAGTACCCGCACACTCCACTGTAGTGCCACGAGATGTCAGCATGGTAACCCAGCTGACACGAGACATCCGCCTCAACATCCCGCTCGTTTCTGCCGCCATGGATACTGTCACCGAAGCCAGATTAGCCATTGCTATGGCTCAGGAAGGCGGTATCGGAATCATTCACAAAAACCTGACTCCAGATGAACAAGCCAGCGAAGTCCGTCGTGTCAAAAAGTTTGAGAGCGGCGTAATACGGGAACCTATTACTGTTTCACCGGAAACGACTATCCGGGAAGTAATGGCTTTGACCCGAACCAAGAATATTTCCGGTGTTCCGGTAGCAATAGGCAATGAATTAGTTGGCATTGTTACCAGTCGTGATCTACGCTTTGAAACCTCCTTGGACGAGCCGGTGGTCAAGGCCATGACACCGAAGGAACGGTTGGTAACGGTTCGGGAAGATGCTTCCCAGGAAGAAGCAATTAAGCTTTTACACAAACATCGCATTGAAAAAATTTTGGTGGTCAATAATCAGTTCCAATTACGGGGTCTGATAACTGTCAAAGATATTCAAAAAGCTAAAGATTACCCAGACGCCTCCAAGGATGCTCAGGAAAGACTTTGTGTTGGAGCCGCCGTAGGTACCGGCTCAGGCACTGAAGAGCGAGTCGAACGACTGGTAGCAGCCGGTGTAGATGTTATTGTTGTCGACACTGCCCATGGCCACTCCCAAGGTGTTCTTGATAGAGTTCGCTGGGTAAAGACACACTACCCGGATGTTCAAGTAATTGGGGGGAATATCGCCACTGGAGAAGCGGCTAAGGATCTGGTTACGGCCGGGGCAGATGCTGTCAAGGTTGGGATTGGCCCGGGTTCTATCTGTACCACAAGAATTGTCGCAGGTGTGGGTGTCCCCCAAATAACAGCTGTTGCCAATGTCGCAGAAGCTTTAAAGAATACTGGCGTACCGCTCATTGCTGACGGTGGAATCCGCTATTCCGGAGATATTGCCAAGGCCCTTGCAGCGGGAGCCCATGCTGTAATGCTTGGTGGTCTACTTGCCGGTACCGAAGAGGCTCCCGGAGATATCGAACTGTATCAAGGCCGTTCCTATAAATCCTATCGTGGAATGGGTTCTCTAGGTGCCATGGGACAACAACAAGGTTCTAGCGACCGTTATTTTCAGGAGGATGCAGAGTCTGTTGAAAAGCTTGTTCCAGAAGGCATCGAGGGTCGAGTATCCTATAAAGGTAGTCTTTTGGATATTGTACATCAGCTGTTGGGAGGGGTTCGAGCTAGCATGGGCTATACCGGCTCAAAAAACATTGAGTCATTGAGAACCCAGACACAGTTTATCCGGGTCACCAGCGCCGGCATGCGGGAAAGCCACGTGCATGATGTTACTATCGTAAAAGAAGCTCCCAACTATCGAACCGACTAGTACTAACCCAACGTGCAGCAAAAACCACCAGCGAATATCCATTCTCATAGTATCCTAATTCTGGATTTTGGCTCTCAATACACCCAGTTAATTGCCAGGCGAATCCGTGAGATTGACATCTATTGCGAGATATACGCCCACGATATTTCTTTTCAAAAGATCAGTGATTTTGCGCCGCGAGGTATCATACTTTCTGGAGGCCCCGAAACCGTTACTCAGAATGAATCACCCAGAGTTTCAGAATCGATATTTTCAATGGGCATCCCTATCCTTGGTATTTGCTACGGCATGCAGACGATGGCGGAGCAATTGGGTGGAAAAGTTGAGCCCTCAAACCATCGCGAATTTGGCTATGCCAAAGTTCGCGCTCGGGGTCATTCCCTTCTCCTGAAGGACATCGAAGATCATCGAACACCAGAAGGCTTCGGAATTCTTGACGTCTGGATGAGTCATGGCGATCAGGTTACCGACTTCCCAAAGGGCTTTAAACTTATTGCCAGCACCGATAGTGCGCCGATCGCGGGTATCGCCGATGAAACCCGGCACTTTTATGGCTTACAGTTTCACCCGGAAGTGACTCATACTCACCAAGGCTGCCGGATACTGGAACGTTTTGCCCAAACTATCTGTGGCTGCGAGTCTTTATGGACTCCACAAAATATTATCAATGACAGCATAGATAAGATCCGCACTCAGGTGAAATCAGAACATGTGGTGCTCGGATTGTCTGGGGGGGTAGATTCTTCCGTCGTTGCTGCGTTGTTGCATAAAGCTATCGCCGACCAATTGACTTGCATATTCGTCGACACCGGCCTGTTACGCCTGAACGAGGGAGATCAAGTAATGGCAGCATTTTCCCAACACATGGGCGTCCAGGTCATTCGGATTAATGCTGAAGACCGCTATTTCGCCGCATTAAAAGGTATTAAAGACCCCGAGGAAAAACGCAAGATCATTGGCCGTTTATTTATTGAGATCTTTGAGGAAGAAGCAGAGAAGTTACCCAATGCCCGATGGTTAGCACAGGGCACCATTTACCCCGATGTCATTGAATCGGCAGGTTCAAAAACCGGCAAAGCTCAGTTGATTAAATCTCATCATAATGTCGGTGGCCTTCCGGATAACATGCAACTTAAGCTCGTTGAACCACTGCGGGAGTTATTCAAAGATGAAGTTCGGAAAATTGGCCTGGAACTGGGGTTACCCTATGAAATGACCAATCGTCACCCATTCCCTGGGCCAGGACTTGGTGTACGTATACTGGGTGAAGTCCAGAAAGAATTTACCGATCTGCTGCGGAAAGCGGATGCCATTTTTATCGAGGAACTCTATAGCAATCAGCTCTACGATAAAGTCAGCCAGGCATTTGCTGTTTTTCTGCCGGTCAAATCGGTCGGGGTGATGGGCGATGGTCGTCGTTACGACTATGTTGTCGCCCTGCGCGCCGTAGAAACCATAGATTTCATGACTGCGCGCTGGGCTCATCTGCCTTATGATTTTCTTGACCTTGTTTCACGCCGAATTATCAACGAGGTACCTGGGATTTCAAGGGTTGCCTATGATATTTCCGGAAAACCACCGGCAAC
>JAZGGE010000367.1:0-8814 GCA_036480195.1 Methylococcales bacterium
TATTACCGTAAATGGCTGCGCTATTATTGGGACTTTTGCCAGAAATATCAGTTTGACCCTGCATGTAGAAAAAGTCTTTCACCTTTCCTACAGAAATTGCAGGATAAAAATCAAGCAGAGTCCTTGCGGAAACAGGCCCATCACGCAATTTCCATTTTAGAAATGAGAATTCATTTGGCCAACGAAGATCAGGCCATAGGAACACTGAGGGTCAGATCGCATATAACACAGAGAGTCAGGTCGCAAATTGCGAATTATCCGTGAATCCTCGAAACTTAAGAGTTCCACAAGCAACAATTCGTAATTATCGACCTGACCCATGCGGTTTCCGTTAGAGCGATCATTAGCCCACTCGAAAAGTTATAAGACTATAGATAACGTAGGGAGTCGAATCGGAATCGCGATTTAAATATTGCTGTCTCGAATCCCATAACTCTCGCATATGTCAAAGAGGGCATCCACGGCCTGCTTATTTTTACCGAATGCACAGGCCGATTCACGCAAGTGTTCATAGTATTTCCCTGTCGCCGTTTGACCGATTGGGTTAGTCGCCAACCAGAATGGAGTTTCAGCACCCTGGCCGGGTGATTCATGACCTCCGAATCCTAGATTATTACTCAATGTTGAATTGACATCACCAGGATGACAAGCATTCACTGCGACTCGGAAGGGCTTTAGTTTTTCCGAAAAAGCTACACTAAGCATCCGGTCAGCTTGTTTGGACTGACGGTACGCTTTGTCGTTATCATAATTTCGAAGGCTGAACTCCAAATCGTCTAAATCCAGACCGCCAGCCCAATAACTCGCTACATTCACAACACGCGCGGGTGCTGATGCTTTTAGAATCTCGCTAAATTCTTCGATTAACCAAAAATACCCCAGTACATTGGTCGCAAACTGCAATTCTATACCTTCCAGCGTTTGTTCACGGGAACGTGGTGTTATAGCTGCGTTGTTTACTAATACGTGCAGCGGGCCTGTCCAACGCTTTGCCAATTCGCGGATATCGACATGTCGACTCAAGTCGGCAAGTTCAAAACGGATATTTGGATTCTGAGTTGAGTGGACGATTTCATCGACTGCCTGTTCTGCTTTGGCCTTGTTACGGCACACCAGAACAACTTCGAAATCCTGATTTTCTGCTAACTTTCGGGCAATGGCATTCCCAATAGCACCTGTCGCCCCACTAACCAGAAAAACCCTGGGTTCTGACATTTTATACCTCTCGCGTCCAAGAATACCCTTTTTCAGCGTGCATCTTTTCGCGAAGAGCATCGTTGTAGAACCTTGAAAGAGATGGCTCTTCCTGCGGTTCTACGCCTGGCCCTTCATAAAAATCTACCCACTTAAAACGGGTATTCTTGAACGCGAAAGGTATATTCACCTTGTCCCATTGCCAAAAGGAATGAGTTCTTCCATTTTCACCGGCACCGATTTTACACCCCAAATTTCACGACAGTATTCCCGAATCGAACGATCGGAGGAAAACCGTCCCATTCGGGCAACGTTTAATAATGACAAACGCGTCCAGCGGTCTTGGTCGAGAAAGACTTGGTTTACCTCGTCCTGGCAGTTTATATAAGATTGAAAATCCGCCAATACCATATACTCGTCTCGGTTTAGCAAGTTATCCACCAAAGGTTTGAATAGTCCGCTGCCGCCATGGGCAAAAAAACCGGAATCAATCAGATCGATGGCTGCTTTCAGCTCGACGTTATCATTGTAATAATTACGAGGGTGATATCCCTGCCCTTTTAATTCATCGACCTGCTTGGCAGTCAACCCGAATAAAAAGAAATTTTCTTTGCCTACCGCTTCACGAATCTCTATATTTGCTCCGTCCAATGTGCCTATAGTCAAAGCCCCATTCATCGCAAACTTCATGTTTCCGGTACCCGAAGCTTCTTTACCGGCAGTCGATATTTGCTCGGAAAGGTCTGCAATGGGATATATCTTCTGAGCCGTCTTCACATTGAAGTTGGGTATAAATACCACTTTCAATCGACCCGCAAGATCAGGATCATTATTAATCACCCCAGCTACTGAGTTAATTAATTTAATCATCAACTTGGCAATTCGGTAACCGGGAGCTGCCTTACCACCAAAAATAAACGTTCTCGGTGTCATTTTCAGTTCCGGATTCTGCTTCAGGCGGTTATAAAGCGTAATGATATGCAAAACATTCAAATGTTGGCGCTTATACTCATGCATCCTTTTGACCTGAACATCGAAAAGTGACTCAGGATTGACTTCTACTCCACAGTAAATGCAATAAGATGAAGCCAACTCTCGTTTGTTTTCCAGTTTGACATTACGCCATTGAGTTAAAAAATCATTATCGTCAAAATAATCTTCCAGCAATTGAAGTTCGTTCAGATCAGTGATCCAGGAACTTCCAATTTTTCCTGAAATCAGTTCGGAAAGTCGCGGATTACTGACCAACAACCACCGTCTTGGTGTCACACCATTAGTCTTGTTACTAAACTTTTCTGGCATATACTCGAAAAAATCGCGCAAGGTTTTTTTCTTCAGCAATCGAGTATGTAATTCGGCTACACCATTAATGGCATGGCTTCCCACACAAGCCAAATTTGCCATACGGACAGCTCCAGGCCCGGATTCATCGATAAGCGACAAACGCGCCAAAATGCCCCTATCCTCAGGATTCTTGATCCGCACATCATCCAGCAATCGTCGGTTGATTTCATATATGATTTCCAGATGCCGGGGAAGGAGTTTTTTGAAAATGTCAATGGGCCATTTTTCTAATGCTTCTGGTAATAACGTATGATTTGTATAGGCGAAAGTCTGGGTTGTAATGCCCCAGGCCTTATCCCAATCCATATGTTGTTCATCCACTAGCAGTCGCATGAGCTCCGCAACACCGATCGACGGATGAGTATCATTGAGTTGAGCCGCCCAGTGTTGGTGAAAATTATCCAGATTATCCGCAAAGGTTAGATGGGTACGGATCATATCCTGCAACGAACAGGAAACAAAGAAATATTGCTGGGCCAGTCTCAATTCCTTGCCCTGCACCGGCTCGTCGTTCGGATATAGTACCTTGGTCAGATTCTCGGCTCTGACTTTCCTATCCACTGCACCATAATAATCGCCGACATTAAAATCCTGGAAATCAAAAGATTCCGGCGCTTCTGCTTTCCATAGCCGAATCATATTCACTGTGTCGACCTTATATCCGGGAATCGGCGTATCGTAGGGAATCCCTTTAACCACCCTGTCCGGAAACCAGCGCACGCAGAATCTGCCCTCTTGATTGGTATAGTGCTCCGTACGGCCTCCAAACTGTATTTCGAATGCCGCTTCAGGCCGAGCGATTTCCCAGGGATTTCCTAGCTGTAACCACTTATCAGTGAGTTCAATCTGCCAACCATCTCTAATTTCCTGATCAAATATCCCGAATTCGTAGCGAATTCCGTACCCAATTGCAGGAATTTGTAATGTAGAAAGAGAATCCATATAACACGCAGCCAAACGCCCAAGACCACCATTCCCCAACCCTGGCTCTTCCTCTTGATCCAAAAGTGTATTGAAATCCAGTCCATAAGACTCAATTGCCTTGCGAGCTGCATCGCATATCCCTAAATTGACAAGATTATTGGCTAAATGCGGGCCCAAAAGAAACTCTGCGGAAAAATAGCAAACAACCTTAACGTTCTCACGTTGCATGGTGTAAGTTTTAATGGAATTAATCCACCGCTGCAACAATCGGTCACGCACTGCATAGGCCACTGCCATATAGTGATCGTGAGGGGTCGCATTATCGTAATACTTGGCTTGATTATAAAAAAGGCTATTGGCGAAGGCGCGCTGTAAGCACTCTGCGCTCAATCCGGTACGGACAGATTCCTGGTCGATTGATCGGTTTGGTGTATTCTGTTTGGGACTCATTATGTTTTTGCCAGTTTTTCAGCTTCCAACCTCTAATGTTTCTAACCGTCGCCCTACCCACTCATCGATTTTCTTAAGAACCTGTTTCCGTAAAGCCGGTGACGAAAAAAGCTGTTCATGGTGATTTTCGCCCCGTAAAGTCATGGTTTCATTATCGTGGTGATGGCGGTGAGTTGCCGCGGCAAAATCGATGCTACCCCAAGCGGGTGTGATGGGATCAAATTCTGAGTAAATAAGTAGATAAGGAACATCAAACCTGTCCATTTTCCGGCGAAATCTGATAATCTCCTTTTCTATTTCCAGTACATACCGCAAAATCGTCCGCCGAATAATATAATTGTCAGTACGATAGCGATCCCTCTCTTCCTCCCAATCGGTCAAGTATTCCACCACCCAATCTGGAGTTTTCGGTGAAATAAGGGATCGTATGCCCGGAAGAGACATAAATTCAACGACGGCATCCTGCAAAGGGACGGTAATCAATGCGACCAATTGATTTAGCACGGCTGGCAGAAGCGGCGTATCGCAGCACCTGAGGAAGTGCTCATGAGTACGGAAAGAAAACTGAACCAATTCGGTTTGAAACCGACCGTGCTGAACCGGCACCTCGGAAACAGAAAAAGCAGGCCCTGAAAAAATAATACCTTTTACTCTTGCAGCCGATTTTATCTGCCTTGAATTAAGTAAATAGGAAGCTGCTACTAGTGAACCAAGGCTGTGAGAAAGAATAAAAACGGGTAATGGTTTGCCGTTAGATTCGGCATCACATCGATCAACCAGATAACGCAGGGCTTCGTTGACGTCATCACGCATCGGAGTCAAATTTCTTAAGCGTGCCTGTTCAAGGTAAGCATTACTGACATCATAATTCTCCGCTCCAGCTTTAATGTCTTCATGGGCTTGACGAAGAATAGGATTGGTGAGGCCGTGGCCAGTCAAATCGACACCGGCAATAATGAACCGATCTGTGAAATAGTCGACTATATGCCGATATCGCCCAATATATTCATTCATACCGTGGACGATGAGAAGGCATCCCTGGACAGCATCGAACGTTTTGGGCGCAAGAAACCGGATATGAAGCGGCGTTGTCCGTTTCGCCGTATTGAGGAAGATCTCTTCACCCCAGCCCGGATACTCTTCTTTTACTGTCTGTTGGTGGTGAGAACATCCGCTCATGAGGGGAATTAATAGTATCCAGAAGAATAATTGTTTTTGGTTCGCTTCCCTCATTGTACCGTTTTTACACGCAGTCCGATCCTAACAGGAATGGAAAACAAATAACTTGAACATCCTAACTTGCCTTTTTGCTCGCCTTCTTCGTTGTTGCAACAGTTACATAGTCTACTATCCGCCTGTTGCCACGCCTTTAAGGCAAATAAAAAATGCTCTGACCTCTATTACAAGCTCTCTCGCACTAAAACGTTTTCCTTGAAAGCTTCAATCATTGAGGACTGCTTGTTGCTGCTATCAAACAATTAATTAGCGTTATATAACATAGCTCAATAAGGCATATGACACAAACAAGGAAGAATCAAGGCTTTATTCAACTAATAACTATAGGTCTCTTCACTTATCCTGACCCAATTTCATTACTGGAAGCATTACCCCTATTTTTATAAAGTTTTGTAATAGCGCATAGGTGGCGGAACATCCGTTAATTCTCTACGCGCAGTTGAAGCATTTACTTTACTCGATCAAACTTACCGCACACCAAGATGGTTGAAGCTGGCATATATGTTGCCTTAATAACTAATTGATGTTTGTTTTTTTGATAGTTTCAACCCGTGGTATATAGCAATATTTAGTGATCTTTAGGGCGCACTAAAGGTGATCCTTGAGTAGAGAACCTACGACTGAAAAGCCCATATTGGCCAGATTTCTCGATCATTTGCGTTAAACAGGCCCGCTAACCGCCATAAGTGATCGAAATATTTAACTCAAAGAAGGGGAATTTCCTAGCTACAGCCTCTATTCACGGACAACCTCCTAATAAATTATTTATCGATTTACATATATTAGTCGAAATGACCTTGTTGAACATTGTAACCAGCATATTGGTGTCTTTTCTGCTCTGCTCTTGCAGCGTGAAAGTCGCCCCATGGGAGAGGGGAAATCTCGCTAAACCCAGCATGGCACTTGATCCCAATCCGACACTTTCTACATTGAGACAGCATGTATTCACCAGCAAGGAAGCTTCACAACGGGGCTACGGCGGCGAAGGCGGTGGCTGTGGCTGCAATTAGGAGACTTTCCGAGAATAGAAAACCTACTGCGGAAAATCCCATTTTGAGTCAGATTTTCCGATCATTTTCGTTAATTAGCCCGCTATTCGCCTCAAATGATCGAAAAATCTAACTCAAAATGGATTTCCCTCGCTACGGTTTCTATTCTCGGAAAGCCTCCTAGCGCAAAAACTTGCCTTAATGCGCTAACTGCTGCAGCGTTAGCCTTGCCGGGCGTAAATCATAAAGCCTCAGCAGGGTCGCCGGTCTTTACTCTCACCCCACAAGCCGGATTCGAATTCGCCCATTACGAAGAATCCGGAAACCGTATGGCAGTCGATATCTATCATGGTGCGTTAAGCACTACCCTTACCGACCAATTAGAATTATCTGCAACCTACGATTTTGATACTTATGTGGGGGCAACACCAGCATATAGCCTGCCGGAGTCCATGGTGGATATCGTCTCTCGGGGAGGAAATATACTTGCTCGACCTGAGGCGCAAGCGATGCTCAAAGACCTTATCAATACTAAAGGATTTAGCTCTCGGGAAGCCGTCGAAACTACCATTGATGCAATAGCAAACAAGGCCATTCCATTGGGTGAAAGAGTTATTGAACTCTTTACACCCCATCCCCGTGAGGATCGTAATTCATTCAATATCGGCGCTAGCTACAATTTTGATGACGTGACCATCAGCCTATCTGGGGGAAATTCCGACGAGCCCGACTATGTTTCGGACTTTGGATCTGTGAACCTCAGCTGGGAAACCAACCAAAAATTAACCACATTCAATGCCGGTTTTACATATGCGACCAATATCATTGGATCAACTAATGACCAAACCATTGAAGAAAAAAAGATAGATCGGATCTTTCAATTCGGTTTTTCTCAAGTCTTGAGTAAAAATGCCTTAGTCCAGGGGAACCTCACCTATACCAACAGTTCTGGCTTTCAATCGAATGTCTACAAGATGGTTTATGTCCGTGGTGAAACACCTTCTGATACCCTGAGAGAAACATTCCTATTGGACGTCTATTTCGAGAACCGACCGAAAAAACGACATCAATGGGCGTTAACGGGCCGTTTCCTGCTCCATTTTCCTGACCTAGATGGCTCATTTCATTCTGATTATCGGTTTTTTACCGATAGTTGGGGAATTGATTCCCACACCTTCGAGCTCGCTTGGTATCAATCACTTGGCGAGGGTTGGTTAATTACGCCAAGCGTCCGCTATTACAGCCAAAGTGAAGCAGATTTTTTTGCGCCCTTTTTTCTTGTGTCACGCCCACATCAAGAATACTCCAGCGATTTTCGGTTAGGGGCATTTGGCTCGCTCAGTGGCGGTATTCAGCTGAGCAAAGCATTCTTCGAAGGCAAATTAACACTCAATGCCAATTTTGAATATTCAACCCACCAAAATGACTTGAAAATAAGCGGAGGTGCGGATCGCAGCTACGCAGATATCGATTTTTACCTGGTGACTACCGGGATCCTTTTAAAATTTTAACGAGGAAAGAACAATGGCTACTGAAGACTCCAAGAAATTAATTCAAAACATGTATATTGCTTACTATGGGCGTCCTGCAGATAGCGCAGGATTGGAGCACTGGGTAAATGAAGTGGATACCAAGGGTTCGGAAGCCATTATTGATGACTTCGGAACTTCACCTGAATATACTCAAATATCCTCCAGTCTCAACAACAGGGATCTCATCAATCGGCTTTATCAATTTTTATATAACCGGGATGCGGAAGAGGCAGGACTCAACTTTTATCTGGGCAAACTGGAGGATACAACGAATCCGTGGAGCCTAAGTACGATTGCTCTGCGGATTTTTAGCGGTTCACTGGGAAATGACAAGAATACCATCGACAACAAGGTTGAACTGGCGAACTATTTCACAAACCAACATGATCCTGCGAAAACCAAATATGATCTTGACGGCGTTCAGGCGCTTCGTGCCACCGTAGACAAAGTTACAGCGGACGCCTCCAGCCTCACAACTCTAAAGGGCGAAATTGACCAATACATCACGGATAACGCCATCGCGACTGAACCACCACCTCAGCAAGAGCCCCAACCCCAGGTAATTTCTGGAACAGATGGAGCGGACACCTTTATCGTACCTGATGGCCCAGAGAAAAAAATAATTGATCTTGGGGCTGGTGGCACGGATACAGTGGTAAGTACTCACGATGCTACAAGAACAAGCCTGCTAACTGATAATATAACCGAGGTTCGGAATTATGATATCACTAGTGGCGATAAACTGGCATTTGGTGATGAAACGCTCAGCTTTATACCCACACAAGTAAGTCACATTCCACCGTATAATATTGACGATGTTCCTGCTCTTCTGGATCAAGGCATTGTGAACCTCCATATCGAGAATGGAATAGTGCTCGGCGAAAAAGCTGACAAAACTAATATCTCACCGGTTCTGCCGTCCTGGTCGGCATGGGAAACACTAATCAATGACCATATACTGGATATTAACGATGTCTATAGTGGCCCGTCTGTAGACATAGCCAAAGATGCAGTAAAAAATTCCGTTTTCGGTTTTCACTTTAATGAGAATACGGTAGTTCTTCAAATTGAAGATCGACATATCAAATCGGCAATTTCAGTAACCGGAGTACTAGCTTCCGAGGTTAATAACTTTGATTTTTTCC
>JAZGGE010000368.1:0-15630 GCA_036480195.1 Methylococcales bacterium
ATTGCTGAAGTTTCACGGCAGCCCCCTTTTATTCCTATTTGGCATAGATAAATTATTAATTATTCCTTTTAATTATATAAAAGTCGGGTTACATTATCTGCTCACAAACGCGATACTTTCGCTAGGAAACCATCCAGGAACAGTGGTCGTAGAGATTGAAAGCCTTTTTGAGGTAAATTATTTTCATTTGAGACACAATGTGCACGTTAACGAAAAAGATCTGAAAATCTGGCCCGAAGAGCTTTTCCACAACGGACTCTCCTCTATCCTAGGACAGCCTCCTCGCAATCTAAACACACATAGGCTACTGAAATACTTAAATATATTTTTTAAATATTTTCCCTTTTCGGCTGAAGAATTAAAAATAGTGGTCAATTCCCGATCTACAACGATAGTTTTACAACACCTCCGATGGTAACTCGATGTTCAAAAGCAATACCTTATGAACGTAATATGGAGTTCATTCCTTTCTACAAAGTCCCAATCCAATTGGTTTTCGAAGATAGCAATCACATCAATTGCTTCCGATGTATTCCAATTTACAATACTCTAATATATAAATAATGGAAATCTTGCATATCCTCGCAGGGGGGCTCGTGGGCTTTGTAATCGGCCTGACCGGTGTAGGGGGAGGATCGTTTATGACCCCGATCCTGGTTCTAGGTTTTGGTATATCTCCCGCTATCGCTGTTGGAACTGACCTACTCTATGCATCTATAACTAAATCTGGCGGTGTTTTATTTCACCAATCCCACCGCACGATTGATTGGCGAATTGTTGCACTTCTTTGCGCAGGTAGTATCCCAGCATCCGTCTCCACTATTATAGTGCTAAACTCCCTAAAAGAGACAGGATTTGACATTGACAACACGATCAATTCAACTCTTAGCTTCATGCTGATCCTGACCGCCCTGGTAATCATTTTTAAGGACTACTTACTTGCAGGCATGCATGCCTCATTTGGGTATAACAGGGGTCACTATATCGTTTTGATAAAACTGCGACCTGCAATCACATCAATTGTTGGAGTGCTTTTAGGAATACTCGTTACAGTATCATCAGTAGGTGCGGGCGCAATTGGAGCTGCCATCCTATTTTTACTATATCCAAATAAACCATCAATAAATATAGTCGGTACTGACTTAGCTCATGCGGTACCACTAACTGCAATCGCTGGTTTCGGCCATATGCACAACGGGAGTGTCGATTTTGCGTTACTAGGCGGTTTGCTTGCCGGAGGAATCCCTGCAATATACTTGGGTAGTCTGGTTGGCAAAAAGTTACCAGACAAAATCCTACGCCCTCTCGTAGCGGCGTTATTGATGGGTTTAGGAATTCGATTTGCTATTTGAAACAAACCAAGACATTCCTCATATATTATCAACAACCACAACCCAAAATAGCTTTTTTATAATGTATAATAAATCCTTTTTTATTTAGACAAGCTTAGGTAGACTAATGACGTTTGTTGTCACTGAAAACTGTATCAAATGCAAATATACCGACTGTGTTGATGTTTGTCCTGTCGATTGTTTCCATGAAGGGCCTAATTTTTTAGTAATAGATCCTGACGAATGTATTGATTGTACACTTTGCGAGCCTGAGTGCCCTGCTGAAGCTATTTTCGCTGAAGACGAGCTTCCGGAAGGAGATGAGAAGTTTTTGGAACTCAACGCCGAATTATCCGCGTTATGGCCTATCATTACGGAAGTAAAATCGCCTTTGGAAGATGCCGACGAATGGCTAGGTAAAGAAGGTAAATTCCAGCATCTAGAAAAATAAGTGTATTAACCCTGTCGGCCTAAATAAAAAAGCCCTCCTAGTGGAGGGCTTTTTTATGTTCAACAATATGTTTGTAATTTTCTAGGCTGAATATCAACCCATACAGATCCATTATCGAAAATACATGCGTTCAACACGCATAGGCCGATACATTTTTGACTAGTTGTTGTCAATCCTATCGACTAACTCCACATAGGCCATTGGCGCAGCGTCTCCGGTTCTGTAACCGCATTTTAACAATCTAAGATACCCGCCAGGTCTATCTTTATATTTGGGTCCGATTTGGGCGAACAATTTTGCTACTGTTTCCTTATCACCTAACCTTGCGAAAGCGAGTCGTCTTTTAGAGACAGTGTCGTTCTTAGCCAAAGTGATTAGTGGTTCTGCGAACCCGCGAAGTTCCTTCGCCTTTGGGAGAGTTGTCCTAATTATTTCGTGTTGAAATAATGATGTTGCCAAATTCCGAAACATAGCTTTTCTATGGCTGCTGTTCCTATTTAATTTCCGTCCTGATTTACGATGTCGCATCTGATATATCTTTTGTTAACTAACTGCTTGACTAGCTTCTTGTATATTTTCTGGAGGCCATTCCTCCAATCTCATCCCCAATGAAAGGCCACGTGCTGCGAGCACGTCTTTAATCTCTGTTAGAGATTTTTTTCCTAAGTTAGGTGTTTTCAACAACTCTACCTCTGTCCGTTGAATTAAATCTCCGATATAAAAGATATTCTCCGCCTTAAGACAATTGGCCGATCTAACCGTAAGCTCGAGGTCATCTACTGCTCTTAGCAATATCGGATCAAATGCTGGCTCAACAACTACGTGTTCAGGTTCAGTATCTCCTTCAAGATCGACAAAAACTGTCAAGTGATCTTTCAGGATATTAGCTGCTTGTCTAATGGTTTCCTCTGGATCTACGGTTCCATTAGTTTCAATATTTAAAACCAATTTATCAAGCTCGGTGCGTTGCTCAACACGTGCGTTCTCAACCACATAGGTCACATTTCGTACCGGGCTGAAAGATGCGTCTAGCTGCATAACACCTATTCTTTTTTCTTCTCCGGGAGGTAACCTAGTATTCGCAGGCTCATAACCACGACCACTTGATATCTTTATCTTCATCTCCAACTCAACATCATCCGTCAATGTTGCAATTACTAGATCTGGGTTCGTAATCTCAATATCGTGCGTGACCTCTATATCTCCAGCCAATACCGAACCAATCCCTTTTTTCTTTAGCGATACGATAGCCTCATCATTAGCAAACATTCTAGGTGCTAAATGCTTAAGGTTTAGGAGGATATCTATCACGTCCTCCTGAACGCCCTCTATTGCGGTGTACTCATGAAGAACCCCGGATATTTCTACTTCTGTTACCGCGCACCCTTCAATATGGGAAAGCAACACTCGCCTTAATGCATTTCCCATGGTGTGCCCGAACCCCCTTTCCATGGGCTCTATAGTTATTTTTGCTTTTTTTTCGGATAGGATCTGAACATCAACTACCCTTGGCTTTAGTAACGGTGGAAGACTACTTTGCATATAAAGTCACTCTCACTTTGCAACGCTTATTTTGAGTAAAGTTCAACTACGAGCTGCTCGTTAATATCTGACCCGAGCTCGGCTCTATCTGGTAAGGCTTTGAATGTACCGGCCATCTTATCTATATCCACGTCCACCCATTCTGGCAAGCCATACTGAGATGCTACTGTTAGCGCATCCTTAATTCTTAGCTGAGATTTTGATTTCTCCGTAATCGAAATATTGTCTCCAGCAAATACTTGGCACGATGGGATGTTGTTTAGCTTATCATTCAACATAATCGCCTTATGACTAACTAATTGCCTAGCTTCCGCCCTTGTTGAAGCAAACCCCATCCGGTAGACAACATTGTCGAGCCTTGCTTCCAGCAAGCTTAGGAGATTTTCGCCTGTCGACCCCTTTAGTTGAGAGGCTTTTTTATAATAGTTCCTGAATTGGCGCTCCAATACACCGTAAATTCGTCTGACTTTTTGCTTTTCTCTAAGTTGCAATGCATAGTCCGACAACCTCGCTCTTTTTTGTCCATGTTGCCCCGGTGCTTGCTCCAATTTACATTTAGTTTCAAGCGATTTTCCTCGACTCTTGAGGAATAAATCTGTGCCTTCCCTTCGACTTAATTTACACTTAGGACCAATATATCTTGCCATTCTTCTATTTCCCCTTATCGTCTCGTCTAGACACGCCGTCTTTTTGGTGGACGACAGCCGTTATGCGGGATAGGTGTAGCGTCCGTGATATTCGTTATTTTAAACCCGACATTATTTAGGGAACGGACAGCTGACTCCCTACCTGGCCCAGGACCCTTAATTCTTACTTCTAGATTTACCATTCCAAACTCCCTCGCAGTATTCCCTGCCTTCTCAGCTGCTATTTGTGCTGCGAACGGAGTGCTTTTTCGAGAGCCTCGGAAACCCGATCCACCGGATGTCGCCCACGCAAGGGTATTCCCTTTCCGATCAGTTATGGTGATTATAGTGTTATTGAAGGACGCATGTATATGTGCTATACCATCCGAAACTTCTCTCTTAATTTTCTTTCTTGTACGGCTGCTTGTTGCCATTCATTTTTTCCTATATACGTTTCTCAGTCAGCGTTTATCGCCTGATTGGTCTCCTCGGGCCCTTTCTAGTTCTTGCGTTAGTTCTTGTCCGTTGCCCCCTTAAAGGCAATCCTCTGCGATGGCGAATCCCCCGGTAACTTCCAAGATCCATCAGCCTCTTGATGTTCATCGATACTTCCCGCCTTAGATCACCTTCTATCGTAAAATCAGTAACGATTGACCGCAGTGAGTCGATTTGTTCCTCTGATAATTCCTTTATCTTAACGGAGGGATCAATACCCGCCTGAGAACAGATTTCCCGTGCCCGACTTTTCCCTATTCCATATATAGAGGTTAGCGATATCTGAGCGTGCTTATTGTCTGGTATGTTTATACCGGCGATTCGTGCCATCCGTTTAGACCTTCAAATTTATATTAGTTAAACTTTTCATTGTATCACCCCTTGACTGACTCGCGACATCTACTATCCCCAAAATACACTTCTGTTCGAATGCTTAGTTGCTTGTACTCGGGGAGAAGTCGCTAGCAGAGCTATCCTTGTCTCTGTTTATGCCGCCCATCTTTACAAATAACACGAAGTATCCCTTTCCGTTTGACTATTTTGCAGTTGCGGCAAATCTTTTTAATTGATGCTCTAACTTTCATTATTTTAATCCACTCTATCTAATTAGGCCACTTACACCACCACTTCCTTTCAGCTTTCCCTTCTTAAGCAAGGTATCGTACTGATGCGACATCAGGTGTGTCTGCATTTGCGCCATAAAATCCATCACAACCACAACAATGATTAAGAGAGATGTCCCACCAAAATAAAACGGAACATTCCAATACACGATGAGAAATTCAGGCAGTAGGCAAACAGCCGTAATGTATATTGCCCCACCCAATGTTAATCGGGTTAACACACTATCTATATACGAGGCCGTTTTAACTCCAGGCCTAATACCCGGAATAAACGCACCTGTCTTTTTAAGATTATCTGCTGTATCTTTAGAATTGAACACCAATGCTGTATAGAAAAAGCAAAAGAATATTATCGCAGTTGCGTAAGCAAGAACGTATAGAGGCTGCCCCGGTGACAAAGTAGCTGATATATTTTGCAACCATGATAAACCTTCTACGTTAGCGAACCAACCGGCGATGGTAGCAGGAAATAAGATGATACTTGATGCGAAAATAGGTGGAATAACACCGGACATGTTTAGCTTGAGCGGAAGGAAGCTAGATTGTGCAGCATATGTTTTCCGACCTTGCTGCCTTTTTGCGTAATTAATAACAATCCTTCGCTGTCCTTTTTCGACAAAAATCACGAATGCTGTTACCGATATAGCGAGCACGAACAATACCAGGATAGTTAGTGGATTCATCTCCCCGGTACTGGCCAGTTCTAGCGTACCCGCGATAGCACTTGGTAGTCCCGCGACAATACCAGCAAATATAATGATAGATATCCCATTGCCAATCCCTCGTTCGGTGACTTGCTCTCCTAACCACATTAAAAATATTGTACCGGTAACGAGTGTAACTGCAGTGATAAATACAAAACTTGTCCCTGGGTTGACAACTACATTCAAGCCACCCGCTGTTTGCTCTTGAAGCGCGAATCCTACCCCGATAGATTGAAAAGTTGCGAGTAGAACGGTACCTAACCTGGTATATTGGGTGATCTTCTTCCGTCCAGTCTCACCTTCCTTCTTAATTTGCTCCAATGTCGGCACTACCACCGTCATTAGTTGCATAATAATTGAAGCAGATATGTAGGGCATAATCCCGAGTGCAAATATGCTGAGTCTCTTTAGCGCACCCCCAGAGAACATATTAAACATATCTAGAATAGTGCCGCCTTGCTGCTCAAACATCAAAGCCAACGCATTTGGATCAATTCCTGGTACTGGAATATGCGCACCGATTCGATATACAAACAAAGCACCAAGTACAAATAGTAATCTTTGCCTTAATTCTGTGAATTTCCCGAATTGGTCAGTTAGAGCCTTGTTTGATTTATTCACTTATGCTTCTACTTTTCCGCCCGCCAATTCGATTGCGGCAAGGGCTCCTTTTGTCGCCAAGACTCCCTTCAATACAACCTGCCTATTAAGCTTTCCAGACGCGATCACTTTAACGGTTTGAGTTAATAAAGGGACGATATTTTCAGATTTCAGAATATCCAGATCGATTACTTCAGAGGGCAGTTTCTCTATTTCGCTAAGAGTAACTTGCGCCGATAATTTCTTTTTACGGGAAACAAATCCTACTTTTGGTAAACGCCTCTGAAGCGGCATTTGGCCGCCTTCAAAACCTACTTTATGGAAGCCACCCGATCTCGACTTTTGGCCTTTATGTCCCCTGCCACAAGTTTTCCCAAGCGTGCTACCAATGCCTCTTCCCACCCGCTTTCTAGTTTTTTTGCTTCCTGCGGCAGGGGCTATAGTATTTAATCGCATTATCATGCTTCCTCTACTTTCAGTAGATAGCCTACCTTGTTGATCATCCCTCGATTCTCGGGGGTATCCGCGACCTCAACGGTTTGATTGAGTTTTCCAAGCCCTAGCCCTATGAGACAGGCTTTATGGGTTTTTAATCTGCCAATTTTACTTTTTACGAGGGTTGCTCTAATTTTTTTGTTCGCCATGACTTTACTCTGCAAAGTTCTCCACTGGAATTCCACGCTTAGCTGCAATGTATTTTGCATCATGCATCCCAGATAAACCTTCTATGGTTGCTCTGACGACATTAATGGGATTGTTAGTCCCGATACACTTCGCCAATACGTTATGTACGCCTACCACCTCAAAAACTGCTCGCATTGCTCCTCCGGCGATAATCCCTGTTCCCTCTGATGCGGGTTGCATATAGACTTTTGCCGCACCCGTTGATTGCGTTACTGCGTATTGAAGTGTATTCCCTTTTAAACTAACAGATTGCATATTTTTTCTTGCTTGGTCTAGCGACTTTTGAATCGCAATTGGCACTTCTCGTGCCTTACTAAGACCGTAGCCAACTTTTCCGTCACCATCCCCGACTACAGTGAGGGCAGTAAACCCAAACTGCCTTCCTCCTTTTACCACTTTCGCCACGCGTTTAACTGCAACGAGTTTTTCCTGTAATCCGTCTGTATTTTTTTGTGCTGGTGAATTTGCCATTCTTTACCTCTAAAACTTAAGCCCGCCTTCTCGTGCCGCTTCTGCTAACGCTTGTACGCGACCGTGGTATTTGAATCCCGACCGGTCGAATGCAACAATCTCAACACCGGCGGCTTTTGCTTTTTCCGCAATCGCCTGACCAACTATTTTCGCAGCCTCAACATTACCCGTTACCTTCAATTTACTTTTTATCGAACCCTGGACGGTAGATGCACTTACTACAACCTTTGAACCACTACTATCAATGATCTGAGCGTAGATGTGTCTTGGTGTACGGTGTACCGTCAGCTTATTGACTTTTGAATCGCTAATTCTTGCGCGAGTCTTCGTTGCTCGTTTTAATCGTTTTTCCCGTTTGTACATTTCCTTTACCAACCTGCCTATTTCTTTTTCGCTTCTTTACGAGCCACATATTCATCAGCGTAACGAACGCCCTTTCCTTTATAAGGTTCGGGAGGCCGAAGCGATCTTATATTAGCCGCCACCTGTCCGACCTTTTGCTTATCACAACCTTTTATGACTATCTCTGTCTGGCTGGGTGTTTCAACAGAAACACCGTCTGGAGATTTGAATTCAACAGGGTGCGAAAACCCAAGACTCAAGGTAATATTGTCTTTTTTAGACTGGGCTCTATAGCCTACTCCTACCAACGTCAACTTCTTTTCAAACCCTTGATTTACACCGACCACCATATTGTTGGCTATTGAACGGGTAGTTCCAGACAAAGCGTTGGCTTCTTTGGATTCGTTCTTCGGTGAAAAATGGATTGTGTTCCCATCGATTCTCGTCTCTACAAGACTGTGTACGCTATGTTCGAGTTGACCTTTAGCCCCTTTTATAAAAAGCAGTCCTCCATCTACTTTGACTTCGACACCGCTTGGAATACCTACTGGACTTTTACCTACTCTTGACATTGTTCTCGCCTTCTGTCTTCTATGATACGATGCACAAGACTTCTCCGCCCTGACCTAACTGCCTAGCAGCACGATCACTCATAACACCTTTTGATGTTGATATAATAGCAACCCCAAGGCCTCCAAGCACCTTTGGAAGTTGATCCTTAGATCTATAGATCCTTAGTCCAGGTTTACTTGTCCGTTTTAACATCTCAATAACCGACTCTCCTTTGTAGTATTTAAGGGTTATTTTAAGCCGATTGTGCTCCCCTTCTAAGAAGGTATCGTAACCTGTTATATAACCTTCGTCCTTGAGCACCTTCGCAATCGCAGTTTTAAGTTTTGATGCAGGCATCATGACTTCAGTCTTATCAGATAATTGCCCATTACGGATCCTGGTCAACATATCCGCTATTGGATCAGACATACTCATTGTTTATTCCTAACCTCTCGTGTCAAATTACTACATAGATTCATCAAAACAAATCTGCAAAGCTCACCAGCTTGCCTTTACTAGCCCTGGTACATCACCCCTCATAGCGGCCTCTCTCAGTTTATTACGAGACAATCCAAATTTCCTATAGTATCCGTGTGGTCGCCCTGTTAAATTACAGCGGTTCCTCTGTCGTACCGGACTTGAATCCCTAGGTAGTGCTTGGAGCTTACTATACGCTTCTGACTTCTCTTCATGTGACGAGCCTGTGCTTTTGATGATATCTTTAAGCTGATTTCTTTTCTTCGAATACTTCGCTACGCATTTCGTACGTTTCACCTCACGCGCAATCATTGACTTTTTTGCCATAACAAATACTTATTTTCTGAGTGGGAATTTAAATAATTCTAACAATACTTTGGCTTCTTCGTCTGTACGAGCACTAGTGGTGATTGCAATGTCAAGCCCTCTGATCTTATCGATTTTGTCATAATCGATCTCGGGGAAAATAATCTGCTCTTTTACCCCTATAGTGTAGTTCCCACGACCATCGAATGATTTCGGACTCATACCCCGAAAATCCCTTACTCTTGGGATAGCGATACTGATCAAGCGCTCGAGAAATTCGTACATTCGTTCTCTACGTAACGTGACTTTGCATCCGATAGGCATTCCATCCCTGATTTTAAATCCCGCGATCGACTTCTTTGCCTTTGTAACTATGGGTTTCTGCCCTGATATCATAGTCATATCATCTACTGCGTATTGTATTACTTTTTTATCCGCAACGGCTTCACCAACCCCCATATTCAGCGTGATTTTCGTTATTCTTGGAGCTTGCATAACAGATTTGTATTGAAATCTCTTCACTAACTCCGGCTGAATCTCTTCTTTATAAACGGTATGCAATCTGGCCATGTTACTCTAATTTTCTCTATTCTCTTATAGGTCGACAACTTCGCCTGTAGATTTATAAAATCGTACTTTACGTTCATCATCTAATGTCTTAAGGCCCACTCTATCTGCTTTGCCCGTTTGTGCATTAAATATCGCTATGTTAGATATATGAATAGCGGCTTCTTTCTCAACGATTCCACCTTCTACTCCTTTATTCGGGTTCGGTTTCTGATGCTTTTTATTAATATTAACACCGCTGACAACCGCACGTTGGCCCAACAACTTCGAGACACTACCTCTTTTCCCCTTATCTCTGCCAGAGATGACAATAACATCATCACCCTTCCTAATTTTTTTCATTTCATTCCCAGGCTATAACACTTCAGGTGCTAATGATACGATTTTCATGAACCTTTCAGATCGCAATTCCCGAGTAACGGGTCCAAATATTCTCGTCCCTACTGGTTGTAGTTGGCTATTTAGTATAACTGCTGCATTCCCGTCGAATCGAATTACCGAGCCATCAGACCTCCGGACACCTTTCCTCGTTCGAACAACTACGGCATCGTACACGTCACCTTTTTTAACTCTACCTCTGGGGATCGCTTCTTTAATGCTAACTTTAATGACATCCCCAATACCTGCGTAACGCCGATGCGATCCACCGAGCACTTTAATGCAGGTAACTCTCCTAGCCCCGCTATTATCAGCAACATCTAGGCTTGATTGCATCTGTATCATTATATATTTCCACTTATTACTTAATTCGTAGTATTTAACTTGGTTATTCGACTACTTTATCGACCTTCCAGGTTTTAGTTTTAGAAAGCGGACGACAAGCACAAATTGTGACGATATCACCTTCTTTACACTCGTTGTTTTCATCATGGGCATGAAGTTTAGTCGACTTTCTCACAAACTTTCCGTACACGGCATGTTTAACCAGTCTCTCTACAAGGACTGTGACCGTTTTGTCCATTTTTGAGCTTACAACCCGCCCTTTCAAACTCCGAACGCTTTCTTTTTTTTCGTTCATTCTTTATAACTCTTCTCGGTCAGGACGGTTTCTACTCTAGCAATTTCCCGTCGGACGTTTTTCATTAAATGCGGTCGGGATAGCTGCCCGCTTCCTCTTTGCATCCGCAGGTTAAATTGCTCTCTATCGAGTTCGGTGAGCATGGACTTAAGTTCATCGAGATTTTTTTCTCTAAGAGTGCTCGCTTTCATCACATCACCGTCCTAGAGGCAAATGTAGTGCCAATAGGCAATTTCGCCGCCGCTAACTTAAATGCCTTTCTAGCGATCTCTTCTGGCACTCCTTGTATTTCGTATAACATTTTACCCGGCTTGATTTCTGCGACCCAATATTCTACCGAGCCTTTACCTTTACCCATGCGCACCTCTAGCGGCTTTTTCGAAATAGGCTTGTCTGGAAACACTCTAATCCAAAGCTTACCACCCCTTTTTACATGTCTCGTAATTGCCCGTCGAGCAGCTTCGATCTGTCTAGAAGTAAGCCTTCCCCTTGCAGTAGACTTAAGTCCAAATTCACCAAAACTCACGTCTATCCCCTTGTGGGCTAAACCTGTGTTTCGTCCTTTTTGTTGTTTCCTGTATTTCGTTCTTTTCGGTTGAAGCATTTTTGTTATACCAAGAGCTCTACTCTATGAAATGTTTAGTTCTTTGTTTTCTCGGTAAGCGATTCTTCCTCGAAGACTTCACCTTTGAAAATCCAAACCTTTACCCCGATGATCCCGTACGTCGTTAGAGCTTCCGAAAAACCGTAATCTATATCGGCTCGCAACGTGTGCAACGGTACTCTACCTTCGCGATACCATTCACTACGCGCTATCTCCGCACCATTGAGTCTACCGGCAACATTAACCCTAATGCCTTCGGCCTTTAATCTCATTGTGTATTGAACGGCCCTCTTCATCGCTCTTCTAAACATAATTCTGCGTTCGAGCTGCTGTGCGATTCCTTCTGCGACTAATTGTGCATCAAGCTCTGGTTTGCGTATTTCTTCGACGTTTATCTGAACCGGCGTCCCCATCATTTTCGATAATTCTAATCGCAGTTTTTCGATGTCCTGCCCCTTTTTACCGATAATTATCCCCGGCCTCGCAGAATGAATAGTGATGTGGGCATTGTTAGCCGGCCTATTGATTTGAATTCGACTTACCGATGCGTGCTTCAATTTCTTTTTAATATAATTCCTAACAGTCAGATCTTGATGCAATAGCTGTGGGTAATTTTTTGTATCAGCATACCACCTTGAATTCCAGTCTTTTATAAAACCAAGCCTAATGCCTATAGGATGTACTTTCTGACCCATCTTTTTCCCCTTATTCTTCAGCCACTTTAACTGTTATATGACATGTACGTTTGAGTATGCGATTGCCTCGTCCTTTTGCTCTTGCTCGGAATCGTTTGAGTGTGCCACCTTCATCTACAAAAACTGTTGAAACCTTCAGTTCGTCAATATCTGCCCCGTCATTATGCTCTGCATTTGCTATCGCTGATTCAAGAATCTTCCTAAATACTTTTGCTGCCTTAGTTTGACTAAACTGCAGTATCTCTAGCGCCTTTTCAACCTGTTTTCCCCTTATTAGGTCGGCTGTGAGCCTTGCCTTTTGAGCTGACATTCTGACACTACTAAGTTTTGCTGTTGTTTCCATATTCGTTACCTAGACTTCTTATCGGCAATATGGCCTCTGTATGTCCTTGTTGGAGCAAATTCACCCAATTTATGTCCAACCATGTTCTCACTTACCAGAATGGGTATATGTTGGCGCCCACTATGCACAGCGAGCGTTAAACCAATCATTTCCGGGATGACAACAGAACGCCTAGACCAAGTCTTAATAGGACGCTTGTTGTTTGTTTCGACAGCTTGCTTCACCTTTTTTAAAAGATGCAAATCTATAAATGGACCTTTTTTTACAGAACGTGGCACGTTTTTACCTTCAAATTGTTTCTATTTATTCTTTCGACGTCTGACAATCAACTTATCGCTTGATTTGTTCTTTCTTGTTTTATAGCCTTTCGTAGGCACGCCCCATGGAGTTACTGGGTGACGCCCACCTGACGTACGTCCTTCACCACCACCATGTGGATGATCAACTGGGTTCATTGCAACACCTCTTACTGTTGGTCGCCGCCCTCTCCATCTTGATGCCCCAGCCTTACCTAAAGAAATTAGATTGTGCTCCGAATTCCCAACCTCTCCAATAACAGCCTTACATTCAGCTAGCACCTTTCTCATTTCCCCCGACCTTAGCCTTAATGTTGCGTACGAGCCTTCCTTCGCAACAATCTGGACAGATGTGCCGGCACTGCGCGCGATCTGAGCGCCCTTTCCCGGTTTCATCTCGATACAATGGATTTGGGTCCCGACCGGTATATTTCGAATCGGCAAACTATTCCCTACTTTTATTGCTGCATCATTTGACGCGATAATTTCCGCGCCTACCTTTAGATCCTTTGGTGCAATAATGTATCGCCATTCCCCATCACTATATTTTATCAATGCTACATTCGACGTCCTGTTGGGATCGTATTCTATCCTTTCAACCTTACCTGGTATACCCTGTTTATCCCTTTTAAAGTCTATAACTCTATATCTTTGCTTGTGGCCACCACCCTGGTGCCTGACGGTAATACGGCCATTATTATTTCTCCCGCCGCTGGCAGATTTCTTTTGTAGCAGGCTAGCGAAAGGTTTACCTTTATGTAAATTTTCTGCTTTAAGCCTTGCTACGAATCGTGACCCAGGAGATGTAGGGTTTAATTTTATGATAGCCATTTTAGAAAACTCGAATTAGTTGTGTTATTACTTGTTTTTTATACAGATGAAAACTCAATATCAAAACCTGGCTTGAGTTTAACATAAGCTTTCTTCCAATCCGATCTCTTCCCCACTGATCTACCCATGCGCTTCGTCTTACCGATAACGTTCAGCGTAGTTACGCGTTGAACTTCTACTTCGAACATCAATTCGACCGCCTTTTTTATTTGTAATTTGTTTGCGCTCTTCTCCACCCTGAATACGAATTGGCGATCTATTTCTGCAGCATTTGTGCTCTTCTCTGAGACCACTGGAGACTGAACAACATTCATCAAGTCATTTCGTTTCATGCGAGTTGCTCCTCGAATAACTTAATAGCCTTTTGAGACGCAATGATCTTCTTATGCCGGACCAAACTCGCAGGATCAGTGGTAGTTACAGATTTTACATCGACAGTGCAAATATTCCGCGTCGCCAACTCCAGATTCTGATCGTGTTCTTCAGTGATAATCAGTACTGAACTCGCATCATAGGCCTTTAATTTTTCTATGATTACTTTAGTCCTGGGCTCAGTAGGCAATAAGTCTTCATAAATAAAAACTCGATTTTGTCTCACTAGCTCAGAAAAAATTGACCTCATTCCTGCCTTATACATTTTCTTGTTTAACTTTTTCTCATAAGATCTGGGCTTTGAAGCGAATGTCTTACCTCCCGAACGCCATATCGGGCTTCTGCTTGTGCCTGCCCGCGCATTTCCCGAGCCTTTTTGACGCCACGGCTTAGCACCTCCCCCAGCCACTTCTGACCTGCTTTTCTGAGCTTTGGTGCCAGATCGTCCATTAGACAGAAATGAGGTAACCAACTGATGCACCAGTGCTTCGTTATAGTCGCATCCAAATACATCTTCCGATACAGCTACCGATCCAACATCCCCATTAATATTAATAGACGGAATTTCAACACTCATCTTTTATCCCTTTTTTGCTGGGGTAATAACTACCTTACCGCCTTTTGAACCCGGAACTGCGCCCTTGATGAGCAACAGACTGTTTTCTTTTTCCACTCCAAGTACGGTCAAATTTTGAACAGTGCAATTCTCCGCACCCATATGACCTGCCATTTTTTTACCTTTAAAAACTCTTCCCGGCGTTTGACATTGACCAATGGAGCCAGGGGCTCTATGTGATAGAGAATTTCCATGAGTCGCGTCCTGCATTCGAAAATTGTGTCGTTTGACCCCGCCAGCAAATCCTTTACCGATACTAATCCCCTTCACATCGACCCGTTGTCCTGTGCTAAACAAATCAACAGTAACTTCCGCTCCTATGTCGAAATCACTAATATCATTCTCCTCAACACGAAATTCCCACAAGCCAACTCCTGCGACTGTGTTTGCCTTTAAAAAATGGCCAGCCTCGGCTTTGTTAACACGCGACGTTTTTTTAGTGCCGATAGTTACTTGAATGCCTGAATAACCGTCAATTTTTTCCGTTTTGATTTGAGTAATCCGATTTGAGTCTATTTGAATGACAGTCACTGGTGACGAGATACCATCTTCTGTGAAGATGCGAGACATCCCACATTTTCGACCAACCAAACCAACCGCCATATTATTATCCCCGTTTATTTTGTTCTTAAGCAATATCAATTAAGCTTAATTTGCACGTCGACCCCAGCAGCTAAATCAAGCCTCATCAAAGCATCTACAGTTTTATCTGTAGGCTCGACAATATCCATCAGCCTTTTATGGGTTCTTATTTCGTACTGATCCCGTGCGTCTTTATTGACATGTGGTGATATCAATACTGTAAATCTTTCTTTTTTTGTGGGCAGTGGTATCGGCCCTCTAATTTGGGCGCCAGTTCTCCTTGCCGTTTCAACGATCTCACTCGCTGATTGATCAATTAGTTTGTGATCGAACGCTTTAAGTCTTATTCTAATGCTTTGGTTAGCCATTTTTATTACTCAATAATTTTTGAGACGACCCCTGCACCTACAGTTCGTCCGCCTTCACGCACCGCAAAACGCAATCCATCTTCCATCGCGATCGGTGCCAACAACTTCACTACAACTTTAACATTATCGCCCGG
>JAZGGE010000369.1:0-6425 GCA_036480195.1 Methylococcales bacterium
CGAGTTTACGTGTCGCCCCACTGCGTGGGCTCTCGCGTAACCCATCGATTCCATCAACTGCAAATCGCCTGACCCAACCTTGGACTGTGGTTAAATGCACCTCTAAAAATTGGGCAACTTCACGATAGGTGTACCCATTATTCAGATGCGCCATCCCAAGCAATCGAATCCGTGTGGGCGCATGGGCTTCTGTTTTGGCCAGAGATGTAAAATCGATATCCGCCATCGACGCGGGTAGGTGTCTTTGTCGTCCGATGACTCCCTCCTTTTCATAATTAACATTAAATTGTTATTGTAACTCAATATTATTTAATGATAAACATGTTGGGATTGGTATTACTTCATTTCTTTCGCGAAGAAGGCACTCGCCTTTTTTAAGATTTCTTTCTCCATCTTAAGGCGTTTGTTTTCTTTACGTAGTTGAATCACTCGGTTGTTTCGTGAGCATTCAGCATTGATCCGCTGCTTTCTTCTTCGTGCTTATTCTTCCAATTGTAAAGCAAGTTGTCTTTGATATTTAACGATTGAGCCGCTTCTGTCACGCTGTACCCTTGTTCTAGCACCAGCGCAACGGCTTCTTCTTTAAATACCTTCGGGTACGTTTTGTACTGCCTTTTCTTGTTCATCGGTCACCTCTGCTTATAGAATATTCTCTAAAGTAGATGTGTCCAGTTTTATTAGACCAAAACAGCCTTATCATTCATGGGAACGTGGACAAAATGAGAATGCGAATGGTTTGTTGCGCCAGTATTTTCCAAAAGCAATGGAGTTGACTGGCGTCACAATCAAGCAGGTTTTTGATGCTGTTGATAAGCTGAATAGCAGACCAAGAAAATGTTTGAAATTCAAAACACCGTATGAGGTTTTTAAAGAACTGACAGGGGTGGATGCCAGATATTAAATGGGCGATGCACTTATGACTTGAATTCAGGATTTGAGAATGTAATAGCATTCCGTTTTTAGAATCTTATCGCTTTTACAATATAATTATTAGATTCTAACTTGCCCCCTTTTTAATGTGGAAGTGAGATAGATATAATTGCCGATCTATTGACTCTTCTGTAATATTTTAGCTTTTTCAAGCTGACTGATGAGTTGTGGATACTCATTTAAAGAACGCTTGATAGCAGCAATTTCAAAACACTCGACATCATTATTTAACTGTTCCGCAAAGTC
The DNA here is from genome assembly GCA_036480195.1 of Methylococcales bacterium. GTDB lineage: Bacteria > Pseudomonadota > Gammaproteobacteria > Methylococcales > JAZGGE01 > JAZGGE01. The sequence goes on from JAZGGE010000369.1 coordinate 1,177, forward strand.
GGTAATGATCGATATCGGATGTTGCTTTGCAAGCTCCCTAAGTGAATCAGCAAATGCTTTGATATCTGAAATATTGTTGGATCGGGAAACAGTACTACATTGTTCAATCAGTTTTTCCAGTGCTTCCAAAGCTAATGGTAGACATTCTCGCTCAGAATCAGTTAAGGGTTTTACTTGTACTTTGCTTTCGCCCACCGCTATTTCTTCAAAAGGCAGAAACTTGCTCAATTCACTGAATAGTTCGGCTTTTAGCACGGGTTTCCTCAAAGAGCCGTCAAAATTTTCATCTTTGAACTGTTCAAAGTCATCCGTCATCACTGATGCGGTAAGCGCCACAATAGGGATGTTTGAAAATCTTTTGATTTCACGTGCGGCCTGACAACCGTCCATAACCGGCATCCGAATATCCGTTAAGATTAGATCAAACGACTGCTTTTTAACCAGCTCAACGGCTTCCAATCCATTTTCAGCCTCCACAGTCTGCAATTTTGTGTTGGCAAATAAGGCCAGCAACAAATCACGATTGTCTTTTACATCATCCACAATCAGTAGTTTTCCAGGATGGAATTCTATCCGGGTTTCCTTTTCGGGTTGTATTTGTTCCAATTCAGTCGCTAAGGAGGCAATGGCAACATCGTACAATTTAATGGTAAAAGTTGAACCTTTTGTTAGCTGACTTTTTAGGGTGATTTCCCCGCCCATTAAAGAAACCAGACGTTTGCTGATTGAGAGTCCCAGTCCTGTACCACCGAATCTTTTGACATCCTGACCAGTAGCTTGCTCAAACTCTTGAAAGATTTTACCTTGCTGATCCTCGGCAATGCCTATTCCAGTATCTTCAACATCAATCAGCAAATCCAGCTTGCTGTGGATTGTATCTTTATTATCTGTACGAGCTATCAGCTGAACAAAACCGGTGTCGGTAAATTTAACCGCATTGCCGATTAAATTGAGCAAAACCTGGCGCAAACGAACCGCATCCAGTTGTAAACTTTTCGGAATAACAGGATCAATCTCAAGAATAAAGTCGAGATTTTTTTCACGCATCTTCATCATGAAAATATTACCCAGCTCAGAAAATAAATCATGTGGATTGGTGGTCTTTTTATCAATCTCTAGCTTACCCGCCTCAATTTTAGATAGATCCAGAATATCGTTAATTAAAGTCAGCAGATTGTTACCTGCAGACTGGATGGTTTTAACAAACGACTTAAGTTTAGGTTCTTCAATCTGCTCGTTTAATAGCCCGGTAAAACCGATAATGGCGTTCATCGGGGTGCGGATTTCGTGGCTCATATTGGCCAGGAATTCAGATTTTGCCTGATTTGCGGCTTCTGCAGCGTTTCTTGCCTCATTCAGCTTATCTTTAGCGATCTCAAGTTTCTTTGTTGTTTGTCGACTTTTTCTATAACTTAAAAGGATAATAAATATCAGCACGCCAACCACCGCAAGCGCGGCACTAATGACATTGATTAATAGGTCTTGTGACTGTATTGTCGTTCCCTGTTCCTTAATTTCTCTGTTCTGTTTTTCAAGAAAATCAGCATTCTTTTGAATCTCCACGACCAGTTGATTGATCTCCGACTCTTTTATTTTAAGGCTGAACTTCTTCTCATCTAGCTCCACCCTGGAGGCTTGTACCGATTTCGCATTTTTACTCAACGTAGCTGTTAGCTCAGCCACACTTTGTTTAAGCGTCTCTAACTGATTGCTTTCATTGACAACCTTGGCTTTTTGTTCCTCTAACTCTCGCGTTTGCGCGATCATCTGTTTTCTTTGCTGGGTAATCTCGGTTGCATATTGTGCGATTCGACTCTGACGTGCGGCTATTTCCGCAAGCTGTTGTTTAATCGTTGCTTGAAGCTTTTCCTTTTCAAGTGTCTGATTACTGATTGTCTTCTGCTGTAACTGTACCTTTGCTTTGCTTTGCCGCGTCTTGCTTTCCAGCTCTTTAAAGAGGGTTGCAACGTCAAGCTCGGTACCACCCACAAGGAGAAGATCTTTGGATATCTTTAAGCCCTCAAATACGGTATTCGGGCGATTTAATTCAAAAGTAATGGTACTGTCTGCTGAGGTTCTAAAATTGAGCATGACATTTTCTATGTCATCACTATTGTCGGTGACAACGAGGGTATTTGAGCGCAGTAACGCCGATGTGATTTGGCCTATTTCAACATTTTTTGATTCAGCAACAATCAGAATATGCGCTTTTCTGGCAAGTTTGAGGCTTGTGAACGTCTTAACGGTGATTGTTTTGCCACGCGCTGATTTTCCCTGAACATTCGCACGCAGTTCGCGGTACAACTTGTCATTCTCACCGTAAAAACCAATCGTAAATTCAGAGATGGTGGCATCATTCTTCCACGTCACAAATTTGGCAAAGTTGAAGATGTAAGCGCCTTTAATCTGTTCCGGTGAATACGCAGCCCAAGCGATATTTATCTGGGTTGATAGCGTTAAAGCCATCACGAAGGGAATTAACCAATGCACAACCAGACTTGAACAGCGTCCGTTGAAAATTCTATCTACGTGCATAACACGGAATATCTTAAAAGGTATAACCATTGGGCGGGGTAGGTTCGTTATCTATAGCCTGACGAATAATGAGGAGCAGTCATTCAGATGTAAGAAGAGAAATAAAAAGACCATGGGTTATTTTATGGGTTTTCTATTTAATTGGGCTGAATTTTATAACCCATCTTAACGTACTTGCTAAAATGAGTAACTAAAAGTGAATGACAGGGAAGGCTCCAAAGTCATATAAACACTTTGATTTTGTCGAATAACTTTGTTGTATTGGTCACCAAAAAGTCCCATGACATGATGTGCTGTTCCCTGAATTCTGATATTATCAGAGAACTGATAACTTGCATTTAGATTGAGGAACACACTTTTGCCAAGGCTGTTATCATTTGTTTGTTTTCCAGATAAAAAATTAGATTGCTCTGAATAATCCCCCCAATAATAGATTAAGTCAGTCCCCACCGTTAGCTGGTCACTAAAATCATAGCGAGCCTGAAGCTTGCTTATATGGTCTGACCAGAGCGAGAGCTCCTCATCTTCCGTAAAAAGGACTAGGAATTCTATGTCTTCTTTTGAATCCACATCAATTAATTTTGTGTAGCCATGTGAGAAATCGAGGCGAAACTGGTCTCCCTGGTAGTAAAGTTCAAGCTCAGCAAGCGCTTTTTTAAGCTTAACCTCTTGCCCGAAAAAAGTATCATTGATGGCTGTTTCATCTGTATAAGCAACACTTAAGTTACCCCCCCAGCCATCATTTTGGTGCATCCAGATAAACTCAATGCTATCCTGTTTTTGTTGTTCAATATCATCGGGCAATAATTCATCCTCAAGTGATCCTAAAGGAAGGTTTCTATGGCCACGCTGAATGAGAAATTTCAAGGTATTCATCTCTGAAGGCTTGTAAACAACGGTCAATTTGGGTGAAAATGTGGATGTTGGCACCAGCTCATGCGCATCATAACGAAGACTGAAAAACGTTGACCAGCGATTATTTATCTGCCACTGGTGTTCGATGAAGGCAGCGTACTGATAGGCAGTATAGGCTTCTCCATTGGTAAGCGTTTTCGCTTGAGTATCGCGGTGTGGATAGCCAAAGTTAGTTGCCTTAACATCAGTAAATCTGTACTCAGTACCTAAGGCGATTTGGTGAGCACTCGTAGGCCTCCAATTAAAAATACCTTTAATCCGCGCATTGGTCTCAGCAACATTGCCATCTGTATCATCAAGTTCCCCCGTACGTTGACCTTCTAAAAGTAATTGTCTAGATTTTTCGCCTGCCCCTTGTTTGACATAGGCTTGGTTCCAGTCATAGCTAAGTAAGGCCTTAAAATCAAGCGTATCATTAATATGAAATGATTTATCTAATGCTAGTGTCAATATCTCTTGGGTTTGGTAAAAGAAAACATCTTTGTTGATAGCTTCAATGCCACTATAAATGCCCCCTAATGTATAACGCACCCAAGCATTGGTAGTCTCATCATTATACTGAAAATGAATCTTCTGTCTGGGACGCCCACCTCGGTACGAAGTCGATCGACCGGGAAAATTATCCGCAATGAACAGGTCATCATCAACCGTATTAAAAATATCAAAATCTGCACCTCTCACATCCTCAATTCCCCAAAAAGCATAGACTCCCTGTTTATCGTTGAATTTATGCCCATACTGCATCTGTATGGAACTAAACTCATCAACCACCCCCTGTCGTACAGTGATTTTAGGGCCTTCAACCGTGTCGGCATTGTGAGTGGTTATGTTGATGACACCTGCATAGGCGCCTGGTCCAAACGTGGCACTACCCGCAGACCGAATAACCTCAATATTGCTAATGTCTTCCAAAGCGATTAGGTCATATTCAAAGCGACTACCTGTTTGCGCAGAGTCACGAGCATGGCCATTAACCATCATTAACATATACTGAAAACCGAGACTAATACTCCCCGTATAATTGCCACGCAACCCAAGCACTCCAGCAGGTTGTGTCTTCTGAAAATTGGGCACATACGTTTCAAGCACTTCATTCAGGCTACGAGAACCTGCTTGTTGAATCATTTTCTGAGTGATTAGAGTGTATGCATACGGGCTTTCACCTAGTTTAGTCTCAGTTAAAGTGAGGGTTGAATAGGTTATTTTCGATAATTCCTCAAAGTTCATCGCATAGAGATCCCCAGGAGGGGGCGCAGAAAATGCAATGGTGGAGAAGACAGTTATAGACAAGAATAACGCCACTTCTCTTTTCAATAATTTATTTAAATTCATTGTTTCCCATTTCCATTGATTCAATGGGGGGAAGCTGTTATGTATCGATGCAAATATTCAACAGCTTAGGTTCTAGTTTCACGCTTCTTCGCGGAAATGCAAATTCAACGTAATATCCTGGTTCGATATATGTCAGGTCTCACAACGTTCTGCCATGATTCTTTATAATACCAGCTCGAAACATAGCGGGAGATTATCTGAAAATTTCGGGTTTTATTCTATACCAACTTTGGAGAGTGCAAAAGGCGTTTTAACCTTTAACTCTTTAAGATTCTTACCTATTGACGAAAGTCATTGGCTATCACTTTCAAATGGAAGTAACATTGAATGTATTATTAATATATTGGGTATCTAGTATACTCAACCATCCACAACATGTAGTATCTAGCGATGGAAGAGCAAAGGCATCCGGTTTGTAACGTTGACTATCCTGGAACATTCCAGGAATTTGATAAGTGGTTTAGCAC
>JAZGGE010000370.1:0-4476 GCA_036480195.1 Methylococcales bacterium
GAACACCCTAGTTTGGGCAAGGTGGTCATCCCACTTGATGATATCGATCAAACTTCCTTAGTGCAGTTAAGAGAAGAGAGCAAGAACATTGATTTGCCCTCGGAAAAAGTTGCGATGGCAGCTGAAGAAACAAATCAGCCCTTGAAAAAACCGGACATCCGGGAGTATGGATTTTTAAGAGACATGCTTTTTCCCGGTTGGAAAAGACACGTTGGCGTGGGTTTGTCCGGTTCATCCGGAAACTCGGATACCATTGACGTAAGCGCCGTCTTCGGTGCGAAATTTGAAGATGATAAAAAACGCTGGGATCTGTCATCGACCTATTTTTTCGGAAAAACGAATGGTAAAACTTATAAAGGTAGGTTCAATAACTTTTTAACTCGAGACTGGCTTTTTATGGAGTCTCCCTGGTTTGTGACTGCGCATGGCCGCTATGAATTCAGTAAGTTCGAAGACTGGGATCATCGACTAGGCCTGTTTGTTGGACCCGGTTACCAATTCATAAAAAATGAGGAATTTTCTCTACTGTCTCGTTTGGGTCTCGGTGTTACTCGGACTTTCGGTGGTGAAGACGATGACTGGTCGCCAGAGTTGAATCTGGAACTCGAGGGTAACTGGGCGATTAGCAATTATCACCAAATCGAGTTGAAAACCCAAGTTCTCCCAAATATCGGAGATCTTGGTGAATTTCGTGCAATCGCCTCGCTAGTTTGGGTTACCAGGATTTCCGAAGATGGCGCGTTTAAGCTCAACCTGGGTATACGCAACGAATATGATTCTGAATCCAGTGAAGATATCAAAAATAATGATTTCGATTACTATGCCAGGGTTGGCTATGATTTTTGATATTTCAGCGGTAGATTTGGAGATTCAGGTCAGATGCTGTGAAGAGGTGTAATCCCAGGTAGTGTGTGGGTGCCGGGCAGTATCCACCTGACAGCCAAGTGTTTCCACACCATCGGTGCATCAATTGTTAAACGGTTAGATTAGATATTCAGAGGTGTATTGATGGCATGCAGTGCGTAGATAATCCTGCGGACACGTTGTATATCTTTTAAGCTTTCCAAAGCTATAGGCCGATTTCCAATTGAATCAACTGTACGTTCAGCCATTGTAAGCAGATAAGCGCGAGCCTGGTTTTTGGCGATGCTAGCCAACGCTCTGTCTCGGATCATAGGATCGTCTATTTTGTGCGCAAGAGAGAGCGATTCTTCCATTAATTCTTCTGCTGCAGATTGTTTCTTGTTGCGCATATAATGGCGTGCGATTTCGCTCAATAAGGTCGCCTTGATACTTGGATCGAGCACCGCGCGGCCTCGTTCTACCGCCGTTGAAAAATTGAGATTAGCGTAGGAAGAAAAACGGGTTCCTTTTTGGAAACGGGCTAGCAGGGAATATGCTTTTGCTTGATATTCAGGTAACTCCAAGTGTTCGACGGTAAGTTTCGCAGCATGCAGTTGTCCTGTACTTATATGCTCAACAACAATTTGATAAAGGGTGTTGTTCCGAATGGATGTTGAGTTAATGTTCTGAGCCGTAATCAGAGCAGAGTTCGCGTTACCTATTTTTGCCAATGCCAAGGCAATTTTCGCCTGGAGAGTTGTGCGTTGTTGGGAATCTGAAAGCGTTTCCGCAGTTCTTAAACTTTCGTGGAGTATTTTGATTGCCTTGTTGCGTTCTCCTGACCGATAGTAGGAGAGGGCGATGGCTGTTTTTCCTGATAAGTGCTCCAGCAACTCAGGCGTTTTATCCAAAAGGTCGTCTGCTTGCTGATAAAAACTGCTTGAATCATCATTAGAGCCTATGGCAGCATAAGCCGCTGCAATATGACTCAGGGTAGTGGATTTTTCAGGTTGTGAATCAATGTTGTTCGCCAGTCCCATGGCTTCCTTTAGTGTCTGTTGGGCACGTGCTGGTTTTCCAATTTTGTATTGGTTCACGGATAAACGACTCAAAATGAAAACACGATCTGATTGTTTAGATAGTGCTCTGGAATCATTTTTAATCGATTCTATCCGTGCCAATGCAGTTGAAATCTTTCCGCTGCTTGCGTAGGTCATAGCAATGTCTCCCAGGACTTCGAAGCGGGAAATGCCGTTACTGATGAACTCGGCAACCCTGGAAGCGGATTTCAGCTTCCCTTTGGCCAGTAAGTCTCTGGAAATAGACGCCAGGGTAAGATTCCATTCCTCATCACTCGTAATTTGTGCAGTAAGTTTAACCGTGCTCGTCTTGGGTTTTTTGGTATTCCTGGTGATGGTATCGGCACTATTTTTACTGGGGCTATTGAGGATTTCGGGTAAGATGGATTCTGTGGGTTTTACTTTGGCTAATTCGAATTTATTTTTATGCGGTGTTTCTAATTTCCGCAATTGGGCTAAGTTCTCACTGTGTTCTTTTTTGGGTGAAGGGCTAATCCGGGGTGTGGTTTTTTGATTGTTTGTGCGGGTAACGCCCAGAACTTCAAAAAGTTGGTTTCTACTACTTTCGCTAAAACCACTTGCGAATATTCCAACGCCCACTCCCACAATAAGAGAGGCTGCGGCGTAGAAGAAAGTCCTTTTCTCTATTGTGAATGACCGTCGGATGTTAGATCGTTTTTCGTCTCTCTGAGTGGTTTCGAGCGGTGACCGCGTTTTTTGTTTTGCGGTTGACTTGGGTATAGCTACTTTGATATAAGCACTATTATCCACGTCATCAGTTAGAGGATCAGTGGAATGTTCGTCGATTGGCAAAAATTCATTCGTGTCATTAAGTGTTTCTTCAATCTCGCGAATAAACCCTTTTTCCTGGCGGAGGGTGCTTGAGCGTTGCAGACTTGGGGTGGCAGGAATATAGGTGCCAGTTAGTGATTTATTGTCGGTTATTTCGGCATCATCGCCACAAACAGCATCATGTATTTTCTTTAAAAGGGTGTTGAGTTTTGTGTGGCTTGTGGATGGGGCTTCACGGTTTTGCAGAAGACAATAGTAGCATTCACATACAGCCGTTGGTATTTCCAGGTTTCTTAATGCTTGATTTATCTTGTCGGCAAGGTCTGCTGTAATTATTTCAGGCTGAAATAGCTTTGAAAGAGAAGCTTTATCATCAATCCCTTCCGTTTCTGATAGAATAATCAGTTGGCCGTAGCTAGTTAAATCGGCGAAAAATTCGTTAAATCCGGATGCCTTGAGTTTTCTCTTATCATGGTATTTGCGGCAAATACTGCCTTCAAAAGCGGCCAGCAGATCGGACAAAGTCATAGCCTTAAGCTTATTGCTCGGTGCAGCAATAATCCTCTCCGCATTTTTATAGATGGCTTTTATGTTGCTGACGATCGAATCAACTTGAACCGAATGTTGGGTAACTGTCATGTGCGTTGCAGTAATTCGTTAATCTGGGTATCGTGGGTTTTCATCACATTGGGTAGGCTTGCCTTGAATTGGAAAAAATCCTGCGTACTTCACAATGTATTCAATTCCCACTTTGTTAAGAGTTCAAGATTGATGCCTATGAATACAATTATTCCTATAGCGGGATGAAATTATGGCAAGACTGTATTTCATTTTCGTCATAATTTTAAAAAGGGATAATCAATAAAATTCTGCGAAAATCTATTACTGTAAAGCGATCATTGAGGAAGCCAACCCTTATTACAATTATAAACTACTAGCCACCTAGTTACCCGCTTATGAACGAAATCCATTCTTTTTTAACCTCTGTTACTTTGCTAATTCTTTTAATTTCAGTGAGTGGATGTGCTACAACCACAGATAATACTCACTCAGATCTACAAGAGTTAAAGAATCAAATGTCCCGGCTGGAAGCCCGCTTAATAGAATCCCAGGCGAGTCGTGGATCTATTGATTCGTTATCTAAAAGCATAGTAGAGCTTGCCGAAACCCGCAAGAGAAGTGTTGTTGCGATTAGTGCAAATCCTGATATCGTAACGAATAACGGCGCTGGTTTTATTTATAACCAGGACGGAATTATCCTAACCAATGATCATATTGTTCGTGTGGATGTACTGGAACTTAATGGTGAGCATAAGACCTACTATCCAGAGACAGTACACGTTAAGCTTTACGATGGTCGAACTACAAGTGGTCGCTTAATAGGTATTGATCCGAGTACAGATTTGGCTGCCGTTAAAATTGACATTGATAATCTACCAGCGCCTTTGGTATTTGCAGACCGTAAAGTACAGCAGGGCGAACTCGCTTTTACAATAGGACACCCACGAGGTCTCGACTATAGTCTGGAATGGAGGCCCATAGGTGCGGTCTACCGGAAGGGCAGTTTGCCGGGAACGCTGGTTCATCAGATGGGGCGCGGATTTTTTGTTGGGAATTCAGGTGGCCCGGTATTTGACCTGGAAGGGAAGGTGATAGGCATGGTTTATGCCTCCATTAACTTCCGCGACCGGACTAATCCCGAGACAACAGTACTTTACCCCGTTATCGGATGGGCTGTGACGGCTGAGACTCTGCAAACAGT
>JAZGGE010000371.1:0-7200 GCA_036480195.1 Methylococcales bacterium
CGAGGGAAACCCATTTTGTGTCAGATTTTTCGATCATTTGAGGCGAATAGTGGGTTATTTAACGAAAATGATCGGGAAATCTGACCAAAATGGGCTTTTCTGCAGTAGGTTCTCTATTCTCGGACAACCTCCTAGTCACCATCAAGATTCTTTCGCGTCAAGGGTTAGCTCGACAGGGTTACCATCCTTAATAAAAATAGCAGCTCCCATCCGGACTTCAAGCAATGTATATCCCTGAATCTCCTCCCCCACCTTGATAATGGCGCCATCCACATTGGCCATGGAGTTGTTCCCGGCGATCATAGTCGCACGTAATTCAGGCTTCCAGGCGAGTGCTTGAGGTGTTAGGGACGCCGAATCTCTATCACGCTGAATCGCGAAGGTCGGTATTCTAAAAGGATCGAATTCTAGATCTACTACCGAATCGGCAACAGAAAACAGAGGATATAGAAGAATATATAACATAAAAAATTTCAAAATACGCATTAGTGTTGCAGCCGGTAAGATACAAGTGTTAAAGACATTTGCCTAAGATCCTCTGCTTTACCGCGGTTGATCTCAAACCTTTTAATGACCATGGGTTTAAGCGTTTCTTCCACGCCGCGTAACCATCGAAATAGCTCAAAATAGGATCCTTGGATCCTGATTTGAAACGGCATTTCATCAAATAGTAAAATTCTGTCGGTCTTTCTTGGTTCAACACTGATCAATTGAATGCTGTGTTGTTTGGCAAGAAAATCGAGTTTTCCGATGACTTTGGCGACTAAAAGATTCGTGGGTAGTTTCGAATCGGTTTGGTTTAGTTGTGCCTTATAGAAAGCTATTTGCTTTTTTTCCGCTGTGATTTCTTCTTTTAGCGAATATCCGGGTGTTGCACGGCGTTCCAGTAGGGTCAAAGTATCTTTTTGCGCGGAATAGATTTTAAGTGGATGTTTGAGCACGTAGAGGTAAGCAGCAATGAATGTCAGTAGCCATGTCGAAACGAGAACCAGTAAAAGTGTTCGGGGAAGGAGGTACTGTTGTAGATAAGCGATCACAAGTGCTCTCCGGAACGGCTATTCAGCAGCAGGTCAACCTCAAATGTTACAGCCGTTTGGTAAATATACCGATGTGATGCGGTTTTAGTGATTCTGACATCATCGATTTCCTGTTGATCTATAAGATCACTCACTAATGAGGCGAGGGTAGAGTGATCCAGTGCTTCCCCTTGCAGAGTCATATGGGTTTTCATCCGCCATGCCTGTCTTTGTCCTTTGTTGAGTTCCTGTGGTACGACGATTAGATAGCCAGTATTCACTGCTACATTATTGGCATCAGCGGTTTCTTCTTCCCGGATGAATGATAACTGGCGGAGCCAGATATTGTTATTCAATACACGATCCAGGGCAATAAGGAGGTGTTGCGCTGTGGGTCCTTTGTGCAGGCTATTAAAAATGCTATGCCATTTCTTTAACTGCTGTTTTTCTTTCCGGAGTCCACCCAGTTCTTTTTGTTGGCTAATGATGACTTGTTTGGATTGTTGAAGTGTGCCGATGTATTCGTTCTGTTGCGTTTCTAAATGACTTAGAAAGGTATGTCCACTATAAATCACGCAGATCAGAGCGGCATAACTGAAGGCAAATATTTTTAGCCAATGTTGTATACGAATTCTTTGATAATATTCGTTCGGAATGAGGTTAAACTCATGCATGTGCTAATAAACCTCGCAAGGCCAGGCCAGTAGCGACTGCTATGCCGGAAACAGGTGCTAATTCATGAGCGGGCAATAAATCCTTATTGACGGAAAAGCCGTAAAACGGTTTTACCGTAGCAACGGGTAACGAAAGCAATTTATCAAGAATTTTATCAGTATGATGAATACGAGCCAGACTGCCGAAAAGGTTGATTTGTTCAATAGTTCCACCCCGGGTTTCGGAAGCCGTATAGAGTAGAACTTCATTAATTTCGGAAGCCAGTTTTCTAAAAAAAGGTATCAATATTTCGGTGAGTGCCTGGCTGATATCAGTGCCATCGATGAGGTGAGCGCGATTCGATCCGGTATCAGTGGTGAATCCGTGCTGTTCAAGCAAACGATGTGCATCATTTCGGCCTATATGTAATGACTTTGAAACGGTGTCAAGCGCCTGTTCCAGACCATAGTCAATAACCCGGTCAAGAAGTAAACGCCTTCCCCAAACCACAGTCAAATAGCTCTTTTTGCTGCCAAAATTGATTGCCAGCACTTTCATTTCCAAGTGATCGCCATACATTGCGCAAAGTAGTCGGTTAATGGCGATGGGGCCAATTTCAAGCACCTGGACGTTGAGTCCACACCGATTTAGCCAATTCAGATAATCCATGATCTTTTGTTTGTCTGCAATGGCCACCAGAGCTGATTGCTGGGACTGGTTTTCAGATCTGGGATTAACCACAACATAGTCAATGACAGATGACTCAAGGCCAGTGTTAATCCGTTCCTGGACGGCTTTGAGTATCAATTGTTCAGTGGTGTTGTGTCCTTGAAAGTTAACCAACATGAGTTTGATCTGATCTGCGGGTAAGGTTGTCGTAATTTTTTTCCCCCTGAACGGGTGATCACGAAGGATCGATCTAATGAGTCGTTTGCCAGACTTCGATGATGCAAGGAAATTGTCTCTTCCCGATGGGTAGCCAACAGATGTGGCAGCTCGTATACTGAATGTCCCCTCTATCCTGTCTATTTGAACCAGATTAATTTGCTCAAACCCCATATCCAGTCCAATAGCACCGGTTTGGGGATTCTTTAATTTTGGTAGAGTAGGCAATTTAAAGTTAAGCAATGATTCCATAGCTTAACTGACGTTAACGGGGATAGCGTTAGTTTCTATGGTGCTTGCATTGCGACTACGACTTTTTTTTCTTTGTTTTTTTCTCTCGTAAAGTAAGTTATCGGCACGTTTGTAAAGCAGATCAAGATTAGTGTTTTCCGCTAACGTTGCAGTTACCCGCCCAAAGCTGATCTCGACCAAAGTATTCTTCTGACCGCTAGTCGATCTAATTTTTTCCTGGACCCTTTTTATGGTGTCGGAAATAAACTGATCAGGATCAATGTGTACCATGATTAGAGCAAATTCATCGCCTCCCAAGCGGAATAAATAACCATAATCTTTCAACCGATCGAGAAAGATCTGGCTATATTGCTGGAGGACCATGTCACCAAAATCATGTCCTAATTGGTCATTAAGTAGTTTGAAATCATCGATATCGAAAACAGCGTATGCCAGTTCCCTTTTTTCGGCCCCAAAACGATTTGTAAGTTCCGCTAATGCGGTCGGTATGAATCGCCGGTTCCAGGCTTCGGTCAGTGGATCGATCATGCTCAGTTCGCGAAGGTGAACTTCGGTTTTTTCCAGATCATAACGAGCGGATAGGTCATCTTTCCTGACACTAACCCCCAGGGCAACCTGAGCAGTACTGATTAATCCACAACAAATCATCAAATACTGTAAGGTGATTAACGTTTCCGAATCGAACAGAGTTTTCGTCATGCCGGTAGCGCCTGTTGATAGGGATAGTAGGGTATAAATTGTGATAACAATAGAAATTGCTTCTCGTAGCCCCCATGGAACCATAGGAACCAGAAGAAAAAGAAACATGATATTTGCATAAATTAACAGGCTAAATCCGCCGGTTTGGTGCGCGATAGAGACGAATGCCGTTGCACTGATGACCAGTAGTGCCATGCCAAGAAGTTGCAGTGCTTTCAAGTCGTTGATTTTACCTGCTGAGAAGTCAATGTGGACGGCAAGACAGATAACCAGCGAATAACTGTAAACAAAGGGTTTGGGGTATCCCTGCAATAAGGAGAACCCTAATGCAAGAATTACGAGTACCAATAACATCCCACTCATCGCTTGGACGCCTTTCCGGGTTTCCTTCAGGAGAACCTTTTCAGCATATTGCGAGAGTTCGTTGTTTTGAAAATGGGTAACGGACCAGAGGCTCATGTTTTCAAGATGGTTTTTCGCTTTATATTTGAAAGCCTATTGATTATTGACTTAAGTATAGTTAACAAATGGAATATCATTCGATCTATCTTTTTTACTTTAGTCAATTAATGTGATCACCTTGTCGACACCGAGATCACCGATAATATGTTCGCAAGTTTCCGGGTTAACAGTAATCGCGTAGGCGCTCTCTGAACCGAAGGAGTCTATTGGATAACTATTAATAAGGCTTCCGTCAAAATCGAAGATCAGATTTTGATCCAGTCCCCGATCAGCAACCATAAACAGCTCCTTGCCGGGCAAATGTACAATGCCTTCAACTTGACTAGTTGAACCTGTGAGATCAAGAAAAATCTGTAGGGTACCGGATTGGTTCGTGATGTAAATGAATCCATCTACGGTAAGCACAGCAAGCATGTCCTCATAGGTTCCATTTTCCGTCGAACCGATGAATGCAACATCAACCGGGTTTGTAGCACCGAGAGCGAAAGTCGAGATTGAAGAGACCGTAGTGCCATTGAGATTAACAAAGTCAATGACTTGGCTAACGTAATCGGAAATGGCCAGATGATCGGTAAATGAACCAGAGCTTATAAATGTGATGCCTGTCGGGGTTGATTGAGGTGCTGAAGTCGAAGTGAGTAACCCACCAGCCAGATCAGTCATTTTGATTGTGTCATCGTCTGAATCGACACTAATCCATCCACCATCAGCTGGTGAAATTGTCCCATTGAAGGTTTTCCCCTCTGGAAAGAAAGTGATGCCTTTAATACTGGTTGAACCATAGGCTGTTGTTAAGAATTCGCTGGCATGGGTGGTCGGAATATAGTTAGAGTTGCAAAAGGTACTACAAGGAAGACCGCATTCACAGACATACGTGATAGTAAGTTTGGGAACATTCGCTGCTAAACCCTCAGCACTGGTAAAGAAAATTTTATCGACATTGCCGCTTCCAGATGCCCGTAATAGCAAACCGTTATTAACAGAACCACTCATCCAAGATAATACTTCATCTGTTATCTCCCACTCATACCAGCCTGTCGTAAGTGTCGATAGAGTAAGGCTGTCAATGGGGGTGGCATCGTAATCACCACCCGCATTGGTCCACGGTAATGATAGATCATAAGACTTATAGGTCACGCCACCATTAGGGCTGGTAGGCTTTTGGCGGCTGTAATTACCTTCTACCCACGGCTGATTAACTTTGTATAAATTTAATACGCCATTAGTCAGGCTCCGTCCGCCCGCCAAATAAAGACTTAATGTCACTTTTTTTATACTTTCGGTAATGGGTAAGCTGGAAAAGTCGGTAAAGCGTAATAAAGTGGCTTCTTCTGCAGAGGCATTATTGATTTTTAGAATGGTCTCGGCACCGAAACTTTTATCTTTATTGGCGCCATCTCGAATATAGGCATCATCCAACTGCACGCTTGTAGGTATAAAATCAGTGGTTGATAGGCTAGTTTGATATACTTTGACTTGGTCACGCTGAATAGTGTAACTGGCACCATTGGTGTGGGACCCCATGGAACTAATGCTCACTGGCGAACCATTGTTGGGATTGATTGCTGCGGTATAAAGGAAGCTGTTCAAGAGGGTCTCGGATAAATTGTTATAGCCATTACAATTGGCCTGCTGGACTTTCCATAATGCGTGTTGTAGCCCCGCTTCGGCGGCATAACGTACCTGCATCGATTGGGTCTCGCCCGCTTGCATATTGACGCTAATAGTGACTTCCTGATTTATGAGAAAGGCGAGTATTGCAACTAGGGTCAGAGTGAGTACAACGGGTATCAGGACAATACCGGATTGTTGATGAATGTTCGGGAGTTCGTTATTCTGCATGGTTATTGACCTCCGTGTCCGTAAATATAGGGGAGCCTTGCGTGTACGAATACCCATTTTCATAGATCCCACGCTCTGCGTTTTGTGACGCAGAGTGTAAATCTGCATTCCCATGCTGGAGCGTGGGAACGATAAGAAAGATAAACTCAAAATGGGTATTCTTGAACGTGAAAGGTATATTTAAGTGTAGTTGCCTGTTGGGTATGGATAACTCTTTTGTTATCTTAAGCCTCCGACTCGTATGCTTGTATGAATGTTGACGGTTTCACCGGAGGTTCCGGTGAGTTCCAGAGTTATTCCTACCAACAAGGATCGGGATGATTCCTGGGGGGTTCTTTCTACCTGAAAGAGCGTTACATTTTCGGCAATTATGGATTCAATATAATCTGCTCCGGTTATTGAGCCGCTACCGTTTTCATCCCAGGGCACTGGCGTTCGTTCGATGAGCGTGCCGTTGTTCAGATAAAATACGACCGGATCGTACCAATCTTCGTTTTTTGAGCCATCTTCGTCGTCATCTTCGGGGTCGCCTTCATCTGTGGTTCCGTCGCTATCGTCATCAAAACTACAGTTACCGGGGCAGCCATCGTTATTCATATCTGCAGGTGGATCTTCATCTATTGCACCGTCTCCATCATTGTCTTGACCATCAATGGGATCTTCATCGGCGATAATCGGCCAAAACGTGGTGTCCTCATCATCATCAATTTTGGATGATAATGCCGTATCTGGAGCACCATCATTATCATCGTCGATCAAAGCGATACCCCCTCTGCTGTCGTTTGTCGTGTCAGCAGGTAAGTCTTCATCAAAGCGACCATCACCGTCATTATCCGCGTCAGGTGTTCCGTCTCCGTCCAGATCGGTTTCGTGATCGAGCGTTACGGCGAGAACATCTCGTACAGACTCGTCGTAGCCTGTGCTTGGGTTATTGAACAACGGCAATAGTAAGCGTGGGCTGCTCCCGATTGCGCGTACCATACGTTCCATGGCAAAGCGTGCCTGGCGGGTTAGTTCTGTTTGTTCGCGGGTGAATTCGTGGGTCTTCAGGGTTTGGTTGATGACTCCATTCAGTGCGACGATTAAGAGGGCGCTAATCGCTAGAGCTGCTAGTAATTCAATCAAAGAGAATCCGCTGCAGTGATTAGTATGCACTACTTAAACTTTCCAATATCTGGCCAGTGCCTTTAATTTCGACCTTAATCCATAACAAGTAATCGTCAGTCCCAGTAAAGCCATTGTTGTCTGTATCGGCATTGTCACCATCATAGCGGGATAAATAGACAATTCGATCCAGGGTTCTACCATCAGTGCTTATGATGCTATCCGAGTAGGTTGTTGCAGCGGCAGGGTTACCAGTGGCGTCGGCTACAGATAGTAATTGGCTGAA
>JAZGGE010000372.1:0-6392 GCA_036480195.1 Methylococcales bacterium
TCACCGCTATCTAACAAATTCAGCGCTTCATCGACTGCCTCGCGAATCTCTTTAGAAACGGTAGCGGGTGAAATATCAGCACGGTTTTCAAAGGCATCATTAATAATGTTTTCGAGTTTTGACATGGTTTTTAGATCGTTTAGATTAAAAAGAAGTAACAAAAGACTTGAGCCGGTGCGCCGCTTCAATGCATTCATCCAAGGGCGCTACCAATGCAATGCGGATATGATTTTTACCCGGATTAACAGCACCGGAATCACGGGAAAGAAAGCTTCCAGGAAGAACTGTTATATTCTCCCCTTCGTAAAGCTTGAGAGCAAATTCAGTATCGTCAATTGGCGTTTGTGGCCAAAGGTAAAACCCTGCTTCAGGTCGGGCTATGCCCCATTGGTTGCCTAAAATATCCAGTACTGCTGAAAATTTAGCCCGATAATCCTTGCGATTCTGTACGACATGTTTTTCATCTTGCCAAGCCGAAATACTCGCATATTGAGTGGGTGGGGCCATAGCACAACCGTGGTATGTTCGATAAAGCAAAAAGTGCTTCAACAGTTCAGCATCACCAGCCACAAAGCCGGAACGCAATCCAGGCGCATTGGAACGTTTTGACAAGCTATGAAATACCACACAGCGTCGAAAGTTGTCGTTGCCTATAGATTGACAAACCTGCAGCAAACCCGGAGGTGGGTTTGATTCGTCATCGTAAAGTTCTGAATAACACTCATCGGCGGCGATAACAAAATCAAATTTTTCGGCGGTGTCTATCAGTTTCTCCAGGGTGCCTGCGTCGATCACCTCACCAGTAGGATTACCGGGTGAACAGATATAAATCAGCTGACATTGCCTCCAAACCACATCAGGCACTGAGTCAAAATCGGGAAGATAATTTGTTTCAGCAGTGCAATTCAGAAAGTAAGGTTCAGCACCGGCGAGTAAAGCGGCACCTTCGTATATCTGGTAGAACGGGTTCGGCATAAGTATCAGGGGGGAAGTTGCGGGATCAACTACACTTTGCGCAAAAGCGAATAGTGCTTCCCGCGTTCCATTGACGGGAATAATGCATGCGTCTGGGTCAATGTTCTGGGTAGAAAGTTTAAAACGCCAACAGAGCCAACTAGCAATGGCCTCCCGTAACTCTGGCATCCCTCGCGTTGTAGGATATCGGGTTAGCGTATGCATATGAGCCATAAGAGACTCGGTAATAATACGGGGAGTGGGATGCTGAGGCTCCCCAATGGAAAGAGAAATGTGCGATTTATCGGCAGGCTCCCCAGCTCTACCTTTGAGTTTCGCCAGTTTTTCGAACGGGTAGGATTGTAGTTTATTAAGATTTGGATTCATGCGAAAAGGCTGGATATTCAGATCCAGTTTAGTTTGAGCTTAGGCAGCTATAGTAACAAGAAGCAAAAAAGTGTGGGAGCCTTCAAAATAGGAATTTTATTTTCAATAAAATAACTCTTAATATTGGAGGTATTCCCACAATGACGAAGCATACTTACCGGGCAAAGAATGTCAATAAAATTAATTGAGTTCAAGTCGCAGAACGGCTAGCCGAAGGTTGTCTTAGAATAGAGAATCTATTGCGGAAAAAGCCCTGCTTAGTCAATGCTCTGAAACGTCTAGTCCACGATTGATTGCGGTAACAGGCGCTTCGGGCTGGTGAGTTACCCGGAAATCTCCGCGCTCTTATTCGTTAGCCACGGCAAGAAACTGCCCGGTTTCTTCACCGGTCAAATATTTACGCTGACCATCAGAAGTGAACAGTTAATTAGACACCTATTTACTTTATCAGAAAATGGAAGCATTTTTCCAAAAAAAATAGTTGGCAATCTTTGTCAAGTTGTGTCATAAATAAAGGAGTGAGTTTTTTAAAAGGGTGATGATAATGGCCACAATGAATATTTCAGTTCCTGACCCAATGAAAGAATGGGTTCAGTCTCAAGTCAATACCGGAAACTATGCAAATACGAGTGATTATGTCCGTGATTTAATTCGCCAAGACCAAGAAAACAGAAATAAAATACGGGCTTTACAAGACGCCATTACCGCAGGTTTCGAAAGCGGCATAAGCAATAAATCATTTGATGAAATTATTGAGAACGCACGCAAAGGTTTGAAAGATAATGACTCATGAGTCATTATGTTTTTTCACGACAAGCTGAAAATGATTTAATAGAAATCTATCGTTACGGATATTTAAACCATGGCCAGCGTAAAGCCGAACTCTATCAAGAAGCCTTAAAAAGAAAATGTGAACTCCTTGCTGACAGTCCTTATATTTGCCGTGAACGTAATGAATTTACCCCGCCTGTGCATATTCATCCTCATAAAAAACACCTGATTATTTACACCATAGAAACAGATCATATTTTGATCATTCGCTTTTGCCATGAGCGAATGAACATCCCGCAATATTTAGAAAATTAACCGAAAAACTGAACACTTTACTAGCAAACTGTTCACTCTATTAGGTGGATATTGAGTGTTAACTCTTAATTTGTTGAATTCAGGATAGTCTCGAAATCGCGGCTATCGTGCAAAATACGGATTACCTCAAGGCCTGTTTTTGATGGCCTGTAGAAAATTAAATAACGACCAAACTTTAAAATCCCGCAAGAAAAACAGCACTACCATTCACCCACCTTTTTCTACCCATCGTCGGCACACCTAAACAAATCGAAATTTACTGCTATACCTATAAGGTATGGACAGAAAAATTAGCAGTCAAGGTTTCACCCTTATTGAATTAGTCGTTACTTTGACCGTCGCAACGATCCTGCTTGCGGTCGGAATTCCTTCCTATAAAAGCACGGCGACGCGCAATCACATTGAATCATTGATGAGCGATTTGACACGCAGTTTGAATCTTGCTCGCAGTGAGGCGCTTAAAAGAGGGATGACGGTAACGGTTTGTAAAAGTGCAGATCAACTGGTCTGTGGTGGCAACTGGTCAAATGGCTGGATTTTGTTCAACGACAAGAATAAGAACGGCAGTATCGATGTAGGCGATGAACTACTCCATACTCACGGCGCAATAGCCCAGGGCTTATCACTAAAATACGCCGCATTCCCCTCAAGCAACTATGTACAGTTTCTTGGAAGCGGATTCACGAAACAACAAAACGGAACCTTCACCGCCTGTGGTAGCGCGAAAAAGGTTGAAAACGCTCGGGCTGTCATTGTGCACAAAACTGGACGGGCCCGTCCATCAATTGATTCAGATCGTGATGGAATCTATGAAAAAGGATCAGGAAACCCATTGACGTGTTGATGAAGAACTGCCCGACCAGGGTAAGTTGGGCTGTCAGAAAATAGCAAATACAGACCACCTGATCTCATCATGGCGAATCAAAAGGTTATAGAAATTCATAGGATATTGATCTGAACCTAAAATAACGACTGCTCTTCGTAGGAGGGGCTTTAGCCGCGATCTTGACCGCGAGGTCGCGGCTAAAGCCCCTCCTACGAAGATATCAAAACAATTTCCGTGAGATCAGGGATTCTGAAATACCGCTCGTCGGGCAAATAGCAACGCTAATCCGGAAATCCAGGTTAATTCAGATATTCCTGCTATAACTTAAGGATAACAAACTTACAAATTTGATTATTGGCTATGCATTCGAAAAATAGTGGATTTACCTTAATTGAGCTATTGGTAACTATGGCGGTGACCGGTATTTTATTGACGGCAGGGGTACCCAGCTTGAATTCCTCGGTAAAAAAAAACCGGATGGTGACACAACTGAATGGGCTGACTGGTGCATTGAATCTTGCTAGAAGTGAGGCGGTAAAAAGGGGACGTACGGTCACACTATGTAGAAGGAATGCCGATGGAACGGATTGCAATGATTCCGGAGATTGGCAAGACGGATGGATTGTCTTCGTTGATTTGGATAGTGATGACGCAGTGGATGCTAATGAATTGATAGTTGCTCGGGAACCACTAGAAGGCGACCAAACTTTCATATTTTGGACGGGTAGTGCAAATCGAATTGCATATAACAGTCAAGGACGTGCGCCGGACTCTACAGGGGTTTTCAATATATGTGATGACAGAGGCGCCAGTCATGCCTACGGAATTGGAATTTCTAATACAGGTAGAGCACAAAAGGCGGCCACTCCGACTTGTTCGTAGCTATTTAACGTAACTCATGAAGAATCTCAAATCAAAATACACAGGCTTTGCCTTGCTGGAAGTCCTAATTGCCGTGCTCGTTCTCTCCATCGGGCTTCTGGGAATGGCATCTCTACAAACTGTAGCACTAAGGAATAATACCAGCGCCTACATGCGTACCCAAGCAGGAATTCTTGCCTCGGATATCATGGATCGAATGCGTGCAAACGTTGTGACCGCTCGGGCAGGAAGCTATAACCGAAGCATGGGTGATGCGATACCTACCGGCACAACACAACAGGATATCGATCGTATTAATTGGCTGACAACTTTAGCTACGTTGCCTTCGGGTGATGGAGCGATTAACTGTGCGGCTACCAGTTGTGCTATTGCTGTTCGTTGGAATGATGAACGTGGATTAAGAGGAAATCAACTCCAAGGCCTTGTTGATTTCGATGGCGATGGCACCGATGACAACGTCGACAGGGAAATTGTTGTGCTGGTTTCACGTTTGTAATGCTGATAGAGGCAACACGTTCATATGACTGATTATAAGACACAAAGACTTTCGATAGCGAGGCAACAGCGAGGGCTGTCATTAGTTGAATTGATGGTTGCGATAGTGGTGGGTAGTCTGCTTCTCCTTGGCGTGATGGAAATTTTTCTCGGCAGCAAGCAAACCTACCGCACAATCGATAACCTTTCCCGTATGCAGGAAAATAGCCGGTTCAGTATTGATCTTCTTTCCCATGATATCAGGATCGGTGGCTTTGCCGGGTGTGCGGGCATCGCATCTGTCAGCCCTAATATGATCGCCAGCAATCCGCCCAGCGGCCCCGGTTTAACGGGTGGTCGGGCAGTAGCAGGATATGATGGAACCAGTGGCGCAATCGACATTGATGGCGATGGTTCGACCGGCGGTGCAAATGATATTACTGTACGTGCCAATACAGATGTCCTGGTCATGAGTTCAGCGGGCAGTTGCAGCGCCCAATTGGCCAGTGACATGACGAGCCGCACCGCCAATATTTCTGTTACCGCCGCTCAAGACTGCAAATGGAAAACTAACGAATTGCTCATGATTACCGATTGTGAGGCAATGGATATTTTTCGAGCGTCAGACGTTGTATCCGGAAGCCCTATTTCAATCGTCCACGCCATTTCCGACGCGGATTCTAATATCGTAAATTCTGATGTCCGACTGACTAAAGCATATGAGAAAAATGCAGTGGTCTTTAGCTACACCGATGCAACTTATTTCATTAGGGATAACAACGGTGAACCCACTTTATATCAGACAGTAAATGGGCAGACAGATCCGTTGATCAGCGGTGTTGAAAACATGCAAATCCGCTATGGAATCGACAACAATGGCGACAATAGCACGGATATATATCAGACTGCGACGGCAATTGGAGGGCCAAATAGCAACAATTGGGCTAGTGTGATCAGCGTTGAAGTCAACCTGCTGTTACGAACCATGGGCCAACAAGGCAATACCCTGACATCCGAAGCCCAGACGTATCAATACAATGGCGCCACGGTTACTGCCACGGATAACCGTATTCGCCGAGTCGTTTCCAAAATCATTACCTTGAGAAATCAAACACTATGAGTCATTCATTGACAAATCCCCCCATCAACCAACAGGGTGTGGCACTGGTGGTCAGCTTGGTCATCCTTTTATTGACAACGGTAATCGGTGTAACCGCAATGCAAGGGACGACAATGGAAAGTCGAATGGCAACCAATATGCTGGATCGCGAGCGAGCCTTTGAAGCAGCCGAGGCGGCATTACGGGATGCGGAAAGCTGGATAATGGCACAAAACGTAAATCCGGGAGCAACGAGCAATGGGGCAAGCGGAATCTGGACAGATGGAACACCTTTCTCACTAGGCGATGGCGACGACACTAATGACCTGAATTCAATTGAGGTTGACTGGGCTAACGACGGGACAGAATACGGTGCCACCGATATCCAAGGAGTAAACACCCAACCCCGCTATATTATTGAAGAACACGCCTTCATACCCGACGATGAGAGTACGGAAACTTTGGCGAAAGGACGGGGCTTTTTTTACTACCGTGTAACTGCTCGCGGAACGGGTGGCAGTGATGCTGCCCAGGTAATCCTGCAAACCATGTTAAGAAAGCGCTTCCTGTAATGACAACTGCGACCGGAAAAAAAGATATGAAAAATACTCTATTGAGCCGATGTATCCGTTTCTCGATAACCGTTACACTCGGTATCGGCACCGGGCATGCTGTAGTCGATAT
>JAZGGE010000373.1:0-8278 GCA_036480195.1 Methylococcales bacterium
ACGATTGGCACGCGATTCCCCTGTATATTTGTCTATGGCGCCGGAGCATCTCAAAACATTGTGGAAGGAAACGCATTATGGAATTGCGGGGAAGCGATCCAAGTTGTTGCTGACGCCGTAATTCAAAATAACATCATTTTAAATTCAGATGTCGGTATTACCACAACCCCACATACTCAAGTTTCACAGCAAAAAAGTGTCAGCATCATTAACAATACCATCTACGGACATGAGACCTGTCTAAGTATTCGCTGGGCAGCCGCCACCGACATGATTCTTGCCAACAATGCCATATACTGCCCTGGAAACGAAGCCGTTGATGCCAAAGGTCTTAATGCTGATAGGATCACTATCCATGCGAATTTTATTGAAGGCCATATCCTCGGTGCGTCGATTGACAATGACCGGTTTTACGATGGTGATGCGTCTATGATGGTTTTTACCGATCCGGACGCATTCAATTTCTGGCCGCTACCTGAGGCGATACTAATTGGCTCGGCAGATCCGCACTTTGTACCAAACGCTGATTTCAATGAAACTTCCCGTACCACTGCTCCCTACGATATCGGGGCATATGAAACTTTCGGTGAGGGGATCAATTTAGGTTGGCAGGTCAAAGCGAGTTTAAAAGGTGGTCTGGCAAATGACCCTGCTCCTGCTCTCATCCCCACTACTCCTCCTATTCCCATTCCTAGCGATAGTGATGGTGATGGTATACCTGATGAATCAGATAATTGCATTGAATCTGCCAACTCTAATCAGCGGGATACTGATAGAGATGGTTTTGGCAACATCTGTGATGCTGATCTGGATGATAACCAGCTAGTTAATGTTGCAGACTTTATCTTGCTCAGAAACCGATTTCATAGCATTGACCCGCATGCAGATTTGAATGGCGATGGAACGGTCAATATCGCAGATTACATCTTGCTGCGGAATCTACTAAACACTTCACCTGGACCGTCCTGCTGTGGGATAGACCAATAATAGAAATAAAAAATCGCAATTTGGAAAGGAGAAAAGTAATGTCTTTTAATAATTGTGGCCTAAGAACGGGACTACGAAAACGTGGTCAATGGCAGTTATTTAAGATACACGGGCTGTTCCTGTTGTTTTTGGCTTCCTTTGGTGTCTTAGCAATTGCTGCCGATCAGGAGGGTGATCCACCTGGTTTATCGGGCAATGATGGCAACGGGAATCTGAGCAAAGCACAAGCGGCCCATTTTCTGACCCAAGCCACGTTCGGACCCACCCTTGAAGCAATCCAGGATCTTGTTGCATTGGGCGGCTACGAAGCATGGCTGGATGAACAGTTTAATCAACCTGTATCGCTGCAACTTCCGGCGACGCAAACTCTTGTCCGCCAAATGTGTGACTCACGTGCTGACAGTATCGATGGAAATTTTCAGGAAGCTCGAGTCAACGCGTGGTGGAATACTGTCATTAATGGTAACGATCAACTTCGCCAGCGGGTTGCCTTTGCCTTGAGTGAAATATTCGTTGTATCTGCGGTAGGCCCACTCTCTTCCTCCCAGTACGGATTGGCAAATTACAACGATATGCTAATTGCGAATGCCTTCGGCAATTATCGAGAATTGCTAGAAGACGTAACCTTACACCCTGCCATGGGTATCTACCTCAGCATGCTACGTAACGAGAAGGCGCAACCTGAGAAGAACATCCGTCCAGACGAGAATTATGCCCGTGAGGTCATGCAACTGTTTTCCATCGGTGTGCATGAACTTAATCTAAATGGCACTCTTAAATTAGCTGATGGCCAGCCTATCCCAACCTACGGCCAGACAGATATCGAAGAGTTTGCTAAAGTTTTTACAGGCTGGAATTTTGCTAACACCTCCTGGACTGCCTGGATCGGACAGGGTGACCGAACGCGTCCCATGGAACCTATCGAAGCATTCCATGACACAGGTGAAAAACAATTGCTAAACGGCGTATTGCTCCAGGCTAATCGGACGGCACGGCAGGATCTTGACGTCGCGATGGACAACTTATTCACCCATTCCAACGTCGGCCCGTTTATCGGCAAGCAACTCATTCAACGGTTAGTAACCAGTAATCCGATAAATAGCTATGTTGCTCGTGTAGCCGCTATATTTAATGACAATGGCCGTGGAGTACGCGGTGATCTCAAGGCCGTGATCAAAGCGATTTTGCTGGATGATGAAGCACGTACCGGCCACCTGAATAGCACAACCTTTGGTAAAGTACGGGAGCCTATGTTGCGCCTGAGCCACTTGCGCCGTGCATTTCCTGCTATCCCGATGGTGCGCGAGGGTGAGCGATGGGGTAGTGGAACCTGTGGCCAGAATCCCTATGAACTCTATACGATGCCTCTCCCCTTTCCCTGGGACTTTCGACTGGTATCTGGGCAGGATATTCTGCGCGCACCAAGTGTGTTCAATTTCTTCTTGCCTGACTTTGCGCCGCCTGGACCCATTAGCGACCAAGCATTGGTTGCTCCAGAATTCCAGATCATGACGGAAAACACCCTCACCGGTTTCTCCCATGCGATTACGTACGAGATTCAGAATTCCAATGAATCCGTTGATTGGACCGTGTTGAATACGACGAAGGAAGAGGCCCTGGCGGATGATACTACTGCCCTGCTGGATCGTCTGGATCTGGTGTTATTAAGTGGCACCATGACAACCGAGATGCGTGGAATTCTAGCCGATCATCTCAACAACGGCGATTTTCCTGCTGACTCTCAAAGAAGACGTGCAGCCAAGGCGAGAGACGCTATCACGCTCATTATTTCGTCCCCCAGCTATCTGATTCAACAATAATAGGTGCTTTCGATATGAACGAAAATCCTGATCTTCAACGCCGACGTTTCATGAAAGGACTGGCTATCACTGCAGGCGCCTCATCTCTGCTCGCCACTCAGGGTAAGTTGCAATTAATTAGCAATGCATTGGCAGCGGACTACGCTGGTCTGAATGATTACAAAAGCCTGGTATGTGTATTTCAAGGTGGTGGTAATGATGCCATTAATATGTTTGCTCCCTACACCCAAGCAGCCTACCAGGACTATGCGTCAATTCGGCAAGCACTGGCTATCCCTCGTAACCAGTTACATCCAGTTAGCGGTGAGCAGCACGGTTTTCATCCCAGTATGCGCGATGTACGTGATTTGTATAACTCAGGGGCATTGGCCACTGTGGCTGATGTAGGTAATCTTTTTCGACCCACATCGCTTGATGACTATAGAAATAGAAATAGAATCCCTCCCGATCTGTTTTCTCACAGTCATCAGACTGAAATCTGGCAAACCAACCAACCCCCCAACGTAGGTTCCAGTCTGCCAGGTTGGGGTGGTCTGGTGGCCGACCTACTTGACACAGCAAATGCAAATACCGGTCTTCCCCCCAGTTTTTCAATGGCAGGTAATAATTTTTGGTTGTCTGGCAACGTGACTCAGCCGTTCGATGTCGCAACCGGAGGGATCAAGGATTTTGGTGACCTTGAAGACAGCACCTATCCATCCTGGGCATCATCACGTGCGTCGGCCTGGAACAAAATCTTGAATCTGTCGCAGAACCACGTACTAAAGGCGCAAACTGCTGACACGATCCGTATGGCCAGGTTGCGCATCGCTGCTATAGTGGGAGCACTGGACGAGGCCCCAGAGATTGCGCCATTTTCGGGTCAGGGAGGTCTGGGACACCAACTCCGCATGGCGGCGCGCCTGATTTCCATTCGGGAGGCTCTGGGAATGAAACGACAATTTTTCTTTGTAAAAATAGGGGGCTGGGATACCCATGGAAATCAGCTCCCGACTCATGCAGATTTGCTCACCCAGCTTAACGATGCACTACATTACTTCTACCAGACAACGCAGCAATTGGGTGTGGCGGATAGTGTAACCACCTTTACTGCATCTGAATTCGGTCGTAGCCTGACGAGTAACGGTGATGGTACCGATCACGCCTGGAGCACACAACATTTGGTGATGGGTGATGCGGTAAGGGGTGGCCAGATTCATGGTGAAATACCCACCATGGAAATTGGTGGACAAAAAGATGCCGTTGATGAGGGTGGTATTCCAGGTGGACGCCTTATCCCTGAGTATTCAGTTGACCAGTATGGGGCCACACTAGCAAAATGGCTAGATGTTACAGATGCCGATCTATCGGTAATTTTTCCTAACCTTGATAATTTTTCTGTTCGAGATCTGGGTTTTATGTCGTAAAAAGTATCTCATGTCACGAGTCAAGGCATTAAATTTATAAGGAAACTCATGAAAATAGCTACCTACTTTAGCCGCTTGATTTTACTAGTATTTATTATCTCTCTGGTACCTTTAAAAGACCTGCCTGCTCAGCAAGGAAAATGGCAGCGAACCAATATCGGTGGTGGTGGCGCAATGAATGCCGCAGCATCAGGGCCGACGGGCACTATTGTCGTCGGAACGGATCTTGGAGGCGCCTACATCAAACGCAGTTCAGACGAACAATGGCATATCATTGGCGCAAAAAGTGGCGTAGAGTCGACTCACATAACAAATGTAGCTTTTCATCCCACCGATCCGGATGTTATTTTTTTGAGTGCAGAGGGTGGTATTTACCGGAGTTTGGATGAAGGCAATAGCTTTGCCCTTGTTGCTGGTGGGGATCGCCGGGTATTTCAGCATATTGCTGTCTCAGTGAGCAATCCACAGATTGTATATGCTTCAGTCACCCCTCGCTACAACAGCGTAATAGACCGTAATGGAAATCTAACGGCTGCATTAATGCGAAGCAATGATGGTGGACTTAATTTCGAGTATGTTGTCCGGCCACAGGATTCCAATAATATTTCTCCCGATATTGAAATTATTGGCGCTAAGATTATTATACACCCGACTGATCCAAATCTCGTCGTTCTATTATCGACTAACACACGATTCATAGATATCACCGAACCAGGTGTTTTTACGAGTGCTGACGGCGGTAAGACTTGGCGCGATATCGGTAATGACATAGAACCCACCGATTTTGTATTTCATCCGAGTCCACCGTACTATGCATATCTTGCTTATAAAATTCCAGAGCAAGGAAATGCTGGAGTCAAAGCTTCGGCTGACGTAGCTAACGATGTTTGGCATAGTGTATTTGATACAAGCAGTTTCCCCACGGGTGATGATCCTCACCTAGTACTCTGGCCGCAAGCAGATAGTAACAACCCTACCCTCATACGTGCTTTAAATATCTATACGAGCTGGTATCATGGTTTACCTCGACAAGCGGCCTGGCGAATCTCAAACCGCAATGGAGCCGCTGACTTGGATGCTGGTTGGGCGGCAGAAGAATTGGGGAATGTCGAACAATGGGCTGGCGATGCAGAGAATTGGCGCTTTGGCTGGTCGAAACTGCACTCCATTGTAAATCCGGGTTCAGCTAGCTGGGCTACTACGATAGGATTTGATTTGTCGAATAGCGACAAACTCTATTGGGTGACTAGCCAATTCGTTTTTAGTTTCAATGATGGTAAAAACGGTAGCGAATCTCTATCTGTCGAAAACCTTGCGACGAGAGGGAGTGAAAACACCGGATGGCGATCGACAGGAATTGATAACATTACCCCTTTTATTCTGGAAATTAACCGGGCCGATGCAGATGTTATTTACGCTGGCTTAAACGATATTGGTTGTTCGGTTAGTCGCGATGGTGGCTCCAGCTGGAAACTCTGTATTCATGACACTGATAGTTGGCCTGGAATCACTGGCCATTCATATGGCGGTGTTGTTACTGCACTTGCTTCCGACCCACAAAATGCAAAATCCGTCTGGATGTTTGCAGCGGGCGATCAGGGGCAGCCTGTTACGCCTTATTCCAGCAATAACTATGGAGATTCCTGGACTCCAGGCAGCACTATCGGTATTGGTCAAACAAACAAAATTTATGGAATGTCTGTTGATCCAACCAGTCCAGCCGAGCAGCGTCGCTTATTCGTCACTATTGATGGAGGTGTGTACAGGAGTGACGACCACGGCAACTCCTGGCATCAGGTTTTCGATTGCAACCAGGGGTGTCGAGTAACATCAGTTGACCCCAGTAATGGATATATCTTTGCCGGAGGCGAAAAGGGACTATTTGTCTCAAAAGTCAATGGTGATGTCAATACTTGGCAAACTGTTTTATCAGAAATAACAATCGGTGGATTCAATCGAGGTCGTATTTTTCATAGAGGTGGCTGGGGTGGTGTTTCGGCAATTGCGATTGACGAAAATAATCCAGGACTTGTTTTGGCAGCTGTTTTTCAGAATGACTCTAGCCAGGGTGTATATCGATGTGATATTTCCAGTACCGTTGTTCAAAATCAAAACTGTGAGTTGATACTGGATAACGTCGCTTATATTAGAGATGTCGCGATTGATCCATCTAATTCCGATAGAGTCTACGTCAGCTCATCATCTGCCTATACCTCGGGTGGTTTCGACCCAGCTTCTGGTGGCATTTACCGCACTTTGAACGATGGAATAGACTGGAAACAGGTTAATGAAGGACTGGAATGGCCGATGGCTATTCCTATAGCAATCAACCCGAAAAAACCATCTAAGGTTTTTATTGGTTCGCCAGGAGGTGGTAACTATTGGCGTGATTTCGGAAATTCCTCTAGCGTTACTTATGGTGATGGCATTGTTGATGTCCATGATAATTGCACCCAGACGGCTAACACCGATCAGCATGATACGAACAGAGATGGCGTTGGAAACTTCTGCGACCCCGATTTGGATGGAAATCTGACTGTAAATGCAGCAGATTTTATCTTGCTACGAAACCGGTTGAATAATCCACCCGGCTCCTCCTGTTGTGGGAGAATCCGGTAAGAGTAATAAGGAACCTACATTAAATAACTTCCGAAACTGACTTGTCTTTTTTTCCCATTTCAGTGTTAGAAAAAGAGTTACATAGCTGACTATGCGCTCCTTTTCCTGCCTTGGCCTGGAATAAAAACCCTACACCGACCCCAGAATTTATCTAATTCCAGCTCCTAAAAACCGCAATCTGACAATGAGAAAAGTAATGTCTACTGATAACCCTTCCAATAAGATGAAAATACGAAAGCGCTGTCAATGCCTATTTTTCAAAATATACTTGCCATTCCTATTGTTTCTGGCTTTCATTAGTATCCCGGCAATTGGTGCTGATCAGGACGGCGATGGCATAGCAGATTCAGAGGACAACTGTACCGAAGTGGCTAACCCATTGCAGCGAGACAGCAATGGTGACAGCTATGGCAACTTGTGTGATGCTGACCTGGATGGAAACCTAATCGTTAATACAGCGGATTTTGTCTTGTTCAGATTCCGTTTTCACAGCGATGATCCTGATGCTGATCTGAATGGTGATGGAACAGTCAACTTGGCGGATTACTCTCTGTTACGAAATCAATTTAACCAACCACCCGGCCCGTCTGCCAGTAGTGTCATTGGCAATCCGACCAATGCACAAAATGTCCAATCTCTGACAGACGTACAAGCGGCCCGATTTCTGACCCAATCCACCTTTGGTCCGACGCTGGAGGATATTCAACATTTGCAAAGCCTGGGTAGTTTTGAAACGTGGATCGATGAACAGATCAATATAAACCCCTCAGTACAGCTTCCATACGTCAAAGCGAAGGGAAATGGCAGTAATAGAAATCATCGCCATGAAATATGGTGGACCAATGCCATTGAAGGTCAGGATCAACTGAGACAGCGTGTGGCGTTTGCGCTTAGTGAAATTTTTGTTATTGCGGACTTGGATTATAACCTTGGGATTTCGCAATATGGCATGAGCCATTACTTCGATATGTTGTCTGAAAACGCCTTTGGCAACTACCGTGATTTACTTGAAAAAGTCACTCTCCATCCCACGATGGGCATCTATCTTAGTATGCTTCGAAACGAAAAAGCTGATCCCGCCCGCAATGTCCGTCCTGATGAAAATTATGCGAGGGAAGTCTTACAGCTCTTTTCCATTGGGTTATACAAACTTGGTATTGATGGTTCTATTAAAAAAGATAGTGCCAACAACCCAATACCAACCTATTCACAAGAGACAGTCGAACAGTTTGCCAAAGTTTTTACCGGATGGAATTTTGCTGATTCGAATGAATGGATATCAAATGACTTGTCGAGGTATGACAAAGAAACTCCAATGGTTCCGTGGGAGCAATTTCATGATACTGGTGAAAAAACATTACTGAATAGGGTTCTCCCAGCAGAACAATCAGCTAAGGAGGATCTAAAACAGGCGCTTGATGATATCTTTTTACATCCCAATGTGGG
>JAZGGE010000374.1:0-7831 GCA_036480195.1 Methylococcales bacterium
TCCATTTTGGCCAGATTTCCCGATCATTTTCGTTAAATAGACCCACTATTCGCCTCAAATGATCGAAAAATCTGACTCAAAATGGATTTCCCTCGCTGCGGCTTCTATTCTCGGACAGGCTCCTAGATACTATGGGCAAGTATTAAGCCATTCAATCTACCCCTATCAAATGGATTTGCTGGCGAACGGTTAAAAACATATAGCATTTACCATATTGGACTCAGGCAGTTGCCTTAAATGGAGGCCGTCAGCCCCCTGAATGTGAGTCGAAAAGCAACCTACTCATAAGTGATGATGATGTTACCCTGTGCTTGACTATAGCCATGCAGGAAAACATGCCAACTTCCGGAGCCTGGGTTGGTGAAGGTGACCGTTTCGTCTGAACCTGTCACCCAAAGTGCCTTGAATTCCGAATCATTGTGAGGGCCGGCATCACCTGGCCACGCAACACGCGCCCTTTTTACGTATAGATCTGCGTCACCCGACCCGCTGATGGACGCCTTTAGATTCGTTGCATTTTCCGGCACCTGAATAGTGTATGCTTTGGTTTCGTTTCTGCCCAAGGTGAAGCTTTGAGTTTGCCCGCTCCTCAATTCTCCAGGGGTGTTGGGTTCCGGGTCATTCGGCGGATTGGGGGTGACAGGTGTATCTGGAGCATTTGGGGTGGAAGCAGGGCATTGCGATAGGCCTTGCTTCCTACCAAAACTTTGTGTCCAATAGTGTCCATTCGCCGCGTAGCCAATACCAATATCACAAAAGTTACTCCCTAGAATATTGGCCTTGTGACCGCTACTGTTTATCCACCCATTCATTACGGCTTGTGGCGACTGGTAGCCAAAGGCGATGTTTTCACCTGCAGAATTATACTGATAACCCGTGGCTGTGATGCGTTGGAAGGGCGACCGGCCATCAAGACCGGTATGACTGAAGTAGCCCTGCTGAGCCATATCCTGTGAGTGACTTCGGGCAGCGCTGGTTAATTTACTGTCTTCTGTAAGCGTGCCAAGATTGCGGATAGTGCGTTCCTCGTTAACTAGATTCAAGACCTCCTGCTCGAAGGGCACAAGGTCGCTTGATTCGACTAAGTACGCCAAGCTCTCCTCAACAACAAGCATGTCGCTGGGAAAGGCTTGATTTTCATCGATGGTCGGGTTATCGGATGGTTCAGTGGCAAGAGGCGCTATGTTCTCATCAGTTTCGAAAGCAGAAAAATCGATTTCTCGGATGACGTGATGTCCTGACTCCAGTGGGCGGATATGGAAATAGAATTCTGCAAACTTGATCGCCCCGGATAGACCTAGACCATCGCCATCTATTACAAGTGTGATTTCACTGTTTTCAATGCCATCAACATGACCTATCCAGGCGAAAGATTCTGAATCAATCTCTTCGACTCTATCACGAATCGCAGTTATATCTACGTCATTAAAAAGATTCAAATAAAGAACTCCAAACGACTTTTTGATCGCCTGGGTTTCTACTAACACAGCGCGCTCACGGATAACGATGTTTTCATTGACAGGCTCCAATACTGAAGTCTCATTGTTGTCGAGATCCAGAAATATGTTGAAGGCCGGAGCTTCTGCCTTAATATTTGCTGATATGAAAATAAGTGTTAAGAAAAAGAACCAACTAGTAATGAATGGGGCTGTGGAATTGCGCTGTAGTTGTTTGGTGGTTACCATTGATTTGCCTGTTTGCACTTGTGTGAAGAATTATTCTCCCAGCCAGAACGAGTGACATTTATTGATGGGTGGGGGGGCTTTTTTTGTCTTGCGGTAAAGCGTTCCTTTGCATTCCTGTGCATATTTAAGCAAATGTTCTGCCAAGTGTGTATTCAGCCAGTGTTTCGGATGCTTTTTAGTCGTATTTTTCCTTGTAAAAGTTAACAATTACATATTGGTTATATTGAGTATAAATAAATAGTTAACGCTATTATTGAGGCTAAGGTTTTGTCTGGTCGGATTGCCCATTCCTCGCGTTGCAGCAAAAGTAAACCCTCGGTGTCAATTGGAAATATTTGTGTCTTTTTGTCGTAGGAAGGCGACGTAAAAATACCACAAATATGATTAACAGACTGTAAATAAAGGACTTAGATGTGTTGTTTCCACCCGACAAGGAATTGGTCTTCGCTTGGGTTACTGATTCGGAAAGCTGGTTTACGTAGTATCTATAATATATCTCTCGCCCCCAAGAACACCCATTCTTAGTGCGCATCTTTTCGTGAGGTGCGTCGTTTTAGAACCTTGGAAGAGATGACTCTACCTACGGTTCGACGTCTCGATCTTCACAAAAATATACCCACTCAGAACGGGCATTCTTGAATGCGATAGGTATACTATTCGAAGATAACAGGATGTTTTTTGTCTTCAGAAATTTCAGAGTTCGTGAATTGATAGCCTATTTGTAGGCAATGGTCTAGCCATCTTTCCAGAAAGTAGTTTTGAGTCCACTTGTAGTCCATTACTGCTTTTGGGTTTGGAAAATCCTTAATCCCTTGGGCGGCATGGGGGCGTATATGATCTCGCAGTACTTCAGTGGACTTTGAATCAAGGTAAATCTGAATTTTGACCGCAGGCTCAAATTTAATTTCGTTTTCGTGTGAGAAGCAGTGGCTTAATTCCGCGGTGAGGGTAAAAGGGCTGCGGTTAAGGATTTTTAGATGTAACGATGGTTTGCCATCAGATAAAAAAGTTGTTGTCTCGGGAAGTTCAGTCAAGTTGGGTGCAAGTTGCAGTAGCTTGCAATAGTTAGATTCGCACAATGTTTGCAAACAAAATGATTTATTGAAAATACTGAGCGAGAGCATTGAAGAACTGTAGTCTGAATTGGATTAATCTTCCTGATAACAGGCGTAGGTAGATGTAGTTTCCCAAAGCGTGACTTTGGAAACGTTAAAACCATGATTTTTGATCGTTTTGTAAATCATTTTAGCGATGACTTCAGCAGTTGGGTGTTCATCCAGCACCCTATGACGCTCATGGGATTCTACTAGTTGAGGTATGAGAGGATCGTCTTTGTATAACAGGAAATTGTGATCGATGTCTTGGTCAATATACGATTTTGCTACTTTCTTAATGTTTGAAAAATCGCAAACCATGCCATTTTCATCCAATTCATCTGCTGTTACCGTAATGGCAGCTTTAACACTGTGCCCATGAATATGTTTACACTTGCCGGAATGATTCATCAACCGGTGGCCATAGCAGAAATTGACTTCTATTGAAATGCTGAACATTATCCTTACTATTAGGAATTAATTTAAAAAACATCGTGCCAAAACAATATTATACTGCTATAGAGGAAAAGAGACTAACGCCAAAAACGACGCTCATTCAGTTTTCTATCTTGAATTGGGAGAAACTTGAGGGTGGCTAGGTAAGCACGATTCTGGGCAGGTACAAAAGCGGGGGATCGTACTCGAAAATAAAGGAATTACCAAGCTGAATTTGATTATGTTTTACCTTTTATTCCTTTGATTGAACCACCAATTTCAAAACGGCTTTCTCCATCCGCAGTACTATTCCGAGTGACCTCAACAAACGCCTCAAGAGACGGTGTAACTGTATTAGCTGGTGTTATGGATATTTCTATTGCTTTACCCACGGGAATGTCCTGATTCGTTATAAAGCATACGCCTGCACCACTCAAATTGAGGCATGTTGATTGATAAACCGCCTCAGCGTCAACATACTTAAACGTCATTTCACAGTCCGTATCCATTCGGGTAAAAGCCCGCTTTTCTGCATATTCCAACATATCTATCTCCCTCGATTGAATAAAATGGCTAAAATGGTAGCATCTCACGTTAATTCTAGACTATTTATATAATAGTGTTTTTCATTTTCGGTCAGCCCGTTTCGCCTTGTTCGAACGGGAAGAAAGAGAAACACAGCATCTCGATAACGCAAACAAACAACAGGATTAATTAAGTTTAATGACAAAACATACCGTACTTACGGGTATAACGACAACCGGGACTCCCCATTTAGGCAACTATGTCGGTGCAATTCGACCGGCCATTGCCGCGAGCCATGATTATAACGCGCTGCCTTTCTATTTTCTTGCGGATTACCACGCCTTGATCAAATGCCAAGAACCCGAACGGGTGAAACAATCCAGTATTGAAGTCGCGGCGACGTGGCTGGCATTAGGTCTGGATACGAAAAATGCTATCTTCTATCGTCAGTCCGATATCCCTGAAATTCTTGAGCTTACCTGGATGCTAACGTGTATTACAGCCAAGGGCTTGATGAACAGGGCGCATGCATATAAGGCGTCAGTTGCCACTAACGAAGAAAGTGGTGAGAAAGATCCGGATAGAGGTATTACCATGGGGTTGTTTAACTATCCGATCCTGATGGCTGCGGATATATTGATGTTTAACGCCCATAAAGTACCTGTCGGACGGGATCAAATTCAACACATCGAAATGGCGCGCGACATTGCGGGTCGCTTCAATCACATCTACGGTAAGCATTTTGTGTTACCCGAGGCTGTGATAGACGAAAGTACTGCGACGTTGTTGGGATTAGATGGCCGGAAAATGAGTAAAAGTTATGATAATACTATTCCTCTATTTCTTCCAGAAAAGAAATTCCGCAAGCTGATAATGAAAATCAAGACCAATTCGCTGGAGCCGGGCGTCCCTAAAGAAACTGAAGGATGTACTCTATTTGCGATCTATCGGGCATTTGCTTCAGAACAGCAGCTTGAGGAGATTAGTAAACGGTATGCTGAAGGCATTGCCTGGGGTGAAATGAAACAATTGTTGTTTGAGCATCTCAACAGCCAATTATCGGAGCCGCGTGAACGGTATGAGGAACTGCTGCAATCTCCAGATCAGATTGAGGAAGTTTTACAGCAAGGGGCGGTTCGAGCCCGGGAGCACAGTATAGCTTTTATTCGGGATTTACGCGAAGCTGTCGGAATCAGCAAGATTAGTGGCTAGACGTATTAGTCCGGCCCAAATTGTTGGTATCAGTGTAGAATCTGCGTGTTCAGAACAAAGCGTGGTTGCGTGGGCATAGCTATCGTTATTAAGCAACGACAGAGAGATACTGATCGGCTTAATCTATCTATTATGCAATCTTGGAGGGGCGTTGGCATGCCGTCGATGCAAAAGCTTTTGCCTAAGATAGAAAGGGCTTAACAGTACACCAATTGCGAAAATTACTGCAGATAGTCTGAAAAAATCTTTTAAGTTTGTCATTGCATTACCTCTTCCTAGCTAAATTTAATTACCGTTTTCGGTAGGTATAAGTCTAGTTAAAGGGAAGTTGTTAATCTGTGAAGTAGTTCACGTATATTGCGGTAAAATTTGTATTTTCAGCTTTGGCGTGGCAAGGGTCGGGAAATAAATAACTTCAGAACTCCTGATCTCACGGAAAATGTTTTGATACCTTCGTAGGAGGGGCTTTAGCCGCGATCTCGGCCAAGATCGCGGCTAAAGCCCCTCCTACGGAGAGAAGTCGTTATTTTAGGCTCAGAACAATATCCCATGAATTTCTATAATCTTTTGATTCACCGTGATGAGATCAGGTAGCCTGATTCTGGGTAAATGTTGGCATTCTATACTTCATTGATAATGAAGCCATAGGACACATCAATTTTACAAGCTCTAAAATCGAGTTGATTTTTGTAATTCGATTTTCTGGAATTCTTCTCAGATACTCATCAATTTCCATAGTCTCAGATCTCTCCATTTTCAGTCAGGAGAACGGCTCTTTAACACGTCGCATGGAGAAAATATTTTTCAAATAGAGCGGTTAACTGCCAGTTATCTACATTGCTACTTTTTTTCTAATCCAGCTGCGGCTGCACAATTATTTTGCCATGAAGTACCGTTTTAGTAACGACGAAATCGTGGCGGTTTATAAAGTAATTTCAGAATGGCGCGATATTCATTATTTTCTTGATGACCCGATTGATCCGGCCATGCTAACCCGAATTCTACAAGCAGTGCATCTGGCCCCAAGCGTTGGCTTTATGCAACCGTGGCGGTTTATTTGTATCACCGATACAAATTTTCGCAAAAAAATTAATCAGTTGGTTGAGCAAGAGCGAATTAAAACTGCGAAAGCTTTGGATGAACGAGAAGATGAGTTTATGCGCCTAAAAATCGAAGGTATCCGTGAATGTGGTGAATTATTGGTTGTGGCGTTGATGAGAAATCGAGAACAACACATTTTTGGTCGCCGCACCATGCCCGAAATGGATTTAGCCTCAACCGCCTGTGCCATCCAGAATATGTGGTTAGCATCGCGCGCTGAAGGTTGTGATGTGAGCTAGATCATAGGCGATCTTATCAATTGAGAAGAATATAGGGTTCGACGTCTTCCCATATTTTAAATACGGCAAGCATAAAGGAAAATATATTTAAAGTGGGTATTGCTATAAACGATATAAGCCCTGCTTTAAATATTCACCCTGCATAAACTATGGTATTGAGTTTTATTAAATAATGGAAAGCGTTGATTATTTTATTATGAATATACACCAACAAGACTGGAGAAACACAATGTATAAATCTATTGGCATCACTCTAACAGCTCTGATTCTGCTCTATAGCTCGACTTCATCTGCAGGTTTCGACATATTTGGTACAAGCTTTCAAGACATTCTTCCAGAACAAGGGGCCTGGCAATGCAGGCCCGAGAGAGGTGATGATTTGAACTGCGTTGCTAGCGCACAAGACTTTTTGTGGCATTATGTTGATCAAGAAGGCAATACTGCAACAATCAGGTTAGTATCAAACAACCGGGTAGCTTTAACTGTGAATGGCATGAACAATGGAACCTGGCCTGCACGTTTAGTGGGCGTATCAGGATATGGATGTGGGCA
The DNA here is from genome assembly GCA_036480195.1 of Methylococcales bacterium. Lineage (GTDB taxonomy): Bacteria > Pseudomonadota > Gammaproteobacteria > Methylococcales > JAZGGE01 > JAZGGE01. The sequence continues at coordinate 6,844 of JAZGGE010000374.1, forward strand.
GTTCAACTGTTGGGCTGAAATACGGCTTACAGTGAACGTAAATGGAGAAGAAATTCCAATGTACATTGGCGAGTTTTATGGCCTGGGAGTCGGAACTATAGTTATTAGTGTACGCGGCTGGGATTATGTCTACAATGTTAGTATACCTGACGACCTACCATGAGAATACCGCTGAACTCGTAAGACGGGTGTGTAGGTTGGATGAGTGATAACGTACTCCGACATTTGCCTGGATGGTTGGCAATGAATGGCGGAATGCGTCATCACTTTTCCGCCTTACGAGTTGTTGTTTCAACTTATGCTTCTTTCAAATCTACAGTATTTTCCTTTCCAATTTCACTTATCAACATCACTGGGAAAGTCCTGTGTTTGTTCTCTCTGTATAGTAATGCATATTTGTGGTACTTAGATTTGATCTGACAGAGATCAATTTATTCGAGTTTCTGTCAGATAAAATTTCAGCTAATTTTTTTCCGGCCTGGTATATTAAACGCCTCTCTTAAATACAGATTTGTACTAACAGTTTATAGTGGTAACTGATTTCTGGGGAAGCCGATCTGCCTTTTTAAGCTTTGGGCTTGTTCGTAGATTGGCTCCCCACCCTCGGCATCCATACCGTGGAGAATCTGAGGCCTGTAAGCTAAGCCTCTACAAGCAGAGCTAAAACGCGACTATTCCTTGAGTATTGATCTGCGGCAAATCGACTACCCACTGAATTTCGTTCAAACCGTGCCCATTTTCGTCGACCTTAAATACACCGATAGTGCCACTGTTCTCTATTCTCGGACAGCGACCTAGAGTAAGAAGTTTTCATCATGAATAATTGTCGTCAGGATCAGGATCCATATTTAACCAAGGCCGATATCCGCTGTTACGGATTCGTCGGAGCTGAGAAGCGGCAAGCCCGTATTCAAGGACGGTACCGCCTGAACTTTCCATAAGTGCGGTGATCTCATCACAGTGTCTGAATAGAACCAGGAGACAACAA
>JAZGGE010000375.1:0-13560 GCA_036480195.1 Methylococcales bacterium
GTGAGGGCACCTCGCTTGAGCCCGATCAGTTCTTCGGCAGGATTGAACATGTGACCTCGGGGCGGGCGACCCGGTTTGAGTCTTTGCCTGAAATTTTGGCTTTTATGGAGAAGGTGCTGAGTCAACAAAATGTCCTGGACAATCAGGGAAGATAAACCACCAGTATGAAGATACCCTCGACTCCCGTTTTTAACGATTTGGGTAAAGGGTGCCGTCGGCAAGTGAATAAAACAAAATCGAGGAAATGCTTATGTCACATTCCGTAGCCAAGACCGGTCCGAACCAGCGAATAAAGTCAAATGTCAGACAATTCCCAGCAACACCCTTCGGTACCCAATGTGATCAGCAAACGCTCCACCTGAATCTCGTTGAAGGTCGACTGTGGAGAGGTAACCGGCTAATAGTGCTGCGGCCGAAAGCGTTATTTCTGCTACTCTGCTTAGCCGAACATCGACAGCAACTTATGACCCAACAGATCCTATTGGAGGCAGTTTGGCCGGATGTGTGCGTCAACGAGGGCGAGGTACGGCATACGGTGTGCGACTTGCGCAGCGCGTTGGGCGATGATGCCAAAGCGCCGACGTTTATCGAAACAGTACCCCGGCGTGGTTATCGATTTATCGGCGAGCTGGACATCAGCGGGCCCGCGGAGCCGCTAACCCATTTAGCGCCGCCGGTTCAGGTGATCAATTCCGGACACCTTGAATTGCGTCGGAGGTTATTAAAAGCTCAGGCTGGGGAACGCCAAGTGGTAATTGTGGATGACGAATCGTGCAGTGGCGAAACCCCTTTGTTCGATACTTTTTTTGACGAATTATCATCTCGGCGAGATTTGTTGCTCGGTCGAGGACGTTGTCTTGACTGGTCTGGTGAAAGCGAAATTTACCAGTCTTGGTTGGACATTCTTGAACAGATGGGCAATGGGTCACATGGAGCGTCATTCGTTACCTGTATGCGCAGATACGCGCCCAGTTGGCTGTCACGGTTGCCCACATTGCTTGGCATAGGGTCCCCAGCGGTACGGTTGTCGACATATAGCTCATTTGAACCACGACCGCGTGAGCTAGCGGCAGCGTTGGAAGCATTAAGCGCTAGTGGGACGCTGATCTTATGTTTGGAAGGCTTACACCGAGCTGATCCCGCCACTTTAGACTTGCTCAATTACATGGCTAGGCGCTCGGGACCAGCGCGGGTACTCCTACTGGCCAGTTATCGGTCGGAAAGATCCGTTTCGGTCATTGCCCTGCACACCGCTCTGCAACGGGAGGGTCGGTGTTCCACTCTATCTTTTTAATCGCATCCATCTATTGCTGGAACTCCGTCAACGTCGGTTTGATAGGTAGCAAAAAGAATTGTTCCTACGGTCTCCGTGGGAATGCAGTTTGTAACGCTCCTGCGTCACACTCGGGACGCAGGAGCGTCTAGGGATGATTTCCCACGGAGACCGTGGGAACGATTCTTTTATTTACGCATCAATTCACACTGGTTGCTATACCAAAGGGCTTTCCCTCGCTAAGGCTTCTATTCTCGGACAGCCTCCTAGCGCCGAGGAATTTAATAACTTAATAAAATTTAATAAAAATTTAATAAAAATTTAATAAAAATTTAATAAATTTTCGTGCTGGGTGTATTAGTCTGTAAACACCGACCCGGCGAAGGCTCGCCGGCTACTGTTTTGCTACCCGCCGGAGATGTAATGGGAAGAGTTTCTCAGCCTAGGGGATCGCTGTCGCCGCACTGGTCGTTCGTGATTCAGTTGCGCGAGGGTACCTCGTTTGAGCCTGATCGGCTCTTTGGGCGGATCGAGCATGTGACCTCGGGGCGAGCGATTCGGTTTGAATCGTTGGCTGAGGTGATGGCTTTTATGGAACAGGTGTTGTGGGAGCAAAGCCGCAATTCAAATTCCATCTAAGCCAGGTCGGTGAGAAGAGTGTTGAGATAAAGCAAAATTCAAACCTTATGCAGTCAGGTATTAATTATTGCAAGCCGCCGTGTTATACGGTGCCAAATCTGTTTAAGGAGTCGTCCAGAAATAAATTGGACAATATCGCGCTCAGATTTAGGTCAGGTTTGGTCGATCTGATTGAGCAAAACCGCAGGCGTAGCGGGGCTACGCTGAGGATTTTGCGATTGAAGATCGGCCAAAAATGGCCTGAAGACGAAATGCGAGATGTTCAAGTTATTTCTGGACGATTCCTAACCTGGCTGTCAACACATTTATTGAATGGAGGATTAGTTATGAAAACACAAACGACTCAGACTCAAAAAACGATCCGTTACCGCGGTGATTTATTGCGCTCTTTCCTACTGGGATCTTATAAAAGAGCAATCGCTATAAGAATACAGGGTTTCTTTCAAATCCTTGCTTTTAGCGGCCTGGTTGGCTTTGGCGGTGTCTTGATGCCGGTGCATGCGGGTGAAGTCATCACCATCGGCCAGGCCGATTCGCCGGTGCTCAGTAAAGTGGCTAAAAAACGGGCACGGAAAGACGCCAGGGCGTTAATCAAGACCATGCGTCAGGAAATGAAGGCCGAGATCAAGGCGATGAAGGATGAAATGAAGGCGGAGATCAAAAAACTGCCGAAAGGCCAGCGGAAGGCTGCAAGGATGCAGGGCAAAATCGAGCGAAAAGCCGCGAGAAAACAGAAGCGGGCAGAAATCAAGGCGCTCCGCCAGCAGCTTAAAGCTGGAAATGTCGACGCGGTGATCGCGAACTTAGCGAATATCAATCCGACAGAGGATGATATTGTGTTGGTCCAGGCCGCCCAGGAGGAGGGTATCCCCGTTGCGTTGGAAAACGTGTCGGCTGATAAAATGGCGAAGTTGGTGGGTGTCGGCGTCGACGTGGATATGGTCGTCGTGGAAACCAGGGCGAACGGCGGCCAAGTGTTGCTCAACATTTGGGATGATGAAGCCGTCACCCTAGAAGACAGTGAGGGATCAGCCAGGGGGGGATTACCGCCCAACGTCACACCGGAGCAAAGAGCTGAACTCGAAGAGAAAGCCAAATCAGGTAAGCCTCGGCATCCTCCTCTGCCGAAAGGTCCCCAAGCAAAGAGTAAAGTGGCCCCCACATCTAATAGCTTTCAGCAAGCCACCACAGACGTCGAACATATTTTGACAATGCGGCCGTATTCCAAAGGCGCGGAGGATCTCGCGCTCTCCGACAAGTATAACAACTATTGTGACCGCAGTGTCACTACGGCGTGTCATGAATTTCAGACCGCATTTTTACCCTATTATTGGTGCCCTGATGGGTATTGCAGCCATAAAGCAAATTTAAATGCCCAGTTCTCGTTTGGGATGTATGTCACACCGATAAGCAAATATATAGTATTCCAAACCGTAGGGTCGGTGGGAGCCGACCTAATGCACGACGCGGCAAACTACAAGGGTTACTTCCTTGAAAGTTTCAAAGCGAACTATACCCCTTTAGGTGTTCCAAGCGGATGGGTGTTGGATGAAACAGCCCCACAAAACGCCAACAATACCGGATCGGTCACTTCCACCACCGGTTTTTCTTTCGGGGTATCGGCAGGCGCTGATAAGAAAGGCCCTAATGCAGGCGCAAGCGCGAGTTACTCCTCGTCAACTAGCGTGAAAACCGACCTAACGGACTGGAAGGTGATCAATCATAATGTACCCCCGAAAGCTAAATGGACTTTTAAGCTGTCAAAAACGGGCGTGGGTGTGTACGATGACTGGGAGGATATCTTTGATTGGAAGGCTATTGAAGGTTGGTACCTGGGTAGTCTTCCAGACATGTCAAAATATGGCTTCCAGCCGAGGACTGAGGCGGTTTGGCGAGGACCGGCCAGTACCGTAGGTACAATAACTTTCGAATCCCATTTTGAAATGCTGTTGAGGTATAGCTGGGTGATTGAATATTTTGTCTGGAGGGATTACAGAATGGATACGGATAAAGCAACGTGGATACATAATTGGGTGTTTAATCTAGGATACATACATTGAACCGTAGTGCTAACACGCGCAGTCTCCGAGTCCTGAAGGGGTGATGTTCGAGCATTCACACGGGGAGGACGTGTCGTTTAGACGCCTCCCTATTTCCTTGTCTTTTTCGCCCTATAAAGTGCGAACGCTCGTGGAAGGAGTCTATATTTTGGTATTTGGGGTGATGAAGAAACTGCAATAGCTAACCTATGAACTTTTCTCTGTAAGCAAGCGTATTGTGCTTACAGAGTGCAACCAAATTCGATTACTAACGACGCGAGGAAGAGCTAGGATCGGAGCCTTCTTTTGGCTTTCGTCCCGCTATATCTCGCCTGTGAACAGCATTTTCACGCCTCGGTGTGGCCACGCATGCTCCACACCATGGGTTTTCCCCGGAACAGGAGAGACTGTTATGAAAGACGCCTTTAGAATTATCAGATACGTTATCGCGATAGTTGCCGCATTAACGGTGGGCGGACTATCGCAAGTGTCCGCGCGAGAGGGAAAAATTATCACCATGGGCCAAACCCAATCGCCAGTGCTCAAGAATATCGTGGCAATAAGAGAGAAAAAAGGCGCAAAGGCATTGATCCAGTCGATACGGGCGAAGCTTCCACTGCCCAACGACGGTAACAAGGAAGCCGAGACGATGCGGCGAAAAGCCGAGATGGATGCAATAGGCCATACGCTTCGCAAGGTGGATGCCGTCGTGGTAGATCTGGCCGAAGTCACCCCGACGCCAGATGGCATCCTGGTGGCCAAAGCCGCCATTAAGGCAGGTGTCCCGATCGTGATGGAAAATGTCTCAGGCGAGAAAATGGTTGCGTTAGTCGGCACAGGCACCGATGCCGACCTGGTGGTTGCGTGGAGCAAGGCGAAGGGTGGGCCGATTCAACTCACCCTCTGGAGTGATGAGCCCGGTGTTCACGGCAACCCAGGCTCTGAAACCAAAAACTACATCCGAGATCCGAAAGGCTTTAAACAAGTCATAGCTGAAGTCGAAGCGATTCTAGAGCAGCGGTCTTTTTAGGAAAGGTATTGTGTTATGCATTATGCATCGTCACCCGTTGTCACCTATTTTCTTGAGAAACTAAACGCTATGTTCCTAGGAGGCTGTCCGAGAATAGAAACCGTAGCGAGGGAAACCCATTTTGAGTCAGATTTTTCGTTCATTTGAGGCGAATAGTGGGCCTATTTAACGAAAATTATCGGAAAATCTGGCCAAAATGGGCTTTTCTGCAGTAGGTTCTCTATTCTCGGACAGCCTCCTAGGGAAGTGGGGCGCGCTTGCCTTGCGCTGGGTATCTTTTCTGGCGGCCTTCTTTGTCTCTGAAATCCAAGCCGATCAATTGCGAAGCCAGGACGAATCGCTGTATCAAGCTCTTTCGCGCACGGTGATCCGGCTGGAACAAGTTTCCTACAACAACGCCGAACAATCCGAAATCCGCCAGCCGATGGGGACAGGCTTTTTTGTCCAATACGAACAAGCGCTGTATCTAGTCACGGTGCGCCACCTTGCTGCCCGCGGTATGGTGTTGCGGGTGCGGGTTCCGGCGCAAAGTAACAGCGGGCAAACGATCGATCTGATCGAATTGCGCGTCCCGGCGAAGTCCTGGGTTGTGCATCCTTCTGAGCAGACTGCACTTTCTAATAATGCGAGAAACAGACAAACACCTGCGGTCGTAAACCCGGTGGATGTGGCTGCGGCCCGCCTTCCGTGGCCCCAAGCTTACCAGCTCGCGCCTTTGCGTTTTTGTCCTGCTGATTGTCCGAATGGCCCTAACCAACTCGCGGATTCCGATCCCGAGCCTCCGGAAGGGATACTGGTGTTCGGCTATCCGCGTTATCTCGGCGTCGAACTCATGGTTCAGCGCCCGTTAGCCAGAGTCGGTATCGTCGCCATGGCGGCAAGCGAACCTTTTATTCGTTACAGCGTAGGCAATTCCTACGCCGATGCACGAATGCTGGTTGTCGATGTCCGTGCATTCGGAGGCAACAGTGGGAGCCCCGTGTTTCGCAAGGACAGGTTTACCTCTCGGCGTACACTCCTGGGGATCATCTCAGGCGGCGAGAATTCTCTTGACCTCAGTTTCGCCGAACCGGTATCGAGGATCAAAGAAACGATTGAATGGGCCCACACCCAAAACCCATCTGCCGAAGCCAAATGGATACCGCCTCAGAAAAAAGCAACGGAACGGGGTCGGACCAAGTTATCCTATTGATCGGGACAAGTCTGGCACATTATCCACCGTTGCCATAAGAAGGAGTTTCTTCTCAAGTTTGGCATGTCCTCAAAGAAGAGGGCGACGTGCTGACGCTCGAAATGGTAATGCAAAAGCGGGCGAAGGACGCAAAGAAGCAGGCTGGCGGAGAAATTCCGGCCGATGTGGGAGACAGCGGCACGAGCCAAGTGACGATCAAGCTGGTCAGTGACGATATTCTGCATTTTCAACCCGCGAAGGGTTTGCCAATGGTGTTTAATCGAAAAAAGTAATGCCTTAGGCAAACCAGGCATCGAACGCAACCTGGTGCTTGAAAGATATGGGGTCTACCATTCCTGCATATTATTGTAATGTTAGACGTAATCATATGCTTTCTTAATAAGGACAATATACGCCAGCAGTGTTTTGAAACTACAAATCTGGCGGGGTGAAAACGGTGCATTTTCTTCCAAATCCTATTGAGAAATCTTCTTCTCTATTTTTCTTATTCTGGCAAGCGATGTAGCAATGTTAGACGTGACCTATTGGTTCCAATTAGTTCCTCCAATTGAAAAAAGATGAATAGTTGGCGACTAACCGCTAGGAAGATGGGTATTTAGGGCCTTTATCGCTGATTCCGCTAAAAAAGCGGAGCGGCTTTTTGCGGTGTGACTGGCATGGTAGTCAGCCAGCTGGTGAAAGTCCAGCCTTCACCCTGTGAGAAGGGAAGAAGTAGGCGAAAGCAAGGGTGTCCAAAGAAACTCTCGGTAGCTACCCAACAGGGAAACACGGTTACTGGGAGCCAATGCGGAATCTGAAGGAAGCTCTAGCCAAATCGGTCACCTAAACGCAAGAGAACCTTCGTAAGGCGGCAACAAGGGGATAAGGTGCCCGCGACCACCAAAGTCCAATATTCTCATCGTAACGTGTTGTTGTATTGAAGGTAGGTAGATCGAGAAACGGGTGACTATTTTACCCAGTGAAGAGCCGTCGGCTTTGGGTCGGTGTAACTACGACACTTTAAGCCCTAAGCACTGCAGTAATGTAGCTGTTATGAACCGAGGGTTTTCGGATGAAGCCATAGTAATCGTAAAATTTGGTGCCGATGATTTCATGGTGACATGGAAGAGGATAAAACATCAAATCAGTGACAGGATGTTGGAGTTGAAGGGCGGAACACGTAAGTGGTCTTGATGACAGGTCATATATTGGTGTCTGAGGTCAGCCTTTAAAAGGAGCAGTCAACTATTTGCGTCGTAAACAGCGAATGAATTGAGTGTGCGAGATCGTTGAAAGAACACTACAAGAGTAAGGCCAGTGATGATGGGCTGCGAAATGTTAACAGTCAGTCTTTATTAGGAAAAGTCTAAGCAAGTGTGGCTGGAGTTTGCCAAACTTGAATAGGAAAAGGATTGCATAGGCTTTAATGTTGAGTATGTCTTGCGTGAGGAGCCGTGTACGGACCCGTACGCACGGTTCTGTGGGCAGACGGAGGCCGTCGTTGCGGCCTCCTCTGACCCGATGAACCGGTTGCGACCGCATAATCAATTTTTTTCATCAACAACTTAGGCAAGGTGACGGTCGCTTTTTCTGTTTTACCAAGAAATGCGGGTACATCGATATCGACATAGGCCCAGGTTACACCTATATAGGAAGGGTCACTAATATAATCATCGATGGGTGACGCCTTAGGGGCAAGGATGTCCTCATCAGCTAACACTTCAAGATGGCCTGAAATCGCCTCTATTGTATTCTCCAGTGCTTCCTCTAGTGTGTCGCCAGCTGAAAAACAACCTTCAATATCGGGTACGGTAATACCATAACAAGAACCATCCTCTTTATGTATTGCTACTGAATATCTCATAATATATAGCCCTCAGTTTATTTGATCCCAGCTTGCTTAAAAATACTAGCGACAGTACCCTTTGGTAAATCTCCTTTAGGGTGAGGAACGGTAACAAGACCAGTTCTTTCTGGATGTCTGAAGTGGTGATGACTTCCTTTTGTTCGTACCAGTTGCCAGCCTTCACTCTCTAGCCTTTTAATCACATCTTTACTATCCACGTTCCATCATCCTCTAAAAGGTGAGACGTATTTTATACGTCTAGAGGTATAATTCCAATGTATTTATACATTTGGCGGTATTTACTCTCGGATTTCATCGCTACATTCAGGCTACTTGAAAGACCCGGGGTAAAAAAAATTTGCTAGCAACTCGTGTAGTGGACAATGTGAGGTAATCAAGGCTGCGATCGACAACAGTTACCATAAGTGCCAGCGGCTATCTAAAAGTCCCCCAAAACTGGCGGTTTGAAAGAGGCGGATTATTTTCTTCTATTTTTCTTAATTTTCCCTTTTAAAACTCCTTTCTTCTTTCTTAATCTTCTTCATTTCTTTGTTCTTTTTTTTCGTCTAGAGCCGCGCTTTTTTGCATCATGAAACCTCGACGATCGAGGGTTCCTGATGAAACGACAAAGAAAGCATAAGTGTTTGCATTGCCATGCACTCTTCCAGCCTGACCGACGTAATGTCAGACATCAAAAATACTGTTCTGAAACACCCTGTCGCAAAGCGAGTAAAGCCGCCAGTCAACGACGTTGGTTGGCCAAGGATTCCAATAAAAACTATTTTTGTGGGCCGGAAAATGTTCAACGCGTACAGGCTTGGCGAAAGTCCCATCCGGGCTATTGGCGTTCAACGGGGGGCTTAACGGATCTTGCGTTACAAGATGACTCATCGGCGCAAGTCTTTGAATGTAATGTGAAATCAGAGGTCTTAGCCAGCTTACAGTTTCAAGATCTCTTAACCCACCAAGGTATTGTTTTAATTGGGCTTATCGCTCACTTAAGTGATTCACCGTTGCAAGATGACATCGCCGAGATGGGCCGGCGATTGATAGAGTTGGGGGGCGATATTCTCAATACCCCAGGAGGTCAGTATGTCAATCAAACCGGTGTTATGCCCCGCACGGGTCCGCCAGATTCCTGCTCAGTTCAGTTGGATCGATCAGCGATTGGTTCGCCATCAGTTAATCGGTGCGTGTAGCGCCGATGCGTTAGCATTTTATCTGTTCTTGGTCACGGTCGCCGATGCCGAAGGGCTCAGTTATTATTCGGACCCGTCTATTCTGTGTCGACTTCCGTTCCTGAATGCGGCTCGGCTGACTCAGGTCCGTGTTGAGCTGCAACAGCGCCGATGGATCGCTTATAAGCCGCCTCTGTATCAAGTTCTCGCACTGGATGGAGCGGTGCCAGAACGGCCCAGAGCGTTACAACGCTCTCCGTCAAAACCGTCGACATCCCGTCGAACGGCTCAGCCCACTGAGATCATTCAATTGCTTCGCCGTGCGCTGGAGGGGAATCATGATTAGCTATGAGGTGTTCTGCAAAATTCAGGATTATTCACAACAGCACGGCTTAACGGTGACACAAATTGCCCACAAAATCGGGTTGGATCCTAAAACGGTGGCCCAGTGGGTAAAAGCCAAAACCTATACACCGCGCCAATCTCGCGCACGAAGCAGCAAGCTCGATCCGTATAAAACCCGGATCGTGCGGTGGTTAGAATCGCATGCGTACAGTGCCACGCAGATCTATCAGCGCCTCAAAGAAAACGGTTATGACGGCGGCTATAGTATTGTGAAGGATTATGTCCGCATCGTTCGTCCAGTGCATCATCCCGCCTTTTTGACCTTGTCGTTCGAACCCGGCGAATGTGCCCAGGTGGATTGGGGAGAATACGGCTCGGTTAAGGTCGGATCGACCCGCCGGCGGTTGAGCTTTTTTGTCATAGTATTGTGTGACAGTCGGTTGATGTACGTCGAATTTAGCGTTTCTCAAACGATGGAACACTTTTTAAGCGGTCATCAAAATGCTTTTCAGTTTTTTGGCGGCGTTCCGAAAAAAGTAAGGGTCGGTAATTTGAAATCAGCGGTGCTACGACGTCAGGTGGGTGAAGCACCGGTCTTTAATCCACGTTATCTGGATTTCTCAAGACATTACGGGTTTAAAATTGTGGCCTGTAATGTTCGCAAAGGCAATGAAAAAGGCCGTGTCGAAAATGGCGTGGGCTATGTCAAAAAGAACTTCCTAAACGGCCTCGATATTCCAGATTTCAGTGCGGTGAACCCGGCCGCCAGAAACTGGCTGGATTCGATTGCCAATGTGCGCGTGCACGGTGAAACCCATGCAAAACCCAGCGATCGTTTCGAAAAAGAAAAGTCAGCGCTTCAACCGCTACCGGCCCAACCCTATGATGTCAGCGTCATTCATGCCGTGCGAGCCTCAAACCGCTTCCGCGTCGTGTTGGATACCAATCGCTATTCCGTCCCTGCCGAGTATGCCAGTACACCGTTAATCTTGAAAGCTTATCCGGATCGGCTTATCGTCTATGCCCAGGAAAAACTGATTGCCCAGCATGTCCGCAGTTATGATCGGCATCTGGATTTCGAATGTCCTGATCATCCGCGGGAATTGCTCACGCAACGGCGTAAAGCCGACGAGCAAACACTCCTCAGACGTTTCCAGACCTTGTCACCCCGTGCTGAGCACTTCTATCAAGCACTTCAACACAAACAGTTGAACACCCGCCATCATCTGCGTCAAATCCTCGCCTTGAGCGAGATCTATGGGGTCGATAAAGTCGCCCGTGCGATTGACGATGCCTTGACCTTCAAGGTTTTTCGCGGGGAGTACATTGCCAATATCCTCGAACAACGGGAACGCAAACTGCCGGAACCCGGGGCATTGCATTTAACACGCCGTCAGGATCTACTCGATTTGGATCTCACCAAACCCTCGCTAGCGATCTATGATCGCTGTGCCGATCCCACCTAAACCCAAGGCATTCACCATGACAGTCAACACAACAACAGCCTCCAACGCATCACTCGTTCACGCATTGACGTATTTGAAGCTCAGCTATATACAAGAACACTTTGAAGAGGGGCTCAACACGCCGCCGAAAAACAACAGTCCCATGTCCAGTATCTCAGCAGTTTAATGGACGGTGAGGTGGCACTGCGACAACAGCGTGCGGTACAACGTCGCATTAAGCTAGCCCGTTTTCCAGTGATCAAAACCCTCGAACAATTCGACTGGACCTGGCCAAAAAAGATCAATCAGTTGCAGGTGAAAAATCTGTTTCGGTTGAAATGTATCGAAGACAAAGCCAATGTTATCTTCCTCGGCGGCGTCGGTTTAGGGAAAACTCATTTAAGTACGGCCTTGGGCTATGCGGCCTGTTTAAAAGGCCATAGCGTGCTGTTCGTCACGGCGATCGATATCATCAATACGTTGAGTGCGGCTCAACGCACCGGGCGGCTTAAACTCGAAATGAAAAAGTATCTCAAACCCACCCTCTTGTGCATTGACGAATTGGGCTATCTACCGCTCGATAAAACCGGTGCCGATTTGCTCTTTCAGATTATCAGTCATCGCTATGAGAAAGGCTCTATTGTGCTCACCACCAACCGTGCCTTCAAGCATTGGCCGGAAATCTTTAATAATGACAGTACTATTACCTCCGCCGTGCTGGATCGTTTGCTTCATCATGCCGAAACTGTAGTGATTGAAGGTCAAAGCTTCCGAATGAAGGATCAGGTTGAGCCGTAAAACGGCGCCAGCATAACACGTCATAAACCGACAACGGCAACGTTTGTCGGTTTTTTTTACCCAAATTCACCCTTTTTGGAACTCCATTTTTAAACCGCCCATTTTAGGGTAATTTCACTCCGCTGCTAGCAACCATAAGCATGGTTTGAAAAATAGTGATAGAGACTATGGAGTACCTCGTTATAAAGCTTCTAGAGACAATTCTGTAGGTGTTAGGCATTCTTATTTATAATCCTCCTAGTCAGAAAAATTGGGTCAAGTGAGAATAACTTGCCCTTGCAGAAACTCAAAGTATACCTTTCGCGTTCAAGAATGCCTGTTTTGAGTGAGTAGGTTTTCGTGAAGGGCTAGGCGTAGAACCGCAGGAAGAGTCATCTCTTTCAAGGTTCTACAACGACGCAATTCGCGAAAAGATGCGCGATGAAAATGGGTATTCTTGGGCGCGAGAGGTATATAATCAAGAAACAGCTCGAACAGGGTCGGATCTAGAATTGTAGGCTATAAGTATAGACCCGACCCTGTAGCCCTCTACTAGCCCTGCTAGTCCTGCGCTCGCACGCCTAGCAGCTGACCACTTCTCGACTCACTCTATCCCAAAATATAGGAGTACTAGCAACGCCGAATCAGCCTGAGGGCAGGTCTCCTGAGTTTATCCTCTTTATGAGACATAACTTACAATCAATTGCGCCAAACTAGCAAGGTGAACATTATGCTGAATATATCAAAAAAGCCCTATACTCCACATCCCATATCAATAATGGATTATCAAAAAATGGCCGAGACAGGGATTCTAAGCAGTGATGTCAGGGTAGAATTAATTGAAGGAGAAATTATAGATATGGCACCCATAGGTTCTACTCATGCTTCATATGTTAACCGTTTGAATAGAGAAATAGTTCGTGCAGTAAACAATACAGCGCTTGTATCCGTACAAAACCCGATAATTCTGGGCCACTTGTCAGAGCCAGAGCCAGATTTTGCACTATTAAAACCCAAAGCCAATGACTATGTGGATTCACTTCCCAATGCAGCGGATATTTTATTATTAATAGAAATTGCTGATACAACTATAAAATACGATCGACAAATCAAAGCTCCTCTTTATGCTCGTTTTTCAATACCAGAATATTGGTTGATCAGTACACAAGAACGAAACATCAGCGTGTTTCAAAAGCCTATTGAAGGGGAGTATACAACCGTTAAAACTCAGCCTTTACCTACAAATATTTCACCGCTTTTGTTGCCAGATATAAAGCTCGAATTGTGAACAGCCGATTCTGATTGTATACCTTTCGTGTTCAAGAATGCCCGTTTTCAGCACGCATCTTTTCGTGAAGAGCATCGTTGTAGAACCTAGAAAGCGTGAGCAGGGGCCAGGCTTGCGTTGTTGTATTATCGAATGTTTACATAGCAAAACATTAACACACGCTTGTCCCCATCACTAATTAGTGGGTACCACTGAGCATCTTTCGTATCAGTTTTCATTTGTATCCACTGACGCATTTTATAGTCATTTGGTAGTCTTAATCGCGCGACTATACCTTTCGCGTTTAAGAATGTCCGTTTTGAGTGGGGTGCGATTAAAAGTGATGCAGACTTTTGGATCACAATCAATAAATTAAAAAAATGTAGGGTGGGCAGGCTTTTTTGCCCACCATTTACCAGCAGCGTGAACAGCGGTGGGCAAAAAAAGCCTGCCCACCCTACAAATTTGCACCTTCATTAAGGTGAGTAGAGTATCACTATAAAGTATTCGCATTACTTTTAATCACACCTTTTTGAGTGGGTAGATTTTC
>JAZGGE010000376.1:0-2408 GCA_036480195.1 Methylococcales bacterium
CTGAAGTTTCCCAATTATTTGTGCCCCAGCGTATTAAGAGAAACCTATTAAATTGGGGTTTGCTACATTCAGAGCAACGCGAGTTAAAATAAAAACCCTTTATACATGGCGGGTTCCGTCGTTTTAAAAACTGGGAAACTTTAGTTTATATATTATGCCGTGATTATTTAATGTCCCAAGAATCTCTTCAATAACTAAAATCTCGAAGCTTGAACCGAAACGTGGGTGAGTTAAAAGTTTCTTCGGGGATGCTATTTGCAATAAATGATGGAGAAGGCCAGTGTCTCTTACGAGAGAACTGAAGAAGAGTGTCATAGTTGTTGATTTTCAAAATATCGTTTTTCTAAAAGGTATAAACGGAATTAAATCATGAATCAAAGACCTGACCCTTTGTTGCGGGGAACCTCCCCCAGTTTATGGCATTGTTAGGATCGGTTTGTCAATCATATATACAAATCATTCATACAGGATGGATTCATGATAGAAAGATTTCCAATTGAGAATCCATCTGGGAGTTCCAACCCTTGTATACTCGATAAAGTAAACATTCCCATCTTCACCAGTGGAAAATATGACTGGAGATGTTGTTCCAGTAGCATCCTCCATCCATCTCGAGGCTGTAATACTCTGCATCTTCGGGGCATCCTGAATTCCTCCGTCAGGATGAGGGGTCCATAAGTGCGTATCGAAAAATCTCCATTGCGACCAAGCCTGGTTACCGTACATAGGCATGAAATATAGCTTGTTCACACTATTGTTTTGAATAGCAAGCATGAAACCCCGTGCATGCTCATCCCATGTCATATCAATGTCACGCCATGCACTAATACCGAAAGGTCGGGTGAGCTTTGTTGCTGTTGTCCATCCGGTTTGATCAAAGGAGGATTGATAAATCTCACCATTTGTGTCGATCATCGCCAACCAAAGCACACCATTATAGTTTAAGGAGGAAATCTTCTGATAGGATCCTTTCATCACATTGCTCCAGTTCCCCCAACTCGCATTCGAAGTCTTCGTTCGTGTGGCGACGTCCCCCTGACTTGTTACAATAAATAACTGGCAGTTACCGCTGACATCGGTAGCTGCATCAATGTCCGATATGCCGGCAGATGAACCTGGAGTACCAAAGTTTGACCATAAGCCCCAGGTGCCATTTGATAGTCCAGATCGCGTATAAATATTCTTATTGTCTGATATGACAAATATTTGTGGTCTTCCGGTAGAATCTGCAGAGCAAGCCGCAATTCTTGTAAGTTTTGCCCCTGAGTATGGCGTCCTAAGGGTTTTCCAAAAAGCAAATTTACCCGTGTATTGTGGTGGCACACCTGTGCGTGCTCGGTAAGCCACCTGGTTCAAATCGCTGTCAACTGCGAAGACGGTCGTTGAGAAAGCGTTGGACGGGCTGCGATGTACAGCGACATTCGCTGCAAATCGAGGGGCATCTCGGAGTCTCTCTACACTAGCTCCGACGTTGTCGCTAAATTCCTGTTTGTCTTGAGTACAAGTAGGAATCTGTTGGGCAAAGTCGTTCGAACTGGCCGTGGTGGGAGAACCGCCGCCGTGTCCTACACCGATTACTTGAAATGTTTTTCTCCAATCCCTTATGAAGCATATACCCCAAAAAGAGAAAAGACATTTATTCTTTTGATAAATAATCGGCGATCCTGAAGAGCCGCCAATCGTATCGCAATTATGTATCACCACATCATTCTCAATCTTATTGAGTGAGCAATTCGCATGAATCATACTAGGAGACCAACGGGCATTACACCAAACACTATCGCGATTCACCCCGTCGTAAATAGGTGCTGTGCCAACTCTGATTGCCCACATGCCGCCATCGTTCTTGCCCGTGGCGGATTCATTCACCCAGCCACAATAGGTTTGATCCCATTCCATGTTATCCCATAGCACAGCGTCGTTATCGTTATAAGGAAAATGATGGCGTGTATATGCTGGATTCACGAGTGTTGCACCCGCGGTGGGAATAAATGGTGCTAAAGACAGCGGGGTCAAATCGAGTCCGGTCGTGTCCTTCCAATTGTCAATTCGGGCGATTCCCCAGTCCATTCCGGCGCCCTCCTTGAATTCACCTGCGCGTGAGCCGACTACGACTGATGTTATGTCGCCTCTTGGGACGAGTCTCTCATCAGCGGCGACGCGATCGGGGTGAAAGTTCGGGTAAAACCGAAGGCCGGTTTGCCATGCTCCAGTAGTGGTGTTAACGAAACAATGTGCAGCGGCAACAATATGATTGGCGTCAATAAGGAACGCCGTACATCCCAGGGCAATCGGGTTTAAAAGTAGTTGAAATTATAATTTAGATGAGGTATTAGTTGTATCATTTTGATTTTAAAATGACAGACCAACCAATAGCCTCAATTATTCATCATTTTTCAAGCATTGAA
>JAZGGE010000377.1:0-14091 GCA_036480195.1 Methylococcales bacterium
TCGGTATAAATGTCGAGCGTATCATGCTTGGAAGCGATAACGAAACTAAAGTACCCCATCTAATTCTATTTTTCAAACACTAACCAGACGTGGTTTTGACGATATTTGATCGGTTTTCACAAGCAGGGCTACTGCTTGAGCAGAAATCCCCTCTCCTCGTCCTTCGAAACCCATCTTCTCGGTTGTCGTCGCTTTGACATTCACACAATCAAGTTCAGTTTTCAAATCTGCGGCGATATTTTTGCGCATTCTGTGAATGTATGGAGCAAGTTTAGGAGCCTGAGCGATTATAGTAATATCTACATTTCCGAGCTCAAAGCCTGAATCAATCAGTTTATCGTATACTTCCCGCAATAAATGGCGGCTATCAACCCCTTTATACTTCGGGTTAGAATCTGGGAAATGACGACCAATATCACCCATTGCAGCAGCACCAAGAAGGGCATCACATAAGGCATGTAATGCTACATCCCCGTCAGAATGCGCCACTAGCCCTTTTTCATATTCGATTTTCACCCCACCCAGAATAAGTTCACCTTCATCGTTAAACCGATGAGCATCGAAGCCTTGTCCTATTCGCATGATTGTTGCTCCATATAAAATTCTGCCAATGGCAGGTCTTCTGGACGGGTAATTTTAATGTTGTCCGGCCGCCCTTCAACGATCCGAGGCGTTTTACCGGCCCGTTCCAGCGCACTGGCTTCATCAGTTACAACAGCTCCCAAACGGGCCGCGTCTTCTAATGCTGCCTTTAAATGACCGTAACGAAACATTTGCGGTGTCAATGCCCTCCAGATTCGACTACGGTCGATCGTTTCTCCAATTCGTCCTTCGTCCACTCCTTTCAAGGTATCATGAACAGGTAAGGCTAAGATACCACCCACCAAATCATTCTTAAGCTCATCAATCAACAGATGGATATCAGATGTGGTAATGCAGGCCCGCGCCGCATCGTGAACTAGCACCCAATCATCTTCAGTAGCCTGGGCAGTAAGTGCGATTAGGGCATTCGCTACGGAATCCGCCCGTTCGTCCCCCCCATTCGCCACTTGAATTTTGGCATCATTCATTATTGGTAATTCAGACCAATAACGATCTTCCGGCGAAACAGCCACAACTACGCCGGTAAAGACGTTACTGGCAAGAAGTCTTGATAATGTTTGCTCGATAACACTTCGACCGGCCAACGGCAAATATTGCTTGGGCCGATCCACGTTCATACGCTTACCCACCCCTGCCGCGGGTACAATACCCCAAATTTTCATCTTTGCTTATCATTTTTGGGGTGTGGCTCTTCAATAATTTGGAAGAAAGTTTCTCCTTTCCTAATCATTCCAAGGTCTTGACGTGCATGTGCTTCTATCGAGCCTAATCCATTTTTCAAACTTTTTATTTTGGCTTCCATATCTTGATTCCGTTTTAGTATTTTATCTTTCTCTCCCTGCAATTCGACCAATCGCTGTTGCAGCCCCCAAGACTGCCGGATATTTCCATCTCCGAACCAAAGCCGGTACTGCAACAAGCAAAAAAGCACAAAAAGAACAACAATGACTAACTTTATCCCCAAATACTGCCCCAACTTAGTGTCGATACTTGTAATTTCATACTCATAAGATAACGAGGCAAATAAGACTCACGGAACCATCAAGCCTACACATCAAAGATTAGTTGAAACACTTAAAAACGCTTTTACCGCCATATTTCGCCTGATCACCAAGTTCTGCTTCAATCTTCATTAAGCGATTGTACTTGGCTACCCGATCCGAACGACTAAGAGAACCTGTTTTAATTTGTCCTGCGCCTGTTGCTACGGCGAGATCGGCAATAGTCACATCTTCTGTTTCCCCCGAACGGTGTGAAACGACAGAAGTATAGCCTGCATCATGAGCCATTTTGATAGCTTCCAAGGTTTCAGTCAGTGTGCCAATTTGGTTCACCTTAATCAAAATCGAGTTAGCCGTATTCGTTTCAATTCCCTTTTTCAATATCGTAGGATTGGTGACAAATAAATCGTCACCTACCAGTTGAATACGGTTTCCCAAGCGTTCGGTCAACAGTTTCCAACCGTCCCAATCGCTTTCGTCCATACCGTCTTCTATAGAAATGATCGGATACTTATCAACCCAGTTGGCTAGATAATCGACAAATTCACCGGCACTAAATTTCTTTCCTTCGGAAGATAAATCGTATACTCCGTCCTTGTAAAACTCTGAACTTGCGACATCCAACCCGAGAAAAATATCTTCGCCTGCTTTATATCCGGCGTTGTCAATTGCTTCAAGAATTACCGCAATAGCTTCTTCATTGGAAGATAGATTCGGAGCAAACCCACCTTCGTCACCGACAGTCGTAGCCAATCCTTTTGATCCCAGTACTTTCTTCAGAGCATGAAAAACTTCCGCACCGTATCGAACGGCTTCACTAAAAGAGGGTGCGCCGACGGGAAGAATCATGAATTCCTGCAAATCTACACTGTTATCAGCATGGGCGCCCCCATTAATGATGTTCATCATCGGCACTGGTAAAACCAAATTTCCACCGCGATTCAGATAGAGGTAGAGTGGTGTTCCTCCATCGTTTGCCGCCGCATGGGCCGCAGCCATAGAGACCGCAAGAATCGCGTTTGCACCGAGATTTCCTTTGTTGTCGGTGCCATCCAGCTCAATCATCTTAGCATCAATTCCAGATTGGTCAGCAGCATCCATTCCAACGACTGCCGGGGTGATCTGTTCTTTGATATTTCCTACGGCTTTAAGAACGCCTTTGCCTAAATAGCGCGACGCATCACCATCTCTCAATTCAATCGCCTCCCGGATGCCAGTTGATGCGCCCGATGGAACCATTGCAGCACCCACCGCGCCAGAGGCTAAATGTACCTCCGCTGCTACGGTAGGATTCCCGCGCGAATCCAGAACTTCCCGCGAATGTATATCAGTTATCTTTGCCATTATATCTCCGTTGACTTTAAGTATTTTGCCTGTAGCAGCGTTTTGCTAACGATTTACTGCAAAAACACATTATTATAACCCAACGACACCCGTCACCCTAAGGAATGGAAAACAAATAACCTGGACGTTATGGCGCAGTAGTTTTGTTTGCCTTCAAGGCGTGGCAACAGGCGCATAGCAGGCTATGTAACTGCTGCCACAACGAAGAAGGCGAGCAAAAGGGCAAGTCAGGATGTTCAAGTTTTTTATTTTCCATCCCTAAGCCCGCGACATAAATTTCCCACTGCCGGTATTCACTTTAATAATCTCCCCGACTTCAATATATTCCGGAACCTGAACTTCCAGCCCTGTTGGTAATCGAGCCGGTTTGGTACGATTGGTTGCACTCGCCCCTTTGAGGCCAGGAGCGGTCTCAACGACCTCAAGTGACACGGAAGCAGGTAATTCAATTCCCAACGCCGCATCATCCATCAACAGAAGTGTGATACCTTCAAGACCTTCCGTTATATACTCCAACTGCCCTTCGAGACTATTCGCATCAAGGCTATACTGCTCATAATTTTCGCTATTCATAAACGTATAGGCATCACCATCCTGATAGGAATATTGCACGGCCACACGCGCGCAATCCGCATCTTTTAAGAAATCATCCCCTTTTAGGGTTTCATCCAGCTTCTGCCCGGTTTTGAGATGTACAAACCGTACTTTATATAGTGTAGATGCGCCACGGGAAGTCGGGTTTCTCACTGCGATGGTTTTGACTGAATAGGGTTCGCCATTTATTTCAATGGCCATACTTTGTTTTAAATCACTGGCTTTTGGCAATATTCTTTCCTTTTGTTCTATATTAAAGTTATAGTTCCCACGTTCCGTGACGCAGAGCGTCACTGTCTGCATTCCGCTAGAGAGTGGGAACGATAAACGCCGTGACACGCCCTTCAGCGAGATCTTGAACAGGTTCTTTTCGACCCTACTCTCTACCTCTGTCTAATCAACCCAGCGCTTCTATTGCTTGAACGATATCGCCCACACCGAGAACCTCTTCCCCTTTGCTTATTTTTTTTGGTACATTGGCTTTCGGCACAATGGCCCTTTTAAAGCCATGTTTGAAAGCCTCCCGAATACGAATTTCACCATTCGCCACTGGACGAATTTCTCCTGACAAACCAACCTCTCCGAAAACAAACAAATCATGGGGTATCGAACGGTTTTTAAAACTTGAAACCAATCCCAAAACCACCGCCAGATCCGCACTGGTTTCAGTAACCCGTATACCTCCTACGCAATTGACAAAAACATCCTGATCCGCCAAAAACAAATCCCCGTGCCGAGCCAGTACAGCGAGCAACATAGCAATCCGGTTGGGATCAACACCCACCCCTAACCGCCGTGGATTACCATGCAGAGCATCAACAACCAATGCTTGTATTTCCACAAGAATTGGACGAGTTCCTTCCCATAACACATTAACAACACTCCCAGGTGCCGGCTTTTCAGAGCGGCTCAGAAACATCGCGGATGGATTCTTTACTTCTTTCAAGCCCTGCTCCGTCATTGCAAACAGACCGAGTTCATTGACCGCGCCGAAACGATTTTTGGTGGCTCTTAACATCCTGAAACGTGAATCATCCATGGACGATAACATAACCTGGGTGTCTACGATATGACTCAACGTCATTGGCCCCGCCAGGCTTTGGTCTTTTGTCACATGGCCCACAATAAGCAGAATTGTATTCCGGGTCTTCGCGTATTGAGTCAACAATGCGGCACATTCACGCACTTGGGAAACACCCCCCGGCGCTGAATCAATCCCTTCACAGAACATTACCTGTATAGAATCAATCACTATAAGTTCAGGCGTTTCCTTCTCCGCAACTTCTATAATACGCTGCACTGATGTTTCCGCCAGCATTCTAAGATGCTCACGGGGGAGACCCAGACGCCGGGCTCTTGCTGCGATTTGCTGCAATGATTCTTCTCCCGACACATAAAGTACCGGTTGTTGGGTGGATGCGTAGGCAAGAGTTTGTAACAATAAAGTACTCTTTCCGGATCCGGGGTTACCAGAAATCAATACCACAGATCCCGGCACGAACCCACCGCCCAGAACTCTATCAAACTCCTCCAACCCCGAGAGAGTGCGTGCGATCTCTACGGAGTCTACATCGCTAAGAAATCGAGGTTCATTCAAAGCACCCGCATACCCCGTGGTTCGCCGCAGAGGCTGACTGGAGTCAGCAACTAACTTAATTTCCTTAAGGGTATTCCAGGCATTACATGCTGTACATTGACCTCCCCATTTGGGGTAGTCCGCCCCACATTCAGTACAGACGAAGGCAGTCTTTATTTTACTTTTCGCCATGGGTAAACATTTGTTTTCGGAATCCGCTCTGACTGGGCAAATCCTTCTTCGAAAACCCGCACCCGCTGGGTAACTCCACATAAAAGGGTATACGATATAGTATCGGCATATCGGGCGATTTCTTCCACCGGCAAATCCGCACCCCAAAGAATAACGGAATCACCTGCCTTCGCTTCAGGACATGCAGACAGATCCAAGGTTATCATATCCATGGAAATTCGACCTATCACGGATGCACGCTTACCATTGACAAGTGCCGGCGTTCCAGTCTTGGCATGACGTGGATACCCGTCACCATAGCCTGCTGCAACGACACCCATAAGGGTAGGTTTTTGACAAACCCAGGTTCCACCATAACCTACGGCATCACCGGGTAATAGTTTTTTAACCGATAGAATTCTTGAACGGAGACTCATAACTGGCCGTAATCCAAAATCCCGGCCTTGCCGACCTGGAAAAGGCGAGCCGCCCAACAGCATCAGGCCCGGTCTGACCCAGTCGCTGTGAGACTCTTTCCAACCCAATACACCTGCTGAATTGGCAACGCTTCGCTCTCCTTCATGATCTGCCGTAACGTGCCTGAATAACTCTATTTGTCTCGGAGTTGTAGGATCTTCAAGATCATCGGCATTTGCAAAATGGGTCATGTGGGCGATGGCTTTAACCCGATTACAATGACTAAGACATTGGTATACAGACCGGTATTCCGAAGCAGCGAACCCCAAACGATGCATTCCCGAATCGAGTTTCAGCCATACCGATAACTTGCTTCCTGATCTGCAAGCTTCCAGCATCTTAACTTGTTCTTGAGCATGAATAATCGGTTCAAGATCGTATTGTTGATGGAGATCTAGCTCTTCCTGTGTGGCGAAACCTTCCAGCACGGCAATTCTTGTCTCTATTCCGCAATACCTGAGCCGTATACCCTCATCGACTCGAGCTACAGCGAATGCGTCAACCCCAGAAAGCCCCTTTGCGATCCGCACCATGCCATGTCCATAGCCATTCGCCTTAATGACGGCCATAATCTTAGCCCCTGGCGCGGACTCACGCACCCGCTGAAGATTGTGGTTTAATGCCGCCAGATCAAGTACTGCATGGGCGGCCGGAATCACAAATAGCCCTCCCCGGCATAAGGATCGGCAACATAATTTTCAAACCGCGTATATTGGCCGAGAAAAGTCAGACGTGTAGTTCCAATTGGCCCATTCCTCTGTTTGCTAATAATAATTTCCGCCACGCCTTTGTCGGGGCTATCTTCGTTATAAACTTCATCCCGGTAGATAAAAATAATTACATCGGCATCTTGCTCGATAGATCCACTTTCCCGCAAATCAGACATAACCGGCCGTTTATTTGGCCGCTGCTCGAGATTTCGGTTAAGTTGGGATAGCGCAACAACCGGGACGTTTAGCTCCTTTGCCAAGGCTTTCAGGGAACGGGAGATATCCGAGATCTCCGCCACCCGCCCCTCACTGGCGCTGGATGATTGCATTAACTGTAGATAGTCCAATACGATAAGCCCTAGCTGTCCGTGATCACGAGTTAAGCGCCGCGCCTTCGCACGGACTTCAACAGGCGTCAAAGCGGCGGTATCATCGATAAACAACTTTGCCTCGGCAAGAATGTTAATTGCGGACGTCATTCTAGGCCACTCATCGTCATCCAGGTTTCCAGTACGCACTTTGTGTTGGTCAATCCGTCCAAGGGAAGACATCATCCGCATAGCTAACGAATCACCGGGCATTTCCATGCTGAAAACGGCTACGGGCTTATCACCCTGAATCGCGACATTTTCAGCGATATTCATGGCAAAACTGGTTTTCCCCATGGAGGGACGTCCGGCAACAATAATAAGATCCGATGCCTGTAAACCTGATGTCATTTCATCAAGATCGTCAAACCCGCTACTAACTCCAGTAATAGAGCCTTCGGATTCAAACATTTTTTGAACGCGGTCAACGGCTATCGCAAGCAGGCTTTTAATCGGAGCAAAACCACCTACTCCCCGCTGCCGCTGCTCAGCGATTTGAAAAACTTTTTGCTCAGCCTGTTCCAACAAATCAATCGTTGTTTTACCGTCAGTATTGAAGGCTGAGTTGGAAATTTCTGTTCCAACATGGACGAGCTGTCGCAAAATTGAACGTTCTCGGACGATATCCGCGTAAGAACCAATATTAGCAGCGCTGGGGGTCTCCTTGGCGAGGGTTCCAAGATAAGCCAGTCCACCCGCTTCATCCAAGTCATCAGTCTTACGCAGTACTTCCGATAACGTAACCACATCAAAAGGTTCTTCTTTATCAGCCAGCTCCCGAATCGATCGAAAAATCAACCGATGGTCTTTGCGATAAAAATCTTCTTCAATAATTCGGTCGGCGATCAAATCCCAGGTTTGATTATCCAGCATAAGGCCACCCAGTACAGATTGCTCCGCCTGGATAGACTGAGGTGGTATCGTAAGAGGGTCTTCACTCTTTTTTATACTTGCAATTTCTGACATTATTATTGTTTCTGCAGAGAATCTATTCGAAATATTTCTTTTACCTGGATCCGTTAGTCCATGGTGGATATAGAGTGCTATATATTAGTTTCACAGTGGAATCAAAAAATCTTAGCTTCACCCATCAGTTAAGCAGGCATTTTTTGAACCGCTGTGGAATCAAGAGCTTGTGCTCTGCGCCGCCATAGACTCACGAACCCAGGTTTTAAGAAAGATCCTGGATAGACTCAATTATTCCTGTTGTCGAAAAACCATCAACGAATCCCAAAAGCTTCACGTCGCCGCCATTGGCCAGTACACAATCATGTCCTGCGATCTCCTTGATATCTTTATAATCCCCCCCTTTAACGAGAATGTCCGGCAGTACCCGGCAAATCACATCCTGGGGCGTATCTTCTTCAAATGGCACCACCCAATCGACACATTCCAAGGCTGCCAGCATGGCCATTCGCTGATCCAGTGAATTAATTGGCCGACTCGGGCCTTTTAATCGTTTCACGGAAGCATCACTATTCACCAATACCACCAGCCGATCCCCTATATTCCTGGCTTGTTTCAAATACTGAATATGACCCAGATGAAGAATATCAAAACA
Source organism: Methylococcales bacterium (assembly GCA_036480195.1). Classification (GTDB taxonomy): domain Bacteria; phylum Pseudomonadota; class Gammaproteobacteria; order Methylococcales; family JAZGGE01; genus JAZGGE01. The sequence goes on from JAZGGE010000377.1 coordinate 8,406, forward strand.
ACCATTGGTTGCTACAATCTTTTCCCCTTTGTTTCGGGCAATTGCCAGGGCTTCTAGCAATGAGTTTATTTCAATGACACCACGATGGTGGGCTCGCTGACCACGGATGGCATATTCCAACTCTTCCGCCGGGATCGTCGCGGTGCCGAGTTTTCCAACCACAACACCGGCGGCAACATTGGCCAGAGCTGTAGCTTCCGCCATCGATTTCCCTGCTGCCAGTGAAGCGGCCAAGGTTGAAATTACGGTATCACCTGCCCCGGTAACATCGTAAACCTCCCGTGCATCGGCCGATAAATGGAGAGGCTCCGCATCACCTTCCAGCAATGTCATTCCATCCTCTCCACGGGTCACCAGTAGAGCATCCAGTTGTAAAGACGTTATAAGTTCCCGTCCCTTGTGAGTCGTTACATCCTGATTCCCACACCTCCCTACCACCGTTTCGAATTCATTCCAGTTTGGCGTAAGAAGCGTAGCGCCTCTATACTTGCTGAAATCAAACCCTTTAGGGTCAACCAACACCGGAGTATCGCTTTCAGCAGCGAGATCGATTAACCTGGAGACTGTCTTCAAAGTCCCTTTGCCATAATCAGACAAAACGACAACATCCGCTTGCTTTAATTCCTTCTTGTACATCTCTAAAAATTGGGTTTCGTCAACCTCCAGAAACCCATCTTCAAAATCCAACCGAATCAACTGTTGATGTCGACTTAGCACCCGGAGCTTGGTAATTGTCGACTGGTTGGCCTGGCGCTGAATTAAACAACGAACGCCCGCGTTCTCAAGCATCCCGACGAGGACATCAGCAGCTTCATCGTCACCGCTAAATCCTAATACGGAAACTCGCGCTTTTAACGCCGCAACATTGAGGGCAACATTCCCCGCCCCACCAACACGTTCTTCTATTTCTTTGACATGAACCACGGGAACTGGTGCTTCCGGTGAAATCCTAGATGTTCCACCATGCCAGTAACGATCCAGCATTAAATCACCGGCAACCAGAACATTGGCAGAACTATAGTCGGGTAGCTGCATATTGAGTATTTATTCAGTTCGTTTTTTCTACCTATAGAATAGCGCGGGGGGTAAGTGTTTCCCGCTAATAGCTAAATATCATTAGCCGGTCGTATATACCTCTCGCGCCCAAGAATACCCATTTTTAGCGCGCATCTTTTCGAGAAGTGCGTCGTTGTAGAACCTTAAAAGAGATGACTCTTCCTGCGGTTCTACGCCTAGCCCTTAACGAAAATATACCCACTCAAAATGGGCATTCTTGAACGCAAAAGGTATACATTCGACGCCCTATCTGAACTTCGTATCTGCAACTACGGATTTAGAGCAGGACTGTTTTTTCGCGAGCAAGGTGCTGAAACAGGCGCATAGCACAGGCTACACATCTGTTTCAGATCCACGACTAAACGGAGTATATCATCGCTCAGTGATAATCACATCGACGCGACGGTTTTTCAATCGGCCCACCTTTGTATCGTTATCTGCAACGGGGTGGTTCGCCCCTAAGCCCTGAGTGCTTATTCGTGCAGGATCAAGGTCTAGATTGACTAGCGCAGTTCTAACTGCGCTAGCTCTCGATGCAGATAATGCTTGATTCAATTCAGCGTTCCCACGGTTATCGGTATAACCCTCCAGGCGAATCATGGTTGTTGGATGTGCCTTTAGTGTCGCAGCCAGATCAGAGACAATCTTGCGAGAGTCTCTCGTAATCGTGCTTGAGGCGATTCTAAACGTTAAGCCGTGAAGCGTAAATGATGGTGGCGCGTCGCTGTCACTTTCGAGAAATGTTGTAATCGCTTCAACCGGACTACCACTCTGGGAATTTCTTACACTTGCGGCTTCACTCAATCTATTAATACCGCGAGTTTTTTGAATCATTGCAACTTGTTCTACTCGAACGGCTGAGTCAATACGACTATTTCGTTGATCACTCTCTATTTGCGCAACTGATATTGTCGTAGCATCCGAATTGGTCGATATACCCGCAACGACTTGGTTATCCTCCTTAGTCTCTGTAAGTGCATCGTCAACAACATCCTGTTCGACAGATTTGGCATCACCTACCAAACCAGCGACTTCAGACGTCGTTACAGAGTTATTCGCTGGCTCAAGGCTCGATGAGGAGCTATCAACAACCGGATCCACATCAACAGAGCTAATTTTCGACGGCTCGGAATTAGCAGGTTCAAATACAGCAATCTCGGTTTCTTCAGTTAATTGCCCGCTTCGGTCAATCGTCCACCACAACGTAGCAGCAAGCCCCAAAAGAAAAACCATTGGCATCAGAACCCAGTTACGTTTCGATTTTCCTGCCTTTGGTAAAGACGAACTCACTAGGCCATCCTGGGTTAAACTGGAGTCAGAAATAGCGGCGTCATCAATCTTGTCCAGATCAACCGAACGACCCTCACTTCCACTGTTTCTCCTGGCCGTCCAGGAATTACTGTCTAAATCTATAGATGCAGGTAAACCCCTGGCTCTTGCCTGAGAGGTTGTCGTAGTCGTTCCCATGGCCTGGGTTGAATCAATAGTTTTAGCACCATGCGTTTGGGTAGATCGACCGGAAGATGATTCCGCGCCAGCAGCAATATTCTTAGCTACGTTGACAGCATTTTCCGAATCTTCTATGAATGTAGCGTTCGCCATGACATCAGATAGTGTTGTCGTATCCGAGCGAATGTCGTCTGCTACCTTTGAGATTTCGTTGGTGGTTCGGCCTATAATCTTCTCTGATGTTCCAGAATCTGCATTGATTCCGTAATTCGGCGCACGGCCCACACCGCCGACATCAGTCTCACGCAATTTCTCTCCAACAGCATTAGTGGCAGATGCATGCAAATTATCTGTCTTCTCCCGGTTCAAAGTACTTTTCGCAGCATCTGCAATTGAGCTAGTGGAATCAACTCCTTCCTTAGTTCCTTTTACGGTTTCGACACCTTTATTAAAAATATATTTTTCTACGCCGGTTACTGAGCCAGAATTATTCAGGTTTGCGGCAACATCTTTAATCACGTGGGTTCCGCTTTCGAAAGCACTTTTTGCAGTATCCATATTGGAGATAGAGGACACAACACCCTTCGTAATTTCTTTAGTAGTACTGATGCCCTTACTAATTATATATTTTTCTACACCCGTTGTTGAACCAGAGGACGTAACACTCTCCTCAATTTCTTTGGCGGTACTGATGCCTTTGCTAATAATATATTTTTCTACACCGGTTTTTACATCAGTTATCGAATCCGATGAATCAATATGAGTAACGGCCTCTTTGTACGTATCTATACCTTTGTTTACGACGCTCTTTATAATTCCAAAAGCAGTAATAGCCCCTTTTTGTAAGGAAGAACCTGCTTTTTCAAGAGAGCCTTCAGTACTTTTTTCCGCTAACACTTTTATCTGAGACTCTAGATTTGATAGTTGCGAACCGACCTGCTTTTTAAGTGTTTCTAGAAGATTCATTATCAATGACCTCTCAATTTATTATATTTTGGCACAGTCTAGAAGGCTATCCGAGAATAGCTAACCTACCGTCAAAAAGCCCATTTTGGCGAGATTTCCCGATCATTTTCACTATATACCCACTATTCATCGCAATAGCATAGAAAAATCAACGCAAAATAGGCTCCCCTCTCTACGATTACCATTCTCGGACAGCCTCCTAGGAACAGCCGCCATAGAAAATCTTGCTAAACCTTATCTTATTCAATCATTTTGAGGTGAATAATCGGTAAAAATCCACCTAAATGGTTTGAAATTTTAACGCACTTTCCCCAACAATGGGAACGATTTAATTAAAACTTACCAAGGAGACAAAAATTGGAGAGAAAAGATCCCCCCATCGCAGTGAGAAAAAATGCTTACGATCCACTCTCTGCTTAAAATAAATTCATAAGGAACAATGATAAATGACAAACTTAATGTAATGCATATTTGTCTAAACCATCATCCATGGTCAGAAAACAGTAGCATTTCCTGTCCCAACGCTTGGAACTGGAATTTTTTATCTGTACCATAGCGATTCTTCATTCTACAAACGTCAAAAAATACTATGAGCGTATCGATCTACCACAATCCGCGTTGCAGTAAATCCCGCGCCACTTTGCAACTATTAAAAGACAATGGCGTTGAACCTATTATTATCGAATATCTAAAAACACCACCCACCACTGACCAACTTGATGATATTCTGAAAAAATGTGGCTTGGAGCCTCGGGAACTGATGCGCAAAAGAGAAACTGAATATAAAGACGCAGGATTAGATAACGATAGTTTAAGCCGCGAAGAACTTATTCGCGGAATGGTGGAAAATCCGAAGGTCATAGAACGCCCAATTGTTGTAACAGACGATAAAGCAGCCGTAGGTCGACCACCGGAAAATGTGCTGAAAATTCTTTAACAATGGCGCAGATTCTTATTCTTTATTACACGACAGAAGGCGCCACTGCAAAAATGGCCAATCAGATTGCCCGAGGCGTTGAAGAAGTCCCGGACGCCGACGCTATAATTCGCTCTGTTCCCAGAGTGTCCGCAGAATGCGCCACAGTAGCAGAAAATATCCCAACAGAAGGGGCACCCTATGCCACTCTGGACGATCTTATGCAATGTGATGGATTAGCTCTTGGTAGCCCCACCCATTTCGGTAATATGGCCGCCCCATTGAAGTATTTTCTCGACCAAACCACTTCACTGTGGTTCTCCGGAGCACTCACCGGCAAACCCGCTGGTGTTTTTACATCAGTTTCCAGCATGCATGGCGGCCATGAATCGACATTGTTGTCGATGATGCACCCTCTCTTGCACCATGGAATGGTTTTACTAGGCATACCCAGTCGAGAGCCTTCTCTGGTTGAAACCACCACGGGCGGCACACCCTACGGACCAAGCCACTATGCCCATAATAACGAAAGCAACCTTAGCAACGATGAAAAAAACCTCTGCCGGGTTTTAGGCCGAAGGCTTGCTAAAGCAGCACTTGCGCTAAAGACAGTGAACCTATGATGCACATTAAAGTAGCCTATATAGCCGTACTTGTTGGCTTTTTCGGATTGCTAACCCTACACCTTTTTTGGCACACTGTATTGATTCCTCCTGCCAGCCTACCGGTGTCCATTGCTCTTGCCATTGCTCTTTTTCCATTGCTTCTGCCATTACGCGGTCTTCTGCACGGCAGACCGAAGTCAATTATATGGGCTGCCTATTTAAGTTTGGCATATTTCATCCACGGTGTTCTGAGTGTCGCCGGAGAGAAAGTGGAACGAATTCCTGCATCGCTGGAGATTATTTTTAGCCTCACCCTGTTTTTTGCCGCCGTCTATTATGTCCGTAATCTGGCAAAGAGTTCCGCAGAAAAAACGCAAAGCGCTTAGTAGTGACGGACGCAGCATGCCAACTCAAGCTCCTTTACCACTTGATATCAATCCGGCTCAAAACTTTGACACGTATCACTCAGGGACTAATTCCGAAGTAACCGAAACCTTGCGTCAGTGCGCTGAAGGTAAGGGTGAACAATTCATTTTTCTGTGGGGTGAACCCGGGATGGGTAAAACCCATTTACTACATGCCTGCTGTCAGTCAGCATCCCAACATCAGATAACAAGTCGTTATCTACCTCTAAACGAATTTATCACACTGAATCCGTCAGCAGCTGAAAATCTAGACCAACACCAATTGATCT
>JAZGGE010000378.1:0-13255 GCA_036480195.1 Methylococcales bacterium
GTGGGCAAAAAAAGCCTGCCCACCCTACAAATTTGCACCTTCATTAAGGTGAGTAGAGTATCACTATAAAGTATTCGCATTACTTTTAATCACACCTCTGGCCACCACCATATTTGACAGATCCACAACATGTTGTGGCGACATACTCCATTGCCATGCCCTGGATAAATTCTCTCGATATTTTTAACGTACTGAAAATATTATTATTTCATAGATTGTTATGCGTTCGTCTTTGTTTGGCATTAGAAATGCACTTATATTTGCAACAGCTTTTGTTATCAATAGAACCAGAAGCTATACGTTATTTTTTGAATATGAATACGATGTTTTTAACTTTACGATATTGGGCCCGGCGGGGAGGTTTAGGTCGCCATTATTTTTTGTCCGAAGCGGAAAGAAATGCCAACAGGGATGATCGCATTATGATCACAACGGACCCCAATAAAAATAAAGTAATAATCGGAGGATCCTATGCGCCATCTTACTTCAACTGATTTTGACAGTATTTTGTCAAAAGCACACGGTAACCCAACAATATGGGAATTGTTTATATCAAAACTTGCCAAAGAAGTCTGTTGCGATAGCGGCTGTATTTTATTGACTGATCTTGCCGAGAGGGACAATACCCGTTTCCTGTATCAATTTAACGTTTCTTCAGAGCATAAGATGCGCTATGAAAGGCTGTTTAATAGCCGTGATACATTTAACTATTTTATAGCCAAGCATCCGTATACTGTGTTTTTTAGCCAGGACTTGGACAATACCCCATTGGGAGATAAAACCGATTCTGATTTTATCACGACTTGCGATTACCAATTTCGTCTTGGGCTCTCTATTTCCTGCAATGAACGCTTTTCACTCAATTTGCTCCTTAATCGCGGAAACGCTTTTACCGAACAGAACAAACAACGTTATCAGCAAATATTGTATTCAATTCTCTCTCAGTTGGAAGAAGCAATCCACGCAGAGCAGCGACGCATTCTGTCCAGTCAAATTATCCATCAAATCGGTAGACCTTTCGATGGCTATATTGTTGTCGACAATGCCCTGCAAATAGCCCATCTAGATCCGGTTTATCATTCAGTTATTGCTGGTCTTGATGGTGTGAATATCACGGAAAGTCATTTCGAAATGGTATGGCCAGAAACCCAACAGCGCTTGTTATCCGAGATTGAAAACGCCTGCCAGACGGGTGTGATTGAGTGTCAATATTCAGCCTTAAATATCATGATTATTCCAGTAACGGCATTGGAAAATCTAATGGGATGGGAATGCCGTGACGACGGCATAATTCTCACTTTTATCCGGAAAAAAGAAAACAACTCAGTCGTTGACAAACTGACCCGATTTCACAACTTATCTTTATGTGAAGCAACCTGTGCGTCGCAATTTCTTATAACACCTTCAATCGCTGAGATCGCGAGTTCAATACACCGCTCTGAGGAGACGGTGAGAAACCATATTAAAAGGACCATGCACAAGTTTGATGTCCATAACCAAGCGACTTTGATGAAGAAGTTGTTGGCTGTGACATCGATATGATTTCCAGGAAAATGGATAGGATTCAATGCGCTTTTTAGGGCAATGGTAACGATTGGGTTGATAAGACGCGAACAGCAAAATGGAAATAGTGTCGACGCCAATTTTATCAATTGAACATGTAGATTCGTGTTCGCATTGAGTTAAATGTTGCTTTAAGGCACTCACATTACTTATTCCAATAAAAGGCAGCAGCCAAGGAGAAAAAAATATGGACTGTAGCAAAATGAATACAATGCCCGGACAAACACGGGTTTTTCCATTAATGATTGTGAACGCTCCACCTAAAGCAGGTGTTATAACAGTAACTACCCCGTTCGATGGTGCGTTCATCGCCGAAGTGGAAACTGGTGATCAAAGACATGTCGAGAAAGCATTGCAGACCGCCTGCGCTTTGTTCAAAAATCGCGCTCAATGGCTACCTTTACATGAACGTATTGGTATTCTGGAACGGGCGGCACGCATTATGTTAAAAGAACATAATGCTCTTTCTCTTGAGGCAACCCTTGAAGGCGGCAAACCTTTGATCGACTCTCAGATTGAGGTTACTCGCGCCATTGACGGTCTGCATTTATGTATTGAGGCATTGAAATCGGAACCCGGCCACGTCATTCCCATGGGCACCAGCGAAGCGTCAACGCATCGGACCGCTTTTACGTTGAAACAACCGATAGGTGTGGTTGTCGCGGTGAGCGCGTTTAATCATCCCCTCAATCTAATTGTACACCAAGTCGCCACCGCGGTAGCCGCAGGCTGTCCTGTCATTGTCAAACCAGCCGAAGATACGCCACTTTCCTGCTTGCGGTTCGTCGATATCCTACATAGAGCGGGCCTGCCTGAAGGCTGGTGCCAGAGCTTGGTCGTCCAGAATATTGCCATAGCCACCCAACTGGTAACCGACCAGCGAGTCGGGTTTTTTAGTTTTACCGGAAGCGCCAAGGTGGGATGGATGTTACGCTCAAAGCTCGCGCCAGGCGTTCGTTGCGCTTTAGAACATGGCGGGGCGGCGCCGGTAATTGTTGCTGATGATGCGGATGATGATCTGGCATTGAGAGCTATCCTTAGGGGAGGGTACTACCATGCCGGTCAAGTCTGTGTCTCGGTTCAACGCGTGTTTGTTCCTCAAGCCAAAGCATATATGTTCGCCAAAGAGTTGGCCAACCGTGCCTCTAGACTAAGGGTCGGCGATCCAACCAAAATCGATACCGAAGTGGGCCCGTTGATTCGTCATTCAGAGGTTTTACGGGTACATGAGTGGGTAGACGAGGCGGTAGCCGCGGGCGCTAATTGTCTGGCCGGTGGACAGCCGTTAAGCGCCAGTTGTTATCCATGCACGGTCTTGCTGGATCCACCCCACAGCGCCAAAGTGAGCTGTCTGGAAATTTTCGGCCCCATCATTTGCATCTACGGCTATGATAGAATCGACGCTGCCATCACCGAAGCTAACAGTTTACCGGTAGCCTTCCAGTCTGCGGTGTTTACCAAAAGTATTGATACTGCTTTGCAGTTTTACAAACAGTTTGATGCATCGGTAGTCATGGTCAACGATCATACTGCATTCCGGATCGATAGTATGCCCTTTGCCGGTCTACGCCAGTCCGGACTGGGGGTGGGAGGTATTCCACACACTATTGCCGATATGCAGATTGAAAAGATGTTGGTGATCAATTCTCCAGAGCTTTGAATTGCTGATGTAAATCGAATCTTAACCCGGAAAATCCATGCAATCGCCAATGGGCGATTAGCTCGGATGATCGTAAGGTGGATTTATAGATTTGTGAGATTAAGCGTTCACAATAATATAAACTAAGGAATGGAAAACAAATAACTTGGACATTATGGCGCAGTATTTTTGTTTGCCTTCAAGTCGTGGCAACAGGCGCATAGCAGGCTATGTAACTGTTGCCACAACGAAGAAGGCGAGCAAAAAGGCAAGTCAGGATGTTCAAGTTATTTATTTTCCATCCCTTAGGTACTTTCGATACTACTGGAACAGCATTGAGGAGGAAATATGTTACAAAATATTATTCGCTTGATTAACCGGTTGATGTTTTTTCTAAATGCAATTGTTTTGACTCTGATGCTGATTTGGTCATTGCTTGGCATTTGGGAATTCGTGCCACAAGATGATCTTTATTGGAAGGTTTTTATAACCCTGGTCGCCATTCTGTTATTTAACGTGCTCACTATTTTTTGTTTATCATTTCTGTATCGAAAAACACTCAAAATGATCGATATTTTTAATGAATCAGAATATGCGACACTCCATGAAGAAGGTGAGACAATTTTCGAAGAAGGTCAGGATGGCAAAATAATGTACCTGATCACTAAAGGGAAAGTTGAGTTACTACGGAATAGAACCCGATTGGAAGTGGTCGGTCCGGGCGAGATATTTGGTGAAATGGCCATTGTCGACGACTTGCCACGGAGTGCTTCCGCGGTATGCCTGGAAGATTGCAAGCTTATCTCAATCAACGAAAAGCGCTTCTATGAGCTATTACACGAAGTTCCATTTTTTGCCAGGGAAGTGATGAAAAACATGTCGCACCGTTTGCGCAACTATAACGGTTAAGGGAACAAAAAGGGATCCTAATTTCCAATGTTATGAAATAACTGCTTATTCCGAATGATAGCGCACCGTATGTTCCGGATACTGAGCTTGTTCAAAATCGTTCGCCAGTTCCGATGCTATATCAGCCGCGTGTCCGACGAAAGACTGTTCCAGGTATTCGCCAATTCGGCGGTGAAGCCTGACCTTGCGAATGCTGGAAATACCACCGTAACAAACTTCCGGGTAAAGCCGATGGCAGAATCGATAGCATTCGCTCAGTGTTCCTCCGGCCATTCGACCAACCCACTGTCGGTAATAAATTGTTTACGCTGGTGGAACCTTTCACAAACCACCTCAACGTCTGCCAACGATTTCTCAAGCGCCGCCGCCAAGCAAGGTTGGTAACTTTATTTCGTCAAACCACCTTAATCCCGTACTAAACGTCAATAGGCCTCAGTATGACGTTTTCCAATAACCCGAAAATCTTCCAGAATGCTATAAAGGCATGGAATAACAAACAACACTAGAAAAGTTGAACTTGCGATGCCAAAAATAATACTGGTTGCCAACGGAATCAAAATCTGTGCTTGCAGGCTTTGTTCAAATAGTAGTGGTGTGAGCCCGGCGATAGTTGTTAGCGATGTGAGCAATACTGCTCGGAACCGATCGTGACTGGCTTTTGCCGCAGCATCGTGGGGTGCCAGGCCTTCGCGATTATGGCGTTTGACGAATTCGACTAATAATATGGAATCATTCACCACGATGCCGGCAAGGGAAACAAAGCCTAACAGTGAAGGCATTGTTACATCTTGACCCATGATGATGTGCCCCCAGATGACACCAATGAAGGCCAGCGGAATATTGACCATTACCAGCAAAGGTTCAATGTAAGAACGAAATTGCAGACTTAAAAGTATGAATACGCCAAGCAAACCCATTAGCATGCTTTTGCGCATGGAATTGCGGGTTAGCGGGCCTTCTTTGATTTCACCTTCGAAGTCGATTTTGATTTCCGGAAAACGCGTTTTAAAACCAATTAAATAGTGTTTCTGTAAGTCCTTGAAAACGGCTTGCGTATTGTTGATTTCGGCATCAATATCCCCATAGATTGTCACTGCGCGTTGAGCATTAATTCGGTTGATACGGGAAAAATTTCGGGTGGCAATGATTTCTGCAACGGTTGAAAGGGGTACGACCTGACCTGTTTGAGGGGAGATGACCGGAAAGTTGTCAAAGTCTGACAATTCATCTCTGGATTCATCGGCCAGAATAACGACTACTTCGTAAGTTTCCAATTTAATAGTCGTTTCTAAGATTTCCACACCCTGATATGCGGCTCGCAATTGTGCGGCTATATTCTTGGCATCCAGCCCCAGCGCAATTGCACCGGGTTTTAGATGCAAGCTAAATTCCGGTTTGCCGGGCCTCAGGTCATCGATGACATTGCTGACTCCGGGATAACCTCGCAGCCAGTTTTGTAGCTGATGGGAGGCGTTCGACAGTTGCTGTAAATCCTCCCCTTGAAGGCGAATATAGATGGCCCGTCCTGCGGGACCGATCATGGGTTCCTTAATAGTAACAGCTAATGCTTCAGGGCTTGCACCAATAGCATTACGCCATTCGTCGGCAATTTGATTGAGTGTTCGCTGTCGTAATTCTGCCGTCAACAAGTCGGTGCTGATCGTAGCGAGATGGGCTCCACCTTCAAGTGCGTCGATGTTCATACCATAACTGACGGTAACTGCCTCAACCACTGGTTCACCGTATATTTGTTTGTACCCCTGATTTACTTGCTCAAGACTTTGGGTGATATTTGTAATTGTCTGTTCTGTTTTTGCGAGGGATGTACCCACAGGCATTAAGATGCGTGCTTGCAAAATATCCCCCTCTACATCGGGGAATGCTGAAAATTTAACGACTCCCGCCGCAAACATGCTGATAGATAAAATAAACAGCCCAATAACGGAACCCATAAAGGCGTAGCGATACCGAATCAACCACACAATCCAGTGATCAAACCGCTGATGAAGCTGATTGAAATGGCGGGCAAACTGCTGTCGGATTTTCACAGCGGGTTTGTTTTTGGCTTTATTCAGGGAGTGCTGTAGATGATGGGGTAAGATTAAAAACGCTTCCAGCAGTGAAACGGTGATAACCGATATGAGTACCGCCGGGATGGTTTTTAGCATCTGACCGATATTGCCACTCAGAAAAAGCAGGCCGACGAAAATGCATAAGGTTGTTATAAATGAGGATAAAACGCCACGTGCTACTTCATGAGTTCCCTCAATCGCAGCCTGCACAGGGGTTTTGCCCAGACCAATATGATGGCCGATACTTTCACTGATAACGATTGCATCATCCATCAAGATACCTAATGCCAGAAGTAAGGCAACCATGGAAAGCAAGTTAATGCTGATACCAAATTGAGCGAGTAGAAAGGCGCTGGCCAGAAAAGAGACCGGCAAGCCCATAATGACCCAGAAAGCGTAGCGTGTGCCAAAGAAAAGCCACATCACTCCGAATACGAGGATCAGTCCTTGCCAGGCATTGGATACCAACAATTGGATTCGGTCTTTGACTATGCTGGTAAAATCCTGGGTCAAAAAGAAGCCAATTTCATCCGGTAAACGTTTGCGTTCTTCTTCAATAAATGCTTCGACTGCTTCCAGAATACGCAGGCTGTCATCTCGAGAATTTTTTCTAATCTTGAAAAATGCAGCGGGCTTGCCATTGAACACGATTTTGTCTTCGTCTATTTCAAATTGATCGACCACAGTTGCAATATCACCCAGACGAATTTCAGCACCATGGTCACCTTTGGCAATAATGAGTTCTTCCAAATCGTGGGGAGTACGTCGCTCATCACTAAAGCGGATTTGATAGTCTCGATCCTTTGTTTTGATATCCCCTGCGGGCAGGTCTAAATCCTGGCGTGCCAGGATTGACGCAATGTCCTGTAAACTTAATCCATACTGGCGTAGATTTTCCTGGGAAACCTGGATCTGATATTGGCGTTCTGAGAATCCTTCGATTTCGACGAGAGGAATACCCGGATCACGCAACATGCGTCGTTTAATGACTTCCGCCAGGTCTTTCAATTCCTGACGTTTCAGATCGGCAGTCAAGGCAACTGTTACGACATCCTGGGTACGGCCTATTTCCCGGATAACGGGTTCCTCAGTTTCACTGGGAAAATTGTCAATCTCGTCGACTGCACTTTGGATGTCATCCATAAACTGGTTAAAATCACCGTCTTCCAGCATTGCAACCACCGCGATGGCGAGAGATTGACGCGATTCGCATCGAATTTCTTCGACAAAGCTAATGACTTCAAAGGCATCTTCCAATGGTCGACAGATTTTTTGTTCGACTTCTTGAGGTGTCGCGCCGGGGTAGAGCACTTTGATTTCCATTTCATAGGCTTTGATTTCTGGCAAGGTTTCACGCTTGATATTCGGCAAGGTCACCAGACCCACGAACATCAGCAGCAACATCAGCAAATTGGAGGCTGTCGGGTGAAGGGTAAAAAAGCGGATCATATTATTGGTGATCTTTCGCCCACTGGGCGATTTCTTGTTGCTTGGCTTTGTCTCGAACGGCCTTTAACGCCATTCCGCGAATAGCAGGAAAAAGATCGGAGATAACTAATTTCTCTTTTCCAGACAGTCCAACGCGGAACAAAGCCATGCTGCCTTGCAACTGATCGGGTTTTAGTTCACGCCTTTCCAACTGATCGGACGCGTTGAATAAGAATAGTTCGCCCTCATGTAATGCATCCCTTGGTACAAGATAAAATGATTTGGGTTTACCTTCTATGGTAATTTCGGTATACATGCCTTCGAGCAAGGGTGGCTTGATTCCTGGCTGAATCTGCTTGTTGGGCTGGTCAACACTGATAATGACACCCAGCGTTCGTGTCGTTGGATCAAGGCGGCTGCTGATACGTTCGACTCTGGCCTTCCAATAAGGGCTGAAATCTTCCGTCAGTCGGACTTTGGCCGACAGCCCTAGCTGGGTAAACAGCTGATCTGAAAAGCCGGACTGAAATGCTTGTCGGATAAGTTCGGTGTTGTCGCCAAAATCCCTGGCCAAGGTTCGAAACTGCTCTAGCGGGAATTGTGCGTTAATCAGGATCTTGTCTGTGGTTTGCGCGCTAAACAGTAGCGCTCCCTGGCTGACAAACTGATTTTCCTCTACAGCCAGTTGAGAAATACGCGCATTGAATGGCACTCGAATCGTGGTTTTATCGAGGTTGCGTTGCTGCGATTGAACACCCACTTTGGCATTGTCCAAGCTAGCTTCGAGACTCGCTTGTTGTTGGGGCAAAGTCTTGAGTAGCGTCCGCAGATTTTGTACTTCCTGCTTTAGCTTAATCACGTTGGTTTTCTGGCTATCAACGTCAAACTGCGAGACAAGGTGCTTTCTCAGTAATGTCTTGCCCCGTTCCAGATCTTTCTTCGCCAGGGCCAGTTTTTCTCTAGCCAGCTTAATATCAATCCGAGTGTTATTTAATTTTGTTTTTATCTCCTGTAACTTAGCCAAGCTGGATGCAGTATTCGCTTCTGCCTGTTTTAGGGTCAGCTGAAAATCAACCTGCTCGATACGAATGACCACTGTATCTTTCGGAAACACCGCGCCATTTTTTAACTGCGGATGCACATAGATGATTTTCCCGGCAACCTCGGCCTTTGATTCCAGCAAAATGTCCGGTTCCACGACCCCAAACCCTTTAATTGCGGGCTTCACTGCATATTGCTTAACCTCGATAACCTTAACGGGTGTCACGAGCCCGGTCGTAGGCTCATGTTGCATGGCAGGCTGTAGTTTAACGATCAGAATCGCGGCTATAACGCAACCGATGAAGATGAGCGGTAATGCGCGTCGTCGGCCCGTCCATTCAATTTTCATCGGCTATTTTTTTGTAAACAATTAGTAATTATGTTCAGGCCAAGCGATGCTGACACAGGACATGGGAATGATAGGATGGGACTTTGAGTGCGTGTCTCTCAATTTTCGGATATCACTTACCCGCAATATCCTCAATTTGTTTTTCCAGCTCCCGTACTTTTTTAAGTAAGGCTGGGAGCTTTGTTAACGCCATATCGCTGCGTCTTACATCCATCAAATTTCTGGCGGGATATCCCGTAATTTTGCTGCCCGGTGGAAAAGACTTCGAAATTCCCGCTTTGGCGCCAACGAAGGATTGACTGCCAATTTCTATATGTCCGACGAAGCCGGCTTGCCCCGCAATCAAGACCTGGTTGCCGATTTTGGTACTGCCGGAGATGCCGGTCTGGGCAGCGATGGCGGTGTCTTCACCAATCTCGACATTATGGGCGATCATGACTTGATTATCTATTTTTGTTCCGCGCCGGATAATAGTGTTCTCGATGGCACCACGGTCTATAGTCGTGCAGGCACCAATCCCGACATCATCTTCTAATATCACATGACCTAGTTGGTGGATGGGGACGAACTTCGCCCCATCCTTGGCATTGCCAAATCCATAACTGCCAATTACGGCATTAGACCAGATAATACAATTATTACCAATTTCTGTTCCATAATGGATAACTGCATTGGGGTGAATCTCTACATTATCACCGATGGTACAGTTTTCCTCGATAACAACCCCCGCATGGATGCTGCTGTAACGTCCAATTCGAGTGTTCCCACCGATAAAAGCGTTAGGGCCTATGTGAGTATTGCTTGCTATCTTCGCGGTTGGGTCAATTGTTGCTGAGGCGTGATAAGCGTCCGGCAGGTGTTCAGAACGATCCGGTGCGAACAACGCCGCAGTTTTAGCCCAGCATAAATAGGGATTATCCGTGATTAGTTTGGCTGCTGTAATTTCCGGTATGTCCCGACTGAGGATAATAGCAGCTGCTTTAGAATTTTTCGCTTGCTCCAGGTATTTTTGACTGGATAGGAAACTGATTTGTCTGTTGGTTGCTGAGGACAGGGTGGCAACCCCTTCGATCGGAATATTATCTGATTTTTCGGATAAGGTGGCACCAACCTCAGTTGCTAGCTTATTGAGTTGTATAGTCATTATTCCTTATAGTGCCTGTTTCTGTATTTGTATGGGATCCGTCATAGTAACCGGTTTCATTTTTATCCAGCATTAGGTCAAGTCCATTTATACCGATTCTAACCCTAATCGTCATCAATTTACACAAGGTGATTCTAGAAAAAGCAGCTGGGAGAGTATAAAATAAACCATTTTTCCAGGAGGCTCTCCTAGAAAAGAAACAGTAGTGAGGGAAATCCGTTTTGAGTCATATTTTTCGATCATTTGAGGCGAATAGTTGACTATTTAACAGAATTAATCGAATAATCTGGCTAAAATGGGCTATTGCGCGGTAGGTTCTCTATTCTCAGACAGCCTCCTGTCATAGGAATGAGCAACATTCCTATAGCTGACTAAGGACACCACTAGCCGACAAATTCGGGCAGCACCGTAGCAACTCGGTGCTCAAATACATCCAAAACCAAAAAGTAATAATGATAGAAACCAAGCGACTTGTTAAAAAGTATGGTGATACGCTCGCCGTAGATGATGTCTCTTTTCGCATTGAAAAAGGCGAAATCGTCGGCCTGTTGGGACATAATGGTGCAGGAAAAACCACTATTATGAAAATGATTACCGGTTTTCTTGAGCCGAGTGCCGGGAAGATCTATGTGGACGGACTGAATATTGATGAACACCGGCAAACAATACAGGCAAAGATCGGTTATTTGCCTGAAAATTGCCCGGTTTATCCTGAAATGACGGTGGTTGATTATCTTGAATATACTGCGGCTCTGCGGGGATTGGATGGGGAAGCTGCTGAAGATGCAATAAAGTATGCTATTACCCAAACATCACTTCAACCTAAAGCGCTGGATGTCATTAATACGCTTTCCCGAGGCTACCGGCAACGGGTCGGTGTGGGCCAGGCAATTTTGACCCAACCGGAAATCTTGATACTGGATGAACCGACCAATGGTTTGGATCCATCACAGATTCAACATATGCGTGAGCTTTTCGCAGAATTGGGGAAAACCGCAACAATCATTATTTCCACCCATATCTTGAAAGAGGTGGAGGCGGTATGCGATCGGGTGTTGATTATCCGCGATGGTCGATTAGCTTTGGATTCGACCCTGACTGACCTGCGTCGAGGCCAACGATTATTGCTGTCGGTTGATCAACCGATAGAGCCTGTTCAGCGGCTGTTGAATGATGTTTCCGGGCTGCAAAACGTGGAGTTGATGGAGCAGCGAGGGAAGGTTTTTCAATACAGTCTGGAGATGAAAAATGAAGAAAAGCTAAGTTTAGAGATGATCGCGCCGAGAGTCGCTAGCCAAATTGTTGGAGCAGGCTTTGCGCTTTATGAAATCCGCCAGGAAGTTCGGGATTTGGAAACGGTTTTTCGTGAAATTAATGTTGCCGATGTGATTGAAGAAGGAGAACAAGCCCATGCAGCATAGTATTATTCGTATCGCCAGAAAAGAAATTTCCACATTTTTCTCATCGCCTATTGCCTTTATTTTTCTGGGTGCCTTTCTGTTAATCACACTGTTTACCTTCTTTTGGGTGGAAACTTTTTTCGCTCGAAATATCGCCGATGTCAGGCCATTGTTCGAGTGGATGCCGATCTTGCTGATTTTTCTGGTTGCGGCGCTAACCATGCGGATGTGGAGTGAGGAGCAACGTATGGGCACATTGGAATACCTATTAACTCAACCGGTGAAGCCCGTCCACTATGTATTGGGTAAGTTTCTAGGTTGTCTGACACTAGTTGCCATTGCGCTGTTATTAACGCTGCCATTGCCGATAACTGTATCATTACTCGGTAACCTAGACTGGGGGCCCGTTTGGGGTGGATACATCGCTACGCTGTTTTTGGCAGGCGCCTATATTGCTATCGGTTTGACGGTAAGTGCCAGAACGGATAATCAAATTGTCAGCTTGATCGTTACCGTATTAATCTGCTCTCTGTTCTACCTGCTGGGGTCATCTGTTTTAACTTCGTTACTGGGCAACCAGGCGGGAGAGTTTTTCCAGTTGTTAGGATCGGGTTCGCGATTTACGTCTATTACTCGTGGCGTGATCGATTTGCGTGATTTGGTTTATTACTTCAGTATCATCGGAATATTCCTGACCCTAAATGTCTATTTCCTGGAATCAGGACGGTGGACAAAGAATGTGAAAACGGAAACCCACACCAAATGGAGACTGATAACTCTTTTGTTAACTGCCAATTTCATCGCCGGGAATATTTGGCTGCAGAAAGTTGGTTTTGCTCGGGCTGATGTAACTGAAGGGCAGATCTATTCCATTTCTAATGCAACTGAAAATTATCTGCAGCAGCTTCGTGAGCCATTGCTGATTCGTGGTTATTTCAGTGCCAAGACTCATCCGTTGTTAGCGCCTATGGTTCCCCAGCTCAGAGATTTGATTCTGGAATACGAAATCGCTGGAAAGGGTAAGGTCAGGGCGGAATTTATCGATCCCCTGGAAAATCCAGAATTGGAGGAGGAAGCCGCAGGAAAATACGGCATAAAGCCTGTACCGTTTCAAATTGCCGATAAGTATCAAGCCTCTTTGGTTAATTCATACTTCGATATTCTTATTCAGTATGGTGACAAACATCAAGTTTTGAGTTTCCGGGATTTGATTGAAGTGAAATCCCAGACCGAAGGTGATCTGGATATACAGTTACGTAACCCAGAATATGAAATAACGCGGAGCATTAAAAAAGTATTGTACGAATACCAAAGCGGAGGGGATATTTTTGAAAATATCGATAGTCCAGTCACTTTCAAGGGATTTATATCGCCAGATGAGAAGCTTCCTGATGTTTTGGTGAAGTTTTCCCAGGAAATGAAAGAAATGTTGAAGGAAATCCAGACAGAATCCGCTGGAAAGTTTAGCTATCAAATTGATGATCCGGAAGCCAATGGTGGGGTTTTAGCCCAGCAGATTATAGAGGAGTACGGCTTTCAGCCTTTACGAGCCGGGTTGCTTGATCCAAATAGTTTCTATTTCTATATGTTACTGGAAAGTGGCGATCAACTTTTCCAGGTTCCTCTCCCGGAAACGATGGAGCCTGGTGAGTTGCGTAGTAGTATTGATGCGGCTTTAATGCGGCTTGCTTCAGGGTTTATGAAAACTGT
>JAZGGE010000379.1:0-2620 GCA_036480195.1 Methylococcales bacterium
ATGGATAGATTTTTACGGGAAGTTTTCAAACAGCCATTAAATGTGAGTATGATCGTAGGTAGGGTTAGCGACAGCATAACCCAACAGGGCTTTTTAAAATGGTAGATTACGCTGTCGGCAATCCACCCACGATCTACAAAATATGCACAACTAAAGGCACTACCCTGGAGACTGCTTCTCTAGAGTGCTTTTCCCCATGCCTGAATAAGCCGGACACCAACCCGAGTAGGCTGTACTAATCAGGATTGTACCCACAACCAAGAGAAAAATGTTGGCCAGGAAAACTGAAATAAAAATGGCAATGAAACCAATGGTATTGCGCATTTTTTTCTCTTTCAGACCGATGTTATGCTCGAATTTAACCTTTTTGATATCGAATTTCATTTTTACCATCCCTATCTTGCAATCGCTTAAAGTGATTCATGTTACCTAATTTATCGGAAAATCTCGACCAAAAAAGACTATTGGAATGGATGTTAGCTCAATAATTGAATCTTTGAATGATACCCAGCGTGAAGCTGTGACCGCCACCGAAAAATCTCTACTGGTTTTAGCAGGGGCCGGAAGTGGCAAAACCAGGGTGCTGGTTCATCGTGTCGCTTGGTTGTTAAAAGCTGAGGGGATATCACCTAGAGGGATTCTGGCGGTTACATTTACAAACAAGGCTGCAAAAGAGATGTGTAGTCGAATTGAAGCGCTGTTGAAGATTTCCACCCGAGGAATGTGGGTAGGGACTTTTCATGGGCTTACGCACCGACTGCTTAGGCACCATGCCAGCGATGCTGATTTGCCGGATACTTTTCAAATACTGGATTCCGACGACCAATATCGGGTAATAAGGCGGTTGTTAAAAGTACTGAATCTTGATGAAAGTCGATGGTCGCCACGCCAAATCCAGCATTTTATCAATGCCCAGAAGGACGAAGGCAAAAGAGCCAAACATATGCTGGAAACCGGAGATCCCTATCAAAGCGTAATGCTACAAGTCTATACCGCGTACGAAGAACTCTGCCAACGATCGGGCCTGGTAGATTTTGCTGAATTATTACTGCGGGCTCACGAATTATTGCGCGATAACAGTGATTTGCTGGATCATTATAAACAGCGTTTTCACTACGTTTTAGTGGACGAGTTCCAGGATACCAATACGATTCAATATGCTTGGTTAAGACTTTTGACCACTGACCGGGAAAACCTGTTTGTTGTCGGTGATGATGACCAATCTATTTACGGTTGGAGAGGTGCAAAAATTGAAAATATTCATCATTTTCAGAAGCACTATCCAAGACATCGATTGGTACGTCTAGAGCAAAATTATCGATCTACTGGAAATATCCTGGCGGCTGCCAACGCCTTAATCGCGTACAACGAAGGACGTCTTGGTAAAAAATTATGGACGGAAGACAGCGATGGTGAACCCATATCACTTTACTCTTCCTTTAACGAGCAGGAAGAAGCCCTTTTTGTTATAGAACGTATCAAGCAATGGATTGAAGAAGGTAACTTACGGTGTGATGCGGCGATTCTTTATCGCTCCAATGCGCAATCTCGCTTGTTTGAGGAACGATTGGTCACGGCAGGCATCCCCTATAGGGTTTATGGTGGATTACGTTTTTTCGATAGAGCTGAAATAAAAAATGTCCTGGCTTATATGCGTTTGACCGCTAATCGGCATGACGACCCCTCTTTCGAACGGATTCACAATACACCCACACGAGGTATTGGAGCGCGGACGATGGATTTTGTTCGGGAGCGGGCGCGACTAGAGGAATTGTCGCTTTGGCGAGCGGCAGAAAATCTTTGTGAGGGCGGAACACTGACTGGACGAGCCGCAAATGCACTTAAACGTTTTCTGGATCTTGTCAACGAAATGGCCGACGCCTCCTCGGAACTTACTTTGCATGAAAGAACCAAAAGGGTTGTCGAAAGCAGCAATTTAATTGCCCTTTATCAGAAAGAAGGCGAAAAAGGTGAAGCACGAATCGAAAACCTGAAAGAATTGGTGAACGCCGCCCGGCAATTTGAGAACCAGGAAGATTCCGATATTGAACTGAATGAACTGGATCAATTTTTAAGCCATGCAGCCCTGGAATCCGGTGATACCCAAGCTGATGCCTATGATGACTTTGTTCAGTTAATGACTTTACATTCCGCTAAGGGACTGGAATTTAAACTTGTTTTCGTCGTCGGAATGGAAGAGGGACTGTTTCCATCTCAACAATCGCTGGAAGATCCTGGTCGTTTAGAAGAAGAGCGTCGATTATGTTATGTCGGGATGACCCGTGCAATGCAGAAGCTGTACTTTACCTATGCTGAATCACGACGGCTTTATGGCCGTGATTCCTATCCAAGGCCTTCACGGTTCTTACGGGAACTCCCTCGGGAACAGGTTGAAGAAGTTCGGATGGGTGCTCAAATCGGTCGGCCTGCAACAGTGACTACCCCGGTATTTTCAGAGACACCGGGCAAAGTCGGTTACAGATTGGGCCAACGAGTACTTCACAAAAAATTTGGTGAGGGTGTGGTATTGCAGAGCGAAGGCTCTGGCACCCAGGCGCGTGTGCAGATCAATTTCGAAAACATCGGGCTTAAATGGTTGGTGCTTTCTTATGCGAATTTA
>JAZGGE010000380.1:0-2980 GCA_036480195.1 Methylococcales bacterium
GTCAATACAATGTTGACAGAGTACTAGTATAAATTAGTAAAAAGGTAACGATATGGCAGGCGGAATACTCGGTGTTGCAACATCCGGCTTAATGGCCTATCAACGCGCATTACAAACAACCTCGCACAATATCGCCAATGTCGATACCAAAGGCTATAACCGTCAACGGGTGGGCCAAACGGCACAAGATCCCCAGTTATTGCGGGGAAGTTATATCGGAACCGGAGTTAAAGGCGATAATGTTGAACGGGTCTATGACCAGTTCCTGGATGAACAGGTTCGTCACCATAGTTCCACCCATTCCGAACTGGAGAGTTATGCTAAGTTTGCAACCGAAATTGATAATTTTATTGCCGATGAAAGCACCGGTTTAACCGGAACCTTGCAAAATTTCTTTAATGCTGCCCAAGAGGTTGCCGATGATCCAACATCTGTACCTTCCCGTCAGGTTTTGCTCAGTGAAGCGAATCTTCTGACTGATCGATTTAATACCCTACATACCCGGTTGGCAGATCTACAAGGTCAAGTTGGTCAAGGACTCACAAGCACTATTTCCGATGTTAATAATTTTGCCTCCGAAATTGCTGGTTTGAACAACCGGATTATCGTTGCAACTGGCTCTTCTGGAGGGCAACCCCCGAATGATTTATTAGATCAGCGAGATCAATTGGTGAGTGAATTAGCCAAAACTGTCGATGTTAAAACACTACCCCAGGAAGATGGTGCGCTCAATGTATTTATTGGCACGGGGCAGGCACTGGTTATGGGAACAACAGTCTCAAAAATGGGGACGCAGCCCTCTGCCGGTGACCCTGAGAAACTCGATATAACACTTACTGTGGGTACGAGTACGATGAATGTGACCTCTACGATAACCGGGGGTGAATTGGCTGGGATGATGAAATTTCGTGACCAGATTCTGACCCCGACACGATCTGCGCTCGATGATATTGCAGTTCAATTAGCCAATGATTTTAACACCCAGCATCGTGTGGGTTGGGATTTGGATGGCAATACCAATGCGGATTTTTTTAAAGTGCCGCCAGTGTCATCGGATGGTTTCGCCGGGGCTATCAAAGTAGAGATAACAGATACCAGGGAAATCGCGGCATCAGCTGTTGATACCTCCAGCGGCGCTGTAGGTAATAATGGAAATGCCTTGAAGCTTGCCGAGTTGCAGGTTGCTAATAACATGCTGGGAAATACAGCAAGCTATCATGATGCCTATGGTGTTATTACTTCAGATATAGGTTCAAAAACCCATGCAGCTAAAGTTAATGAAGCCGCCCAAAAGGGTCTGCTCGACTATTCACGGGAAGCAAAGGAATCATTGTCGGGTGTAAATTTAGACGAAGAGGCGGCCAACCTGATCAAGTTTCAGCAGGCTTATCAGGCATCCGCCCAGGTTATATCGGCGGCTAATTCGCTGTTTGATACTTTACTTAGTGCAGTTAGGAGATAGTTATGCGGGTATCAACTTCACTTTTGTATCAACGGGGCATTAACGCAATTCTTGATCAACAGTCCAAAAGTTCAAAAACCCAGATCCAACTTTCGACTGGTAAACGACTGCTTTCACCATCCGATGATCCAGCAGGCAGTAAAAGGTTGCTGGATATAAAGCAAGCAGTCGAGACAACCGGACAGTATCAGAAGAATATTGATACGGTAAGATCCCGATTGACTATAGAGGAATCTACTCTGGATGGGGTTACAAACTTTCTTCAACGTGCCAGAGAGCTTGCTGTGAATGGTGCCAATGGCACTCATGATGCTACAAATCGCAAAGCTATTGGAGCCGAGGCCAGACAAATTCTTGAGGGTGTGTTGGGCTTGGCCAATGCTAAAAATGCCAATGGAGAGTATGTGTTTTCTGGGGACAAAACACATACTAAGCCGTTTGATGGCTCTGCTGACGCGGGTGGATTTTCCTATCAAGGTGATTCAGGCCAACGATCGATCCGAATTGGACCCACTCGACTTGTTGCGGATAGTGATTCTGGAGAAAATGTTTTTGGCGCAGCAGGCGTGAGTGGAGCATTTGATGTGCTCTACGCATTTGCAAACAATATGGATGCAAATATATCGGATTCAGCGGCAATTGATAATATCGATGGTGCGATTGATCGTATTCTCAACGTGCGCTCCAGTGTGGGCGCACGGTTGAACGCGCTGGATAAGCAAAAGGAAGTAAACGCCGATTTTGAGCTGGATATGAAAAAAACACTCTCTGAAGTGCAAGATCTTGATTTTGCTGAAGCGATTAGCCAGTTTAACCAGCAAAATGTTGCCCTTCAGGCGGCGCAGCAGGCTTATGTAAAGGTGCAGAACCTTTCTTTGTTTAATTATTTATAATTCTCTACGAGATAAATTTGTACTCCTTGCTCTATTCTCGGGCAGCCTCCTAGCTATACTGCAAGACAGCAGACAGAGTTTCTATCAATGACGTTATCTGAGCGGGTTTCCGGGCATCTATCTGGCATACCGGCCATTGGTCTCCGCGCTTATGCAAGTATTCCTGGTATTGTTGTATGTTTGGCCGTTGGGCAACATCCATATGCGTTACGCCAATAATGGCTGGATTTTCCATTAGAAATCCAGCATTAAGGTTTAGATAATAGTCCATGTCTGAAAAGGGGTCAGGATGGCAATTGTCAACTAAAACGACTAATCCCAAAGCGCCCTTGGTCAATATACTACACATAAAGTCCAAATGCCTTTGACCCGGTGTCCCGTAGAGGAACAGCTTTTCCCCATCATCAAGTGTTAATTCGCCGTAATCCATAGCAATCGTCGTAGTTTTCTTTAAATGCAACACCCCTACTTCACTCGGATGCACTTCCGTTGTTATTGGATCTACTTCGCTAATGGCGCAAATCGCCGTCGTCTTTCCAGCTCCTATGCTACCTGTAAAAACAAGTTTTATTTTTTTTGTTGTCACTGCTTTTTTTGTTGTTTCTTTAGGGGTATGATTTTTTTT
>JAZGGE010000381.1:0-8778 GCA_036480195.1 Methylococcales bacterium
AAACCCCAAACCCCTTATGACAAAAATAATTACTAAAAATTATACAAATTATTCTACCAATTTTAGGTCAAGTTTAGCTATGGTTTTACCGATTTTTATACCATTTCTACGGATTTTTACACCAAAATTTTCCAATCCTACAACTTTCTACGCACTTCTATAAGAAATGAGAAATACACTGTTTATCTGAGACGTTTTCAGAAAATTCTGAACAAAAAATTTTCGCTTTTATATACCCCAGCCCATGAAATTCCCATTTTGGGCCCTTTTTTGCGGTTTTAAGCACTATTGGCTGATCTGCTGAAAAACTCGCCTCTGAGAAGTTGGAGATATAGGCATATAAATACCCTAGAACAGGTTTATCATATAGAGTGTCAGTGCTGGTTTCGAGTTATTTTTCCCAAAAGTCGATTTTAAAAATTTTTAAATCAGTTAAAATGTATTTTTATTTTTTTCTCTCAAATCTTCCCTCAACAAACTCTAAAACATCTAAAAGCCAGCGTAAGAAGACTGCCATAAAAAACAGTATACCAACTCTATGTAGAAATAAAAAATGAGTGAAAAAACCAAAACTCAAAAATGACCAATGTTAAAATTTTAACCCAAAAAAGGGTCCAAATCGTTTTTGTAGCCCAACACTTCTTCTAAACCTTCAAAAAACCACTTTAGAACGAAAGAGGAGACTTGTGTGAAGAACGTTTCAGAGAACTCTTCCTGGTTAAGAGTGAATGCCAAACCGCAGCATTTGAAAAGAAATGAAAAAGTGTGAAAAATGGCAAAATTTGGCTAAGTCCTGGAAAAGTGAAAAGATTGAAAGTGATTTTTTAGGTGCGTTACTCGATTTAGCGCAAAAGTCCCCAACGGGTATTTCGGCATATATAGGAGGGCAAGTAAAAATCTGAAAATATTCAGATCCTGAAAGATCGATTCAAGTGATCCTAAAGGACTTACCTTTTCTACAAAAAGTTTGAATAGACAAGAAGAACTCGAATTGTGAATCCGAGGTCTGAATGTTTCTGAAAACAAGAGTTATTGTATGTATACCCGAGTGGTATTGTATAAAATAACAAAAGCGTAGATATCATGATTCTTAAGTTTAACGGCTTTCGAAGACGGATCTACATCAAGATCTCTGTTGGGAAAGCGGCACTTCTAAAGCTTCCGCCTACTAGCAGGGAATCAGCTAATTGCAAGTAATACTGCCAGATCAGTGAAGAGCTCGAAAGAGTTCTCTCGTTGATTCCTTTTTGGAGATTAAAAAGACTTATTAACTTGGCCACTTCGGTGGTTCTTAAGGTAGTAATCTGGTTGATCCTGCCAGTAGCATATGCTGGACTTGGAGATTAAGCCATGCATGTCTAAGTATAAGTTATATATTGCGAAACTGCGAATGGCTCATTAAAACAGTTATAATTTATTTGGTGATCTTTTTACATGGATAACCATGGGAAACTGAGGCTAATACATGCAAAAACTCCTTCGGGATGTATTTATTAGTTTACCACACGTGTTGAGGAATCATAATAACTCATCGGAGCGCAGCAATGCGCCGCACCATTCAAGTTTCTGCCCTATCAGCTTTGATGGTAGTGTATTGGACTACCATGGCAATAACGGGTAACGGAGAATTGGGGTTCGATTCCGGAGAGGGAGCCTGAGAAACGGCTACCATTTCTAAGGGAGGCAGCAGGCGCGTAAATTACCCAATCCTGACTCAGGGAGGTAGTTAATGGAAATAATAGGCTCGGCTCTATGAGCTTGAGTATATAATGAAGTGAACTTAATCCACTCTCAGAAACCTATTAGAGGGCAAGTCTGGTGAATTACAATTAATTGGAGATCTAAAAGTTTCTAATTAATTGCTGCTTATCGCCAGAAATAGGAGGCTCTAAAGGCACTACGATAAGTGCCATCTTCTAGTCTTACCATTTAATACTGTTTGCCAAGTGGCTGTAACAGGACAGTATAGATTCGTCTTTGGTATTGCGACACAACCTGGAACGGGGAAGGCTCTTGGAGCTAATCCCGTGGCGAGCTATGGTAACGCATAGCCGTCGTAACGCGCGCAAAGGTGTGGGTCCGAAAGGGCTTAAGGTACGTGCTAGTCCCCCCGCGAGGGTGTCTTTTAGTGGAGTGCTGTTTCACAAAGCTAAAGGAAATCGATATCATGCTCGGAAATGAGTGTGGGTGTTAAGATTGGTATTTAATTAAAATTATTGTCGGCCAGCAGCCGCGGTAATTCCAGCTCTAATAGCGTATATTAACGTTGTTGATGTTAAAAAGCTCGTAGTTGAAGGTCCGGCCCTTCGGGGTCTGTCTGGGAGGCTGTAGGATAAGGTAAAACTTTTCTTGCAGTTGAATAGACTTTTACTGTGAACAAAATAGAGTGCTCAAAGCAAGCGATAGCTTGAATATCTTAGCATGGAATAATAGAATATGACTTTATTCACTATGTTGGTTTTTGAATAGAGTAATGGTTAACAGGAACAGTTGGGGGCATTTGTATTTAATAGTCAGAGGTGAAATTCTTAGATTTATTAAAGACAAACTAATGCGAAGGCATTTGCCAAGGATGTTTTCATTAATCAAGAACGAAAGTTAGGGGATCGAAGACGATCAGATACCGTCGTAGTCCTAACCATAAACTATACCGACTAGGGATTGGCAGGGTACACCTCTGTCAGCACCTAATGAGAAATCAAAGTCTTTGGGTTCATGGGGGAGTATGGTTGCAAAGCTGAAACTTAAAGGAATTGACGGAAGGATACCAGCATTAATGGAGCCTGCGGCTTAATTTGATTCAACACGGGAAAACTTACCAGGGCAAAATATTGATAGGATTGACAGATTGATAGCTTTTTCTTGATCCAATACACTGTGGTGCATGGCCGTTCTTAGTTGGTGGAGTGATTTGTCAGGTTAATTCCCTTAACGAACGAGACCTTAACCTGCTAAATAGGAGGCGATATCATCTATCGTTATCCTTCTTAGAGGGACTACTGACCTAAGTCAGCGGAAGTTTGAGGCAATAACAGGTCCGTGATGCCCTTAGATGTTCTGGGCCGCACGCGTGCTACACTGATACATGCAGTAAGTCCACCTAGTCCGAAAGGAAATTGGTAATCTTCTCAATGTGTATCGTGCTTGGGATTGACCTTTGCAATTTTGGGTCATGAACGAGGAATTAATAGTAAGCATGGGTCATCATCCCATGTTGACTACCTCCCTGTCCTTTGTACACACCGCCCGCCGCTTCTACCGATTCGAGTGGTTCGACGAATTATTCGGACTGGCCTAGCCAGGAAGTTTTGTAAGTCATATCACTTAGAGGAAGAATAAGGCGTAACAAGGTATCTGTAGGAGAACCTGCAGATGGATCATTTTCGCCAATAAAACAACCTAGTCTTAGTTTACTAAGGCTATAAAAAATTATCTGGAAAGGGACTTGTCCTGGACCAAACAAAAAAAAACAGTAAAATTTTCAACGGTGGATATCTAGGTTCCCATATCGAGGAAGAACGCAGCGAACTGCGATAAGCAATGCGAATTGCAGGACCCGCGAGTCATCAGATTTTCGAACGCAATAAGCGCCTGTGTTTAATCACACTGGCATGTTTGCTTCAGTATCATCATTATTACCATCTAAATGCTGTTGGAACTAGTTCCTTCGGTCGAACACTCCGGAGATGCTCTGGAACGGATGAAGTAGGCCCGCAAGGGTTTTCTTTCGTTTCTTGGTATTCTCTTCGACTATTAGTGTCTTTAGTAATATCGATCTGAAGTTAGCAAGATAACCCACTAAACTTAAGCATATTATTAAGTGGAGGAAAAGAAATTAACAAAGATTATCTTAGTAAGGGCGACTGAACAGATAAGAGCCCAGACTGAGAATCTGCACGTAAGTGCCGAATTGTAATCTATAGATGCGAGCAAGGGTGAAGGTGAGAAGAATAACTCTCCTGGAAAGGGGGGACAAAGAGGGTGAAATCCCCGTCCTTTTTCTTACTGACATCCAACTGCCGTATTCTCAGAGTCGAGCTTCTTGGGATTGAAGCTTCAATCGGGAGATATACCTCTTCCAAGGCTAAATACTGATGGGAAGCCGATAGCAAACAAGTACTGTGAAGGAAAGATGAAAAGCACTTTGAAAAGAGAGTTAAAAGACTTGAAACCGTTGAGGAGGAAGCGATAGTGCCTGGTTACTCTGATATTCGAAATTACTTTGGGAATTTAGACTCTCTTAACAGGAGTGTAATGCCTTTATGGTGATGTAGTATGTCTGAAAGGCAGCATGAATGTATCTGGATGGAATAGCTTCGGCGAACATTGGGATAGATTGAGGAATGATGCTGCCAAAACGGGCCCTACCGACCCGTCTTGAAACACGGACCAAGGAGTCTAACACATACGCGAGTCTGCGGGTGTAAAACCCATAGGCATAATGAAAGTAAGTATAAGGTGTGCATAAGCAATTATTCAACATCGACCGCTCCAGATCTTTTGAGATGGATGTGCGTAAGAGCGTATTTGTTAGGACCCGAGAGATGGTGAACTATACTTGAGTAGGGTGAAGTCAGGGGAAACTCTGATGGAGGCCCGAAGCGGTACTGACGTGCAAATCGTTCGTCAAACTTGAGTATAGGGGCGAAAAACCAATCGAACCATCTATTTGCTGGTTCCTTCTGAAGTTTCTCTTAGGATAGCAAGGACGAGACGCAGTTTTATTAGGTAAAGCGAATGATTAGCGGCCTGGGGTCATAAAATGACTCTACCGATTCTCAAACTTTAAATTGGTAAGCCCGTGGTTTGCTTAGTTGAACGACGGGATTAAATGCGAGTCCTTAGTGGGCCATTTTTGGTAAGCAGAACTGGCGATGAGGGATGCTCCTAAAGTGGAGTTAAGGTGTCTAAGACGCAATCATCAGGTACCATAAAAGGCGTTATTTCATTTAGACAGTAGGACGGTGACCCTAAGAGCAGGTATCCGCTAAGGAGTGCTTCCCGCTCACCTACCAAATGAGATAGCCCTGAAAATGGATGACACTATATTGCGTCACCGATACTCCGCCCTGATTCTAAAAAGCAGAGTCAGGTGTAAGAAGGCGTGGGCATCGTGTCGAAGCTGAGGTGTAAACCTAGGTGGAACGGTGTCTAGTGCAGATCTTGGTGGTAGTAGCAATTATTCAGGTGAGAATCTTGAAGACCGAAGTGGAAAATGGTTTTGTAGAAAACGAAATGTGCTACAAGTGACTCGATCCTAAGACCAGCCGTAACCGGTGCGAAGAGAAGTTTCTTCTCGTGGTCGAAAGGGAATGAGGTTAATATTCCTCAAGTTGGTCATGGGAAGTGTATGGCAACATTGACAAGCTCGGAGACGTCAGTTCACACTCCTGGAAGAGTTTCTTTTCTTCTTAACTATCTCAAGCCGCGGAATTGGATTATCCAGAGAAGCGGCCCAATGATAGGTAGAGCAGTCCTCTTTTTGGACTGTCAGGTGCGTGTGGAATGACCCATGAAAATCCGAGGGCGAGTCTTAAACCCATGCCAAATCGTACAAACAACCGCATCAGGTTTCCAAGTTTAGCAGACTCTGGTCAACTGGAAGAATGTGGGTAAGGGAATTCGGCAAAATAGATCCGTAACTTCGGGATAAGGATTGGCTCTGAGGACTGATCAGACCCGCGACCCTTCTTTCCTTTGGATACCAAGCTGATAAAGGTACCTCGTACTTGAATCGGAGGGGTTGAAATCGGGAACCAGGCAAGCGACTGTACATAACAGTCAACTCAGAACTGAAGCGGACAAGGGGAATCTAACTGTCTAATAAAAACATAGCATTGTGATGACCGGAAACGGCTTTGACACAATGTGATTTCTGCCCAGTGCTCTGAACGTTAAAGTGAAGAAATTCAACTATGCGCGGGTAAACGGCGGGAGTAACTATAACTCTCTTAATAATTTTGCTATCTTGAGAGAGAAATGTGACCCAGCAATGGGGAGCAAGTTGATAAGTTTATTATCAGCAACACGATCAAATTGCGGGGAAGTCCTACAATTCTCAGTGGTACCGTCTCTGTGCAGCAATGCACACGGACACTTAGTGTAACGGCTAAGGTATGGTAATAATCCACTCTGAAGGGATAATCCGCAGCCAACGACCCATGTGGTTAGAGGTCCATCGACTTAATGGTTGTGGGCGACTTCGGTCGCTTAAGATAAAGTCAGTGACGTGGAAACACGGTTGGAAGGATATGGCTATAATATGTTCACGTAATTGCAAGTAATCCAATTGGTCAGGATTGCTAGGGGGTTGAGGTTGTTAAATTGTTTAAAACGGTTGGAATGACAGTTCCGTAATCACCCGTCCTAACGGCGACAGACTGCACGGACAAGCCCTTCGGGGTCAGCTTTGATGTACAGTCGGCGTTTTTAAACGATGTGTATCCCCTACAAGGTTTATGACAAAATCGAAAAATTAACAATCAGCAATTAGATCAGTAAAACGATCAGCGAGAAGAACAGTCGCAGAAATGCGAAAAGAAATGACGGAGAATGACGCAGTGTTCCTCGATTGGTCCTACAAGATCAAGACGGAAGCAGTTGCACCTACCCCGGAGAACAAGAACGCCTTTAGCACTATCAGTGAGAAAGGTTTCTTCGTGTTCGAAACGGGTTGTATTCTCCCTCATCCGTATTATAGTAAGAAAGGAAAAGATGGTCCATCGAGATTTCGAGGACATACAACATCTATTAAATTGTTTCAGAAGATGACTCCATCGGTTCAGTAACGAAACGAGGATGGATGGCCAATGCAGAATGAGATCTCTCACCTCTGTCACTGGTCAGCCTGCTTAAACCCAGACCACCTCGTTTAAGAACCCCGATGGAAGAACTGGAAGAGACTTTACTGCTTTGGCTGTGATTGCAATGTGGTTCCGAAATGCAAAGGCAAGTTTCACCCTTCTTCCCACTGGGAGGATCCGGCGAACTGGCCCGCGAAGATCGGCTACAGCAAGATCGGCTAGCTCAAGTAACTTCTCCCCAGTTTGGTCAAAGTTCTGCCTTAGGATCACTTTAGAAAAGTCGATCTTAAAGCAGGCAATCGTCTGTCTCGGTTAAAGAAGAAGCGCAAGCACGATTAGTAAACCAGACGGAAAAAACTGTCTAAAAGATCTAATTAATTCTTTTGAAAAATCCTTTTGTACGTATGTATCTATTTATTGATAATGAAGGTAGCCAAATGCCTCGCCAAGTAATTTTTGGCGCGCATGAATGGATCAATGAGATTCCTACTGTCCCTACCCACTCTCCAGCGAACCCACAGCCAAGGGAACGGGCTTGGCACAATCAGCGGGGAAAGAAGACCCTGTTGAGCTTGACTCTAGTCTGACTTTGTGATAATATTTTTGGGGTATAGTGTAGGTGGGAGATTCGTCAACAATGTAACACCACTACTCATATAATATTCTTACTAATTCTTTCGCATAAGACCTTCGGGTTTCTAGCACTAAACCAGTTTACTGGTGACTTACGGAGAAGACATAGTTAGATGGGGAGTTTGGCTGGGGCGGTACTTCTGTTAAATAATAACGCAGGTGTCCTAAGGTAAGCTCAAAGAGAACAGAAATCTCTTGTCGACCAAAAGGGGAAAAGCTTACTTGATTTTGATTTTCAGTAAAAATACAAACTGTGAAAGCATGGCCTATTGATCCTTTGTCTTTACAGGTTTTAAGGTAGAGGTGTCAGAAAAGTTACCACAGGGATAAACTATATTAGTCCTAGGGAAGCAATTCTCTAGTCGGGAGGTACACATGGGCTAGCCTTCTGGCAACATGCCTGGATGCTGGGAACTGATTATACAAGACTACATTCGTGATAAGTTACTTGTTTTCACAACCAGCAGTCGATTCGTGGAACGACTCAACGCTCGGTAAGGTATGGGTGGAACTTCGGTTCTGCTTAAGGTACGAGCTACTCCCGTTCGAGAGAACGCGATTTGTAGAGTGCCCAACTCGAAAACTCGGTCCTTAGAAGCGATCACAAATGATCGTGGAGGATGGTACACAGGAACTGACTTGTGGCGGCCAAGCGCACATAGCGACGTCGCTTTTTGATCCTTCGATGTCGGCTCTTCCTATCATTGTGTTGCATAAGGCACAACGTGTCGGATTGTTCACCCGCCAATAGGGAACGTGAGCTGGGTTTAGACCGTCGTGAGACAGGTTAGTTTTACCCTACTGATGAATCGATAACGAGACAGTAAGACAATCTAGTACGAAAGGAACAGTTGTTTCAGATAATTGGTTAATACGGTTGCATGAGTATGCAGTGCCGTGAAGCTATCATCTGTTAAATCAAGTCTGATTGCCTCTAAGACTGAATTTATGCTGGAAATCGTTATCTTTTTAACAATAAACGAAAAATTATAGGCTACGGCCAAGTTCTGGTATTTGGGTGTCAAGATCTCTTTAACCGAGTGATTGCCCCCAAGAAGATCAATTTCAAATATTGTTATCTCAAATCACATGTAGACGACTTGTTCAAGAAAGAGTATTGTAAGTGATGAAGCAGGTACCCTGCGACGTCTTAAGATTCATCTCTTTTCTTTTGATTTGTTCATCCCCTCCCATCTTTTTGGGCTGGGGTAACTTTTACTCGTTTAACATTTTAATTATTTTAATTTATTCTCAGGCTGGGGTAAAGTTAAGTAATTAAGATTTATTTTTGGGATTTGGGATTTGGGATTTGGGATTTGGGGTTTGGGGTTTGGGGTTTGGG
>JAZGGE010000382.1:0-5067 GCA_036480195.1 Methylococcales bacterium
CCGTAAAATCCGGTAGTGCCGCAAAGCTGCTCCCGGCAATAAAAAACAACAAAAAAACATATAGGGAAATCCCCTTTCTAAAACACATAACTATCTCCAGAGCCTTTCTTTAAAAGGACGAATTAAGCGACGGAATAAAATATCTTGGATAATTGACGTAGGATTATTATTTGTATTCAAGACGTAACATTAGGCACATAGCGAGCTACGTAACTAATGTTACAACGAAGAAGACAGATAAAAAGACAAGTCAATTGTTCAAGATATTTCGGACCGTTCCTAAGCTTTACGAAGTACGACGGGCCTTAATTGGTGGGATTTTAAGACTAAACTCTTCCTAACATACTTCACAACCAGAGCAAAACAAACTATTCCGCCTGCCAATACAATCAGGTTTTCACCAAAAAAAGTAATACTGTCCGCCACAAACCTTCCAATTATAGCCCCTGAAAAGAAACCGATCAAAGGTAATAGATAGATAACCACGGCCCAATTGAGCAATTTACGCTCATCAATCCCTACAATAACGGTTTCTCCCACATCAAGCTGTATCAAGGTATCAACTAAGAGACTTTTGTTATTTCCAGAAAAAAGGTGGGCTAATAATGACGATGAACAACCCGGGCATGTCGCACACGTTTTCAGAGTGGTTGTTTTTACCCATACGTTGTCAGCTCTTACTGCTATAACAATAGCCTGTTCTTCAACCATAAGAATTAAGAACGCATTCGGATTTATGTAACGGTAGATCTTAATTTGGACCTATATAATTCAGCCCATCAGCAATCATCCGCACAGTTTTCAAAGGAACCTCTCCCATCACGGTAATAAAAAAACCATGGGTAGCACGGCTGTATGAACTAATTGCTCCAATTCTACGTTCCGAAGGAAAACCACCCGATTGATCGTTTTTGTCAATGTAAATGGAAACTGAAGAAAAACTGTCGCTAAGCAGAATATGTTCTATGGGTTCGGTGTTTCCCAACGGTTGATTCTGCCGGTGAAATATTTGTTTAAAGCCCACCGGAATAACACCTAATCGCCAATTCTTTGCTTCCTTTGTCGGCAACGGTGCTCTATCCCTGATTCCTGATGATCTCGTTTTCAGTAGAACAGGTTCGGCACTCGTCTTCATTTCATGGGAAGAAGGCAACATTTCTACTGAGAGAAACACCATCTGTTCAATTGCCCTGAGTTCTTCATCGAGCAATTGGTAGCGTAGGGGTAGTTTCGTTGCAACATCGATCCATATTCTTCTTGAATAACGCAAATTGTCCTTTGGCTCAATTGAGACGATTTGTGTTTCCCGCTGAGCGACTCTATCAACTAATTTCAAATTAAAAGAATATCGTTCTCCCGTATTATCAAGATTATTCGGTAAACTGGAAAAAATTACGCTCGGCGCAGTATTATTTTTAAGAACGACGGTCTGGGTATCGGGAAAATAGCAAGTCACTTTATCGGCATCCCGAACGATTTCCCGGACAGGTCCGTTAAGAGTTACCATCCGTTCATGCACCACCCCATCGCTCACTTTATGGACAACTGACATGGTATCAATTTTGTTGTCTCTAAAAAAAATAACGTCACCCCGAAAACTGGTTTCCCTTAATGCTCGTACCATTGCATCTAACCACACCCTTGCACCATCGACAGGCTCTGCTTGCGCCCGACCCAACATCGCCAACCACAAAATAGTGAGTAAGATAACGCCTGCGGTAAGACTTTTGTAGGGAAAGAAGCAATCCAATTGCCCAGGATCACTATTCGACTTGTAGGCGCAGCAAAGGGCGCATCCAGTTTTCATCTGCTCATTTCATAGCTAACGACTCTTGCATAAGGCAATATTCCCTGCATTCCCGTCTCATAGGTACTTTCATTGTGGGTAAACAGATACCGGTTGAAACGAGGATTCAAAGCCGGGGATTCAGAATCTATAGTAATTGGAGGATCTATCGAAGGTGTGGGAGATTTAACGGCAACCTTTGGAACAGTACTCTTACTAAATGATGGTTTTTCAAAATTCGACATCGTAATTACAGTAACCAGCGTAACCGACGCGGCCAGGGCTGCTGCAATCACTCTACCTTTATATGAAGATGGTTTTTTACGTTGCGACACCATAATGGTAGGTTCAGATTCCAATCGCTCACTCATTCGTGAGGTAAGATCAACGACGGGAAAAATATTGGAGTTAAGCGCACTGCTGGTGAGATTGTACCGATTCCATTTTAGTTTTAATTCCTCAGATTTTTCTATCTGCTGAAGCATGTCCACAGACTCTTCCACACTGAGCTCATTATCGAGCAACAATGCCATTTTCTCTTCGTAATTTTCCAGCATCACACATTCACCGTTTCATTTAACAATGGTTTCAATTTTTTATCGATAGCCTCCCTGGCTCTGAAAATCCTGGATCTTACAGTACCTACGGGACAGTCCATGGCTTCAGCAATTTCTTCATAACTCAATCCTTCAAACTCTCTTAACGTAATAGCAATTCTTAATTCATCAGGCAATCCCTCAATAGCGGCCTGAATAACCTCGGCAACTTCATCGCTTAATAGAATGGCTTCGGGTGTATCCTGATCTCTTAAACCGGGAGCGTTTTCATATTGCTCGGCTTCCTGGGCATCTACTTCACTATCGGATGCTCTACGGGAACGGGCAACAAGATAATTCTTTGCGGTATTAATCGCGATCCGGTATAACCAAGTATAGAATGCACTTTCGCCACGGAAATTGGGTAACGCCCGATAAGCCTTTAAAAAAGTTTCCTGCGCGACATCAAGCGCTTCACTTTCATCTTTGATATATCGGCAGATCAGCGGAATTATTTTGTGCTGGTATTTACGGACAAGAATATCAAACGCTTTCTTTTCCCCGCGCTGCACTCGTTCCACCAATTCCTGATCAACCGGCGTTCCTGACTGGGTGGGTTTTGTTGCCACTATTTCCTTAACAAATATATTGACAATTCTAGACTACGTAAGTTTCGTAGCGATGGATTCTGTTAGCCCGAATTTGGGCTTTTTGAGCTAGTTTACCATCTGCACATTATTTAAGGTTGGAAATTCAATCGATTCTAGCCGGATGGGGATCAATCTTATTTAGGAAGATTATCGTATACTGGTAATAGATTCCATTTAATATCACCGTATCAATGCCTCAACTTCATACCCACGACATCTTGATTATTGGCACCGGAGCCGCCGGACTTTCGACTGCCCTGCGACTCGCAGATCACGCGAAGATTGCCATACTGGCAAAAAAAACGGCTAACGAGGGTAGCACTTACTATGCTCAAGGGGGAATCGCTGCTGTAGTTAATCATCAAGATTCGATTAACGCGCATATCAACGATACCTTAACTGCGGGTGCTGATTTGTGCGACGAAACGACTGTTCGTCTTGTTGTCGAACAAGGGAAGGAATGTATTGACTGGCTGTTGGAAAAAGGCATGCCTTTTTCCACCGAAAAGAATGTTAAAGGTGAAAATGTCTTACATTTAAACCGCGAAGGAGGTCATAGTCACCGACGCATTGCCCATGTCGCCGATACGACAGGACAATCACTATCCAATACCCTGGAAGACCAGGTTCAACAGCATCCCAACATTGAAATTTTCGAGCATCATCATGCCATTGATTTGATTACTGCCAAGAAGCTTGGTGAACCCTCACAGAAGGTCGTTGGCTGTTATGTTTACGATGCCCTACAGCATCAGGTAAAAACCTTTGCCGCAGAAGCTGTCGTTCTCGCAACGGGTGGAGCCAGCAAAGTTTATCTTTACACCAGTAATCCTGACATTGCCACCGGTGATGGAATTGCCCTGGCATGGCGCGCGGGATGCCGGGTGGTCAATATGGAATTCATCCAGTTCCATCCTACCTGTCTCTATCACCCCGAAGCTCGCTCTTTTTTAATTAGTGAAGCTGTTCGCGGTGAAGGAGGAAAATTATTATTACCCGATGGCTCCTCTTTTATGCACCGGTTTGACTCAAGAGAGGAACTTGCTCCCAGAGATATTGTTGCCCGGGCAATTGACCATGAAATCAAAAGGCTTGGGGTAGACTGCCTTTATCTGGATATCAGCCACAAATCCTCAGCATTTATCAAAGATCACTTTCCTATGATTTTCGACAAATGCTTGCAATGGAATATTGATATCACCCAGCAACCCATCCCTATTGTTCCCGCCGCTCATTTCACCTGCGGTGGCATCATGATTGATCACAATGCATGTACTGATATCCCCGGATTATATGCGGTAGGAGAAACCTCGTTCACCGGGCTGCACGGCGCTAACCGTCTTGCCAGCAACTCACTACTGGAATGCCTGGTTTTTTCCAAACAGGCCAGTAAACACCTCATTGCCAATCTGAAGAAAACTGACCCGCCGGAATCTCTTCCCTTTTGGGACGAATCTCAAGTCAGCGATTCTGATGAAGAAGTCGTGGTATCTCACAACTGGGATGAAGTCCGACGTTTTATGTGGGACTATGTCGGAATAGTCAGAACCAATAAGCGGCTACAACGAGCGAACCATCGGGTAGAACTCCTCAAGCAGGAAATCAACGAATATTATAGACACTTCAGGGTCACTGCAGATTTACTGGAACTCCGTAATCTGGTCATTGTTGCTGACCTCATTATTCAATCCGCACTGCTAAGAAAGGAAAGCCGAGGCCTGCATTATACGCGTGATTATCCCTCTCCTGACACTAGCCAACCACCGCGTAACACTGTATTGGAACCCACTACTACGCACGTCAATATAGGGGCTTTATCGAGGGACGATGATAACCGAAGATCAGGCACCCGATCTTAGGAACGGGAAATAAATAACTTATACAAGCTAGCTTGTCTTTTTGTCCGTCTTCATTCGTATAGCAACTGTTACGTAGCCAGCTATGCGCCCGTTACTATACGAATGAAGGCAAACAAAAATTCTGCGCCATAATGTACAATTTATTTATTTCCCGTTCCTTAAGAATACCCATTTTGAGTGGGTAGATTTTCGTGGTGGGCTAGGCGTAGAACCGCAGGAAGAGTCATCTCTTTCAA